>DATMGQ010000243.1:0-3824 GCA_035555395.1 Acidimicrobiales bacterium
CGACGACCACCTCGACGACCTCGACCACCACGACCGCCCCGCCGACCACCACGACGACCGCACCGACCACGACCACCACGACGACGCCGCCCACCACCGGTCAGGTGACCGTCGGCTCGCTGTACCAGCTGCTGCTCGGCCGCTCGCCCGACCCCAGCGGCCGGGCGTACTGGGCCACGCGCCTCGACGCCGGGGCCACCGCGGTCGACGTGGCCCGGCTGCTCATCGACAGCGCCGAGTTCCGGCGCCGGCTCGTCCACACCACCTACACCCGGATCCTCGGCCGGCCCGCTGATGCCGCGGGCTCCGCGTACTGGACGGACCGCCTCGACCACGACGCTCCCGACGCGCTGCGGGTCGGGCTGCTCGGGTCGGGCGAGCTCTGGAACCGGGTCGGCACCGAACCCGCCGCGTGGACCGACCGGGCCTACGCCTCGCTGGTCGGGCGGGATGCCACCGCCGCCGAGCACCACGTGATCGACCCGGCCCTCGCGGCCGGTGCCAACCGTGGCTCGACCGCCGCCCAGATCACCGCCTTCGACGACGCCCGCCGGCACCTCGCCGAGCTCTGGTACACGGCGCTGCTGGACCGGTCGGCGACGGCCGCCGAAGCCGACGCGTGGGCCGCGGCGATGGCCGCCGGGCGCAGCGAGCGGTCCCTCGTGGCCCAGCTCGCCGCCGAGCAGGCCACCCCCGCCAGCTGAGCCGCCCCCGTCCCGCCCGGCCCCTGCGGGACGGGGGTGTGCCTCGTTCCACCCTCGGGGGTGAGGCCGGCCCGACCCGGTCGAGGCCCTTCCTGCACGGCGTTACGATGCCCGCAGCCGAGGGAGCCGATGACGGCGCTCGCCGGCGACCGGTCGATCAGCCCGCCGAGCTGCGAAGCGCACCGGTCGTCGACGACCAGCGGGTGCGCGTCCCACTGGGCCATGCCGACCCGGTGCAGCACCACGGCGCCCAGCACCGTGCCTGGCCGGTCCTCGACGGTGAGGACGTACCGCCTCCCCAGCGAAGCCCGGAGGCCGGCCGCCACGAGCGTCGAACCGGGCTCCTGGGCGGCGGCCGCGGACCCGTCGCACCGACGGCTGCGCCGTCACCGAGCCGACCCCAGACCGGGTTCGCCGATGGTGGGACGCTCGGGCACGGCGAGCAGCGTAGGGCGGCCGGGCGCCCTCCTTGGACAGACGTCCAGGCCATCTGCCCGTCGGCTGGCTCGAACGGGCGGGTGCGCCACCCCCTTCCCGGCGTCCACCCGCCCGATCCCGCAGGTCAGCGGTCTGCACGGTGCGTGCCGGTTGACCGCCCCCGGCATCGGGCGGAAGCTGGGCAGGTCGGTGCCACGGATCCGGCGCCGTCCCGAGCGGGAGGTGGTCCATGAGCAACGACCCGATCGCGGTCGCCGAGACGGCGACGGGCGACACGATCGTCGCCGCCGGCACGTTCGAACCGAAGGGCGCGGCCGCGAAGCGAGGCGGCGGAGCTGCCGTCGGGACGGCCGCTGGCGGCGCCATCGGCGACGAGGTCGGCGCGGGAGGGCTGGGGGTCGGCGTCGGCGCCTACTCCGGCGCGGTGGCCGGGCACCTCGCCGGGAACCTCGACGGCATCTTCGAGTTCCTGGTGGCCGTCGGCCCCGACACCGTGCACGTCCTCGTCCCCAAGGACCTCGGCGGACCGTACGACCAGCAGCGGGAGCTGAAGGCGGGCGACGTCCAGCTGTTCCGCACCTTCGACCGCCGCCACCTCAAGGTCACGGTGAAGGCCCACTTCGCGGTGCGCACGATGGTGCTCGAGGACACCCAGACCGGCGACCACCTCGACCTCGAGGGCCGCCGCATCGGCTGGACCCACGCCAAGGCCGTCATCACCGAGCTCGTCGCCCACGAGCCCGAGCAGGTCTGAGCCCGGGCAGGTCTGCGCCCGAGCTCAGCTTCCCGGGTCCAGGGCGGCGAGTCGCTCGATGGCCTCGTCCAGGACGTGGTCCTGCTTGCAGAACGCGAAGCGCACGAACGGCCGGCCGATCGCCGGGTCGTCGTAGAAGACGGCGGAGGGGACGGCCACCACGCCGCAGCGCTCCGGGAGGGAGCGGCAGAACGCCACGCCGTCGTCCTCGCCGAGCGTCCGCACGTCCAGCGTCGCGAAGTAGGTCCCCTGCGGACGGGCGACCTCGATCCCCGCCGCCGCGAGCCCGTCGCAGAAGCGGTCCCGCTTGGCCTGGAGGTCGTCCCGCACCGCGTCGAACACGGCGTCGGGCAGGCGCAGGCCGGTGGCGACGGCAGGCTGGAACGGCCCGCCGCCGACGTAGGTGAGGAACTGCTTGGCCGTCCGCACCGCAGCCACCAGCTCGGCCGGCCCGGCCACCCACCCGATCTTCCACCCGGTGACCGAGAACGTCTTGCCCGCCGACGAGATGGTGAGGGTGCGCTCGGCCATGCCCGGGAAGGCGGCCAGCGGGAGGTGCTCGCCGTCGAAGGCCAGGTGCTCGTAGACCTCGTCGGTCACCGCGATGAGGTCGTGCTCCACGCACAGCCGGGCGATCTCGGCCAGCTCCTCCCGGGTGAACACCTTGCCGGTCGGGTTGTGCGGCGAGTTGAGCAGCACGACCCGAGTCGCGGGACCGATGGCGGCCGCCAGCTCGTCGAGCGGCGCAGCCAGGTGGGGCGGATGGAGGGTGACCGGGCGGAGCCGGGCGTGGGCCAGCGCCGCCGCGGCGGCGTACGAGTCGAAGGTGGGTTGGAACGCGACGACCTCGTCGCCCGGCTCGCACAGCGCCAGCAGCGCGGCGGCGATCGCCTCCGTTGCCCCCACGGTGACCAGGACCTCGGTGTCGGGGTCGACGGCGAGGCCGTAGAAGCGCTGCTGGTGCTCGGCGACCGCCGTCCGCAGCTCGAGCAGGCCCGGCCCCGGCGGGTACTGGTTGCGGCCGGCGCGGATGGCCTCGACGGCCGCGTCGAGCACCGCTCGGGGACCATCGGTGTCGGGGAACCCCTGCCCGAGGTTGATCGAGCCCGTCGCCTCGGCCAGCGCCGACATCTCGGCGAAGATCGTCGTCCCGAACCCCCGCAGGTGGTCGGCGAGGGCGGGGTCGCGGCGAGGCACGGTCGAGCAGGGTAGCGATCCCGACCGGATCGGTAGGTTTTACGGGCCTCGCCCGCCGGTACCGTGGTCGCCGTGGGAGGTGTGGCAGGCCAGCACGAATGGGCGTTCATCACGAGCCACTTCCTGGTGCTCCTGTGCCTCGCCGAGGACCCGGAGGCCCGGATGTCCGACGTGGCCGAGCGCCTCCAGCTCACCGAGCGCCGCGTCCAGGCCATCGCCGCCGAGCTGCTCGACGCCGGCTACCTGGAGAAGGACCGGGTCGGCCGGCGCAACCACTACCGGGTCAACCGGGACATGCCGCTGCGGCACCTCCAGACCCAGCACCGCCAGCTCGGCGACCTGCTCGACCTCATCTCCCCGCACGCCGGCGAGGCGCCGCCCGCGGAGTGACGACGACGGCCCGCTCAGGGCCGCGGCGCGAGGACGAACAGCAGGCGGCCGCTGCAGGTCTCGACGCCGCCGACCGACGCGGTCCCCCGCCCCCAGCCGCCCCGCCCGCCGAGCCGCTCGATCTCGACGGACAGCACGACTTCGTCGCCCGGCCCGACCCGGCCGCGGAAGCGGACCTCCTCGACCCCGCCGAACAGCGGCAGCCGGTCCGCGTGCTCGGCGTCGGCGAGCACGGCGATGGCCCCGGCCTGGGCGAGCGCCTCCAGCTGGAGCACGCCCGGCACGATCGGGTTGCCCGGGAAGTGGCCGGCGAGCCACGGCTCGTCGCCCGAGATCCGCCA
>DATMGQ010000244.1:0-7988 GCA_035555395.1 Acidimicrobiales bacterium
GCGTCGAATCGACGTCGATTCGACGCGTACGGGGTGGGTGGGCGGGCGCCGGTCGAGCCGGCGGGTCCGGGCGGTCAGCCCCGGCCGAGCGGCCTCAGCGCAGCCAGGGGAGGCTGTCGGGAGCGGCTTGCAGCTCCCGGCGCGACTGCCACGAGCGGACGACGCGGGCCAGCGCCTCGTCCCGCCGTTCCGGCGGCAGCGAGAGGGCGAGGCGGAGATCAGACGCGAACGCGGCCTGACCCTCGGCGTCGAGCTCGTCGCGCAGGGCGAGGATCGTGCGTTCCAGCTCCTTGTCCACGGTGCCTTCGATCGGAGCGCGCGGCCCGGCGATGAGCGGCTCGGCCCGCAAGGGGCCGTCCGACCTACCTGACCTGGACACCTGTCCCGATGCGCGTCCCGACATCCGGGCGCCGCGGATGGGCTTGGGGACGGTCCGAGGCGCCCCGGTAGCGTGACCGCGATGGTCAGCGCCGACGCCCCGTTCCTCCGTGCCTGCCGGTGCGAGCCCCACGACCGGGTCCCGGTGTGGTTCATGCGCCAGGCCGGCCGGGCGCTCCCCGAGTACCGCGCCATCCGCGGCCCCGGGTCCATCATCCAGGCGATCCGCAACCCGGACCTGGCCACCGAGATCACCCTCCAGCCCATCCGCCGCTACGGCACCGACGCCGCCATCCTCTACTCCGACATCGTCACGCCCGTGGAGGCCATCGGCTTCGGCGTCGACATCGCCCCCGGCGTGGGGCCGGTGGTGGAGCAGCCGTTCGCATCGAAGGCCGACCTCGACCGCATCCGCCCGCTGGACCCCGAGGCCGATACGCCCTTCGTGCTCGAGACCGTCCGGAACCTGGTGCGGGACCTGGGCGACGTGCCGCTCATCGGCTTCGCCGGGGCGCCGTTCACCGTCGCCTCGTACCTCATCGAGGGCCGGCCGAGCCGGACCTACGAGAAGACCAAGGCGCTCATGTACACCGACCCCGAGCTGTGGTTCGCCCTGCTCGACCGGCTCGCCGACCTCGCCCTCGCGTCGCTCCAGAGCCAGGTGGCCAACGGGGCGTCCGCCATCCAGCTGTTCGACTCGTGGGCCGGTGCGCTCTCGCCGTCGGACTACGTCCGGTACGTGCAGCCCGCCTCGCAGAAGGTGCTCGAGGGCATCGCCCCGACCGGCGTCCCCCGCATCCACTTCGGCGTCAACACGGGCGAGCTGCTCACCCACATGCGCGACGCCGGCGCCGACGTGATGGGCGTCGACTGGCGCATGGACCTCGACGACGCCCGCACCCGCCTCGGCGACGCCACCGCGCTCCAGGGCAACCTCGACCCGGTCGCCGTCCTGGCCGGCGCCGACGTCGCCCTCGACCGGGCGCGCGACGTGCTGCGCCGCGCCGGCGGGCACCGCGGCCACATCTTCAACCTGGGCCACGGCGTGCTGCCCGACACCGACCCCGAGGTGCTCGAGCGGGTGGTCGAGCTCGTGCACGCCGAGGGCACGGTCGCATGACCGTCGAGCCGCCCGGCGGCCGCATCGGCGTCGTCCTCATGGCCTACGGCACGCCGGCCTCGCCCGAGGACGTCGAGCCGTACTACACGCACATCCGCCGAGGTCGGCCGCCGACCCCCGAGCAGCTCGCCAACCTCCAGATGCGGTACGACGCCCTCGGCGGGACCTCCACCCTCGCCGCCCGCACCGCGGAGCAGGTCGCCACGATCGACGCCGCCCTCGAGCGACTGCACCCGGGTCGCTTCGTGACCGCACTCGGCCAGAAGCACGCCTACCCCTTCATCGAGGACGGCGTCGCCTCGCTCGCCGAGCAAGGCGTCCGCTCGATCATCGGCGTCGTGCTCGCCCCGCACTACTCGGGCTTCAGCGTCGGCGAGTACCAGGCCCGCGCGGCGGCTGCGGCCGCCGAGGCCGGCCTCCCGGCCACCGGGCTCGACCGGTGGCACGACCTGCCCGAGTACCGGTCGTTCCTCGCCGGCGCCGTCGCCGTCGGCCTCCGGGGCCTGCCGCCGCGGACCGAGGTGGTGTTCACCGCCCACTCGCTCCCCGAGCGGGTGCTCGACGGCGATCCCTACCCCAACGAGCTGCGGGCCTCCGCCGAGGCTGCCGCCGCCATCGCCAAGATCCGCGAGCGCGGCATCATCGACGGCCCGGCGTCGGTCGACGACCCCCGGTGGTCGATCGCCTGGCAGAGCGCCGGCGCCACGCCCGAGCCGTGGCGCGGCCCGGACATCCTCGAGGTCATCCGCCAGCGGGCGGCCAACCGCGAGGTGGCCGGCATCCTCGTGTGCCCCCAGGGCTTCGTGTCCGACCACCTCGAGGTCGCCTACGACCTCGACATCGAGGCGGCCCGGGTCGCCGACGACGCGCGCATCGCGTTCGCCCGCACCCGCGTCCTCAACGACGACCCGGTCGTGCTCGACGCCCTCGCAGCCCGCATCGCCGCCCTCGCCCCGCTCACCCCGGCCCCGTGACCGACGCGCCGCGACGCCGACCGGACCACGTCGTGGTCGTCGGCGGAGGCATCACGGGGCTCACCGCGGCGTACCGGCTGTCCCAGGGCGGCGTGCACGTCACCGTGGTCGAGCCCGACCGGATCGGCGGGAAGCTCCAGACGTCGCTCGTGGCCGGCCGCCCGGTCGACGAGACCGCCGATGCCTTCCTCCTCCGGGTGCCGTGGGCGCTCGCGCTGTGCCACGACCTGGAGCTCGACGGCGAGCTGATCTCGCCCGCCGAGCGCACCGCCCACCTCTTCCTCGACGGGCACCGCCGGCCGATGCCGGGCGGTCACGTCATGGGGGTGCCCACCGACCTCGATGCGCTCGCCGCCAGCGGGATCGTCTCCGCCGCCGGCGTCGAGCGGGCGCGCGCCGACCTGACCCTCCCGGCCGACCCGGCCGACCCCGGCGCGTCGGGCGCCGACGTCGCCATCGGCCCGTACCTCCGACGCCGCTTGGGCGACGAGGTCGTCGACCGGCTGATCGACCCGCTGCTCGGCGGCATCAACGCCGGCGACACCGCCACCATGAGCCTCGCTGCGGTCGTGCCCCAGCTCGACGCCGCGGCCCGCTCCGGCGACCCGAGCCTCATCCGCTCCTGCACGGCCCAGCGCGACCGGGCGCTCGCCGCCTCCGGGGGCAGCGGCGCCGTCGTGGGTACAGTCGACCAGCCCGCCGGGGCCCCGCCCGTCTTCGCCACGCCCATCGGCGGCATGGCCCGACTGGTCGACGCCCTCCTCGCCCTCATGCCCGCCGTCGACATCCGCCAGGGCCGGCGGGTCGAGGCGATCGAGCGGCGCACCGCTCCGGGCGTCGACCGGGTCCAGGTGGCGCTCGACGACGGCAGCACGCTCGACGCCGACGCAGTGGTCGTGGCCTGCCCTGCGCAC
This sequence comes from Acidimicrobiales bacterium, assembly GCA_035555395.1. Lineage (GTDB taxonomy): Bacteria > Actinomycetota > Acidimicrobiia > Acidimicrobiales > Iamiaceae > Aquihabitans. Next base: position 3,387 of record DATMGQ010000244.1, read on the forward strand.
GCAGCCGGCCCGCTCCTCGCCGAAGCGGCCCCCGACGCCTCGTCGGCGTTCACGGCCATCGACCACTCGTCGATCGCCATGCTCACGATGGCGTTCGACCGTGCCGCGCTCGGCGACACCGCCGGCGCCAGCGGCTGCCTGGTCCCCCGCAGCGAGGGCACGCTCCTCACCGCCGTCTCGTACGCCACCTCCAAGTGGGCGCAGCTCCGGGACCCCGGCCGCGACGACGTCATCCTGCGGACCTCCGTCGGCCGCACCGGCGACGTCCGGTTCCAGGACCTCGACGACGACGCCCTCACCGAGCGCGTGCTCGCCGACCTCGACCACGTCGTCGGCGTCCACGGCGCACCCACCGAGGTGCGGATCGGCCGGTGGATGCGGTCGTTCCCCCAGTACGCCCCCGGCCACCTGGACCGCATCGACGCCGTCGAGGCCTCGCTGGGCGACGGCCCCATCCGGCTCGCCGGCATGGCGCTCCGCGGGGTGGGCATCCCGGCGTGCATCCGCTCTGCGGAGGATGCCGTCGCCAGCCTCGGGGTCACCTGGCCCACCCGCCGCGGCCTCGGCGGGTGACCGACCGACGCCGTACGCGTCGAATCGACGTCGATTCGACGCGTACGGGCTCGGAGCGGGGCCCGGCAGCGACTGCCGTCGGTGCCCACCCGTGGGCCAGACTCGTCGGCTGATGTCCGACACCCCCGCCGCCCCGGTCGACCACGACCCTGCTCCCGACGACGCCGACGGGCCCGTCGAGCGCCCCGGATCCACCCAGGCTGGCGAAACCGTCGAATCCGACGAAACCGTCGAATCGGGCGAAACCGGCGAAACCGTCGAAACCGTCGAATCCGACGAAACGGACGACGCCGTCGGCCCGGGCGGCGTGCGGGGCTTCTTCACCCGGCCGAGCGTGCGGGCGGTGGGCGCGGGCCTGCTGATCGCCGGGTCGCTGCCCCCGTGGGGATGGTGGCCGCTCGCCTTCTTGGGCGTCGCCCTCCTCGACCGGCTGCTCACCGGCACGACCTGGAAGCAGCGGCTGTTCCGCGGCTCGGTGCTGGGCTGGGCCCTGTTCACCCCGACGATCTTCTGGATCAGCCAGCTCACGGCCCCCGGCTACGTCGTCGCCGTGCTGTTCTTCGGCTTCCTCCTCGGCGCGTTCTGCATCGCGGTCCCGCCGAACGCCGGTCGGGCCCTCGGCCTCATCGGCGCCTGGGTGCTCTGCGAGTCGCTGCGCACGGCCTGGCCGTTCGGCGGCGTCCCGCTGTCGCTGCTCGCCGTCGGCCAGGTGGCGGGTCCGCTGGCGGGCATCGCCCGCATCGGCGGCGTGCTGGCCATCGCCGCGGTCACCGTCGCCCTCGGTGTCGCCCTGTCCGCAGCCGTCGCCCGCGACTGGCGCCGGGCGGGGGCGCTCGTCGTCGCCGCGCTGGTCGTCGTCGGCGTCGCCGCCATCGCCCCCCGGGGCGAGGACACCGGCAAGGAGATCCAGGTCGCGTTCGTGCAGGGCGGCGGCCCCCAGGGGACCCGGGCCATCAACACCGACCGGCGCAAGGTGTTCGAGCGCCACCTCGAGGCCAGCGAGCAGGTGCCCGAGGGCATGGACCTCGTGCTCTGGCCCGAGAACGTGGTCGACACCGACTTCGACGTGCAGGACGCCAAGGAGGGCCAGGAGCTCCAGGCGCTGGCCCGCCGGCTCGATGCGCCCCTGTCCGTCGGCACGGTGGAGGGCGTGAGCGACACCGAGTTCCGGAACTCGCAGCAGGTCCTCGACGCCGACGGGAACTGGGGCGACCGCTACGTGAAGGTGCAGCGCGTGCCGTTCGGCGAGTGGGTGCCGTTCCGCTCGCTCATCGAGAAGGTCGCCCCTGACACGCTGGCCGAGCGCGACGCCACCGTCTCCCACCAGTCGGGCCTGCTCCACACCGACGCCGCCCCGCTCGCGACCGCCATCTCGTGGGAGGTGTTCTTCGGACACCGCGCCCGTGCCGCGGTCGAGGCCGGCGGCCAGATCCTCTACAACCCCACCAACGGGTCCACCTACACCGGCACCTTCGTGCAGACCCAGCAGGTCGCGTCCTCGCGGCTGCGGGCCATCGAGAACGGCCGCTGGCTGGTCCAGGTCGCCCCCACCGGCTTCAGCGCCTTCGTCAGCCCCGACGGCGAGGTCGAACAGCGCACCGCCACCCGCGAGCAGGCCGTCCGCCACCAGGTCGTACCGCTGCGCGACGGCTTCACCTGGTACACCCGCCACGGCGACACCCCGACCCGCATCGCCGCCGTGCTCCTCCTGGCCGGTGCCTGGGGCCTGGCCTACGCCGGCACCCGCCGCCGAGACCGCGCCGCGGCCTAGGCGGGCGCGTCCACCTCGAGCAGCAGCGTCACGGGCCCGTCGTTGACGAACTCGACGGCCATGTCGGCGCGGAAGCGCCCGGTGGCGACGGTGGCGCCGAGCGAGCGGAGCTCGTCGCACAGCAGCTCGATGAGCGGCTCGGCCTGCTCGGGCGCGGCGGCGTCGATCCACGACGGGCGGCGGCCCTTGCGGGTGTCGCCGTAGAGGGTGAACTGCGAGACGACGAGCACCTCGCCGCCCACCTCGGCCACCGGGCGGTCCATGCGCCCGTCGTCGCCCTCGAAGACCCGCAGGTGCCAGACCTTGGCGGCCAGCGCCCGGGCCTCCTCGGCGCGGTCCCCGTGGGTCACCCCGACCAGCACGCACAGGCCCGCGCCGATGGCGCCGGTGACCTCGTCGCCGACCGTGACCGATGCTCGGGTGACCCGCTGGACCAGTGCTCGCACGGCCCCGATCCTGCCCCATCGACCCGTGACTCCTGGCACTCGGTGACGGGAATCGGCGCCGAAACCTCCCGGTTGCAGCGATGCTGGGCGATCGCTCGCTTGACCCGGTGGTCAACAACCCGAAAGGCTGGTGGGTTCATGGCCTCAGCTGACCGTCCCCTTCGCATCGCGCTCCTCGCCTACCGGGGCAAGCCCCACTGCGGTGGCCAGGGCATCTACGTCCGCCACCTCTCCAAGGCACTGGTCGACCTCGGCCACGAGGTCGAGGTCTTCGGTGGCCCTCCCTACCCGGAGCTCGATCCGCGGGTGAAGCTCACCAAGCTCCCCAGCCTCGAGATCTACAACGACTACTTCCCGATGCGTCAGCCCGGGCTGTGGGAGCTGAAGAACTGGAAGGACGTCGTCGAGGTGAGCGCGTTCACCTTCGGCACGTTCCCCGAGCCCCTGGCGTTCACCCTCCGGGCGTGGGACGAGCTCAAGCACCGCAAGGACGAGTTCGACATCGTCCACGACAACCAGTCGCTCGGCTTCGGCCTCCTCGCCATCGAGCGCGAGGGCCTCCCGGTCATCGCCACGATCCACCACCCCATCACGGTCGACCGCCGGCTGGAGATCGAGCACGCCCAGGGCTTCCTCAAGAAGTTCAACCTGCGCCGCTGGTACGCCTTCGTCGACATGCAGACCGAGGTGGCCCGCCGCCTCAAGCGGGTCATCACCGTGTCGGAGAACTCGTTCAAGGACATCCACGCCGACCACAAGGTCGACACCGACCGCATGCACATCGTGCCGGTGGGCGTCGACCCCGAGATGTTCCTGCCGGTCGAGGGCGTCGAGCGCAAGCCCGGCATGTTCATCACGACCGCCAGCGCCGACGTCGCCATGAAGGGCCTGCGCTACCTCCTCGAGGCCGTCGCCAAGCTGCGCACCGAGCGCCCGGAGATCACCCTCACGGTCATCGGCAAGGCCAAGCCGGGCGGCGAGTCCGCCCGCACCATCGACGAGCTGGGCCTGTCCGACGTCGTCACCTTCGTCTCGGGCGTGTCCGACGAGCGCATCGTCGAGCTGTACTCGGAGGCCGAGGTCGCCGTCGTGCCGTCGCTGTACGAGGGCTTCTCGCTGCCGGCCATCGAGGCCATGAGCTGCGCCATCCCGCTGGTGGCCACCACCGGCGGTGCCGTGCCCGAGGTCGTCGGCCCCGACAACGAGACCGCCTTCCTGGTGCCCCCGGGCGACAGCGAGGCCCTGGCCGTGAAGCTGGCCTATGTCCTCGACAACCCGGAGGTCGGGCGCAAGGTCGGCCTCGCCGGCCGCCAGCGCGTCATCGACCACTGGAGCTGGCGCCACACCGCCGAGAAGACGGTCGACGAGTACCGCGCCCGGCTGGCCGAGAAGTAGCGCGGGCAGGACCACCAGCATGTTGACCGTCGACTTCGACCGCCTGGGCATCAAGCCCGGAGACCTCGTCCTGGACATGGGCGCGGGCGCCGGCCGCCACGCGTTCGAGGTGTACCGCCGGGGCGCCCACATCGTGGCCCTCGACTACTCGCTCGCCGACCTCAAGGACTGCTCCGGCCTGTTCCGGGCCATGGAGGAGGCGGGCGAGGCGCCCGCCGGCACCCACTGGGCGACCATCAACGGCGACGGCACCGGCCTCCCGTTCGGCGACGACACCTTCGACTACATCATCTGCTCCGAGGTCATGGAGCACATCCCCGACGACAGCGCCGCCGCTGCGGAGCTGACCCGGGTGCTGAAGCCGGGCGGCGTGCTCGCCGTCACCGTGCCGACGTTCCTGCCCGAGCGGGTGTGCTG
>DATMGQ010000245.1:0-7200 GCA_035555395.1 Acidimicrobiales bacterium
CAGCCAGCACAGCCGGGTGCCGATCTCCGTCCTGCCCAACGCCGGCCTCCCCTCGGTGGTCGACGGCAAGATGCACTACGACCTCACCCCGGAGCAGATGGAGCAGCACCAGCGCCGTTTCGTCACCGAGCTCGGCGTGCAGGTCATCGGCGGCTGCTGCGGCACCACGCCCGAGTTCATCAAGCTGCTCGCCGACATGGCCCCGAACCTCACGCCGGCCTCGCGCACCATCGAGCACGAGCCGTCGGTCGCGTCGATCTACTCGGCCGTGCCGCTCCACCAGGACCTGTCGGCCCTGATGATCGGCGAGCGCACCAACGCCAACGGCTCCAAGAAGTTCCGCGAGGCGATGCTCGAGGGCGACTACGACACCTGCTCGGCCATGGCCACGGAGCAGCTCAAGAGCGGCGCCCACGTCCTCGACGTCTGCGTCGACTACGTCGGCCGTGACGGCACCGGCGACATGGACGAGATCGCCAGCCGCTTCGCCACCCAGGCCAACGCGCCCCTCGTGCTCGACTCCACCGAGCCCGAGGTCATGGAGGCCGGCCTCCAGTGGATGGGCGGTCGCGCCATCCTGAACTCGGCCAACCTCGAGGACGGCTTCGCCGAGGGGTCCCGGCTCGACCGGGTCTTCAAGCTGGCCAAGGAGTACGGCGCGGCGGTCATCTGCCTCTGCATCGACGAGGAGGGCCAGGCCCGCACCGCCGAGTGGAAGATCCGGGTGGCCAAGCGCATCGCCGAGCTGGCCCGCGACACCTACGGGCTGAGCAACGAGGACCTCATCTTCGACGCCCTCACCTTCCCGCTCTCCACGGGCGACGACGACCTCCGCCGCGACGCCATCGAGACGATGGACGCCATCAAGGGCATCAAGGAGGAGATCCCGGGCTGCTTCACCACGCTCGGCCTCTCCAACGTGAGCTTCGGCCTCTCCCCCGCCTCGCGCCACGTGCTGAACAGCGTGTTCATGCACGAGTGCCAGCAGGTGGGCCTCGACAGCGCCATCGTGCACGCCTCCAAGATCATGCCGCTGAGCAAGATCCCCCAGGAGCAGCTCGACGTCACGATGGACCTCATCTACGACCGCCGCGGCGCAGCCGGTGCCCTGTCCGAGGGCGCCGACGACTACGACCCGCTGGCCAAGTTCCTCGAGGTCTTCGCCGACGTGAAGGTCCAGAAGGAGGAGAAGGTCGACCGGTCCGGGTGGCCGGTCGGCGAGCGCCTCCACCACCGCATCATCGACGGCGACCGCGAGGGCCTCACCGATGACCTCGACGCCGCCATGGCCGAGGGCATCACGCCGCTCGACATCATCAACGAGCACCTCCTCGGCGGCATGAAGGTCGTCGGCGAGCGCTTCGGCTCCGGCGAGATGCAGCTGCCGTTCGTGCTCCAGAGCGCCGAGACCATGAAGGCCTCGGTCGCCCACCTCGAGCCGTTCATGGAGAAGGTCGAGGGCGAGGACGCCTCCAAGGGCCGCATCGTGCTGGCCACGGTGAAGGGCGACGTCCACGACATCGGCAAGAACCTCGTCGACATCATCCTCACCAACAACGGCTACGAGGTCCACAACATCGGCATCAAGATCTCGATCTCCGAGATGATCGAGAAGGCCGAGGAGGTCGACGCCCACGCCATCGGCATGAGCGGCCTCCTGGTGAAGAGCACCCTGATCATGCGCGACAACCTCGAGGAGCTGAACGCCCGTTCGCTCGAGACGCCGATCCTGCTGGGCGGCGCCGCCCTCACCCGCACCTACGTGGAGCGGGACCTGCGCGGCGTCTACCGGGGCCGGCTGTTCTACGGCAAGGACGCGTTCGAGGGCCTCCGCGTCATGGACCAGCTGGGCGAGATCCGCCGCGACCCGTCGAAGGACGACCCGGACTGGGGCATCGTCCCCAAGGAGTCGTCGATCCGCGAGCTGTACCAGAAGCCCGACACCAGCGACCTCGTCCTCCCCGACCGCTCCCCCGCGGTCGAGACCGACAACCAGCTGTTCACGCCGCCGTTCACCGGCAGCCGGGTCATCAAGGGCATCCCGCTCGACGACATCGCCAAGTACATCAACGAGACGGCGATCTTCCGCAACCAGTGGGGCTACCGCCCCGAGGCCGGCGAGAGCGACGACGACTTCAAGGCCCGCATCCGCCCCGAGCTCCGCGAGCAGCTGGCCAAGGCCCGCGCCGACGACCTGCTCGTGCCCCAGGTGGTCTACGGCTACTTCCCGTGCAACGGCGACGGCACCGACGTCGTGATCTGGGAGGACGAGACCCGCACCACCGAGGTGACCCGGTTCCCGTACCCGCGGTCGGTGAAGGAGCCGCACCTCTGCATCGCCGACTTCTTCCGTCCGATCGACTCGGATGACGTCGACTACGTCCCCTTCATGATCGTGACCATGGGCGAGCGGGTGTCCGAGCGCACCGCCGAGCTGTTCAAGGCCGACCGGTACGACGAGTACCTGAAGCTGCACGGCCTGGGGGTCGAGATGGCCGAGGCCCTCGCCGAGCTGTGGCACCACCGCATCCGCGAGGAGCTGGGCTACGCCGACGAGGACGGGCCCACCCTCCAGGGGCTGTTCCGCCAGCAGTACCGCGGCGGCCGCTACTCCTGGGGCTACCCGGCCTGCCCCGACCTCGAGGACAACGAGAAGGTGGCGAAGCTGCTCGAGGCCGAGCGCATCGGCATCGTCGTCAACGAGGACACCGGCTTCCAGTTCCAGCCGGAGCAGTCCACCAGCGCCATCATCTGCCACCACCCGAAGGCCAAGTACTTCGTCGCTTGACCCGAGGGCCCTTCGTGCCGATGGGTAGGGGATGAGCGCCGGCACCTTCTCCGATCCCATGAGCGACGAAGGCCACCCGACGGGCCGCGCCTGCGAGTGGTGCGGCAGCCCCATGAACCACGACGGCCGGGCCGTCTGCCCCTCGTGCGGACGCCTGGCCAGCCGCCTCGCGGCCATGGACGAGGCGGCTGCCCCTCCGGAACCCCCTGCCCCGGTGGTCGAGGCCGCCGCGCCTCCGCCACCCCCGGCGCCCCCCAAGCCCGTCCCAGCCCCGCCCGCGAAGCCCGCCGGGCGCAAGCCCCCCGCTCCGGCGCCGGCTGCGCCGTCACCGCACCGGCCCGATCCCCAGGCCGACCAGGCGGAGGCCCGGACCGCCCCCGAGGACAGCGGCCCCGTCGCGCCCGGCGGCCGCTGGCCGACGCCGGCACCGCTGCCGCCCGAGGACGAGGGCCGACCCTGGTGGAAGGTCGCCGTCCCGGTGGTCGTGGTGCTCGTCCTCGTCGGCGCCGTGGCTGCGTTCGTGCTGAGCGGGTCCGGTGGGGGCGGCGGGTCGGAGCCGACCGCCACGAAGCCCTCCGACAAGGTCGACCTGAGCGACATCGACGACCCGAAGTCGACCACCACGCGACCCCCGACCACCACGACCGAACCGGTGCCCGTCACCACTCCCGACGGGCGGTTCGTGATCGAGTCCGACTCGGGCATCACCTGGACGATGGCCGCCGAGCCCGACGTCCAGGACGTGACCACGTCCGGGTCGAGCGAACCGGCGGGCCGCGACTGGATGGCGGTCGACGGCGCCACCACCGAGCTGGTCGACCTGGCCGACCTCGACGCCCTCGGCGGCGAGTTCGACCCCGATGAGGCGATGAAGGCGTTCGCCGAGGAGTTCGACAGCACCCTGACCGTCATCGAGGACTCCCACATCGAGGAGGCCCCCGGGCGCACCGCGAGCTTCTCGGGCACCGTCGACGGCGAGCCGGTCGTCGGCTACGTGGTCGCGGCCCAGGTGGGCGACGAGGGCATGGTCGTGGCCATGTTCCGAGCGAACGCCGACCTCGACGACCTCTACCTCGACTGGCTGGCCCTGCCGTCGTCGGTCCAGCTGCCCTGACCGGGCAGCGGGACGGCTACTGGACCCAGGTGGCGCCCTGGACCTGCAGGTGCGCCAGCGCCGCCCGGGCGTCGCGGCCACGGGCGAGGCGGAACGTCTCCTCGTCGATGACCATCACCCAGAGGTAGGTCACCGGCTCGCCGCGCCGGCGCAGGCCCTGGAGGTCGGGCATGGGGTACCGGGCCCCGGCGGGCGGGTTGGCGGTGAGCAGCACCGCAGCCTTGTCGGCGCCGAACGACGGGTAGTTGCCCGGCGCGCCGCCGATGGTGTGGCCCTCGCCCAGCCACGTGCAGCGGCCGAACGGGATGGTGGCGAGCGAGCTGAGGAGCTCCGCCCCGGCCTGGTCGGGCGTGGAGCGGGCGATGGCGAGCTCGATGCGACCCGCCCGCTCCGGCTGGTCGACGTACTGCTCGACGCCGGCCATGCGCTGGGCCGACAGCCCGGTGGTGGCGGTGACCCACACGGGCAGCTCGCCGACGCGGTGCCGGGTGGCGATGAGCTCGGGGAACTTGGCCTGGCCGAGCGGCCACGCCGCCTCCTGCGGACCGGTGCGGGCCTCGAGGTGGGCGAGACCGGTGGCCCGCACCTCGCCCCACGCCCCGGCGCCGCGCCAGGTCCAGAACTCGCGGGACTCGATGACCTTGGCCTCGAGCGCCTGGTTGGCGTCCCGGGTGAGCTCCCAGGCCAGGCCGGTGCGGCCCCGGGCGTAGCGGGAGTACCCGTAGAAGTCGCTGCGGCCGGCCCAGCCGGGGATGGCGGCGAGGACGCCCTCGGCGTCGACGATGGCCACGGCATCGCCCTCCTCGAACCAGACGAGCGACATGGCCCGACCCAGGTCCGGGCAGCCCTCCGGGAAGCGGGTGCCGCCGGCGCCCATCCGCGGCGGCGTGCCGTTGGGGGCCTCGACCGACGGATCGGTGGGCGCCGGGAGGTAGTTGGCCACCCACACCGCCGACGACGTCACCGGGGTCTGGCTGACCAGGTCCTCGAGGTAGAGGTACAGGTCCCCGTCGCCGCGCAGCAGCGACGCACGGCGGGTGTTGTACGGGCTGGTCTCTTGGAGCAGCAGCTCAGGCACGAAGGTCTCCGGGGCAGCGGGCCGACGCCGGGTGGGTCCGGCTCCTATCGGCTCCAGCTTGCCTCAGCTGAGGACGGCCCGAGCGACGAGGTCGGTGCCGAACGCCGTGAGGATCGCCAGGTAGAGCAGCCCGGTGGCAGCCATGACGGCCGAGTACTGGCGCTCCTTCAGGGCGGCGCGGGTGACGAGCAGCAGGCCGAGCGTGGTGACGGCACAGGTGGCCCACATCCAGCCGAGGATGCCGCCGTAGTCGTCGTCGATGGTGCCGTTCAGCACGGCGAGCATCCCCTCCGACAGCGGGATGAGCATGACCAGGACCTCGAAGGGCCAGATCCACTGCGTCCACCGCACCAGCTCCAGGAGCGGTCCCCGGGCGAGGCCGGGCTGCACCAGGTACCAGTGGCCGAGGAGCATGGCGTCGGTGATGGCGCCGAGGAACGCGGCACCGACGAGGATCCGGGCGACCGACAGCCACGCCGGCGATCCGGCGTCGATGCCCGCCGCCACCAGGCCCACGACGCCGATGGCCGGGGCGATCAGGTCGAGGGAGGGCGGGAACTCGGCGGCGTCCTTGTCGAAGCGCTCCTCCTCCTTGTCGATGCCGGTCATGGCCGCCACCCGGGCGGTCCGGCGCTCGACCACCTCGCGCTGGCCGGCGACGCCCGCCGCCCGCCGCTGGTAGGAGACGAAGTAGGCGTACGCGGTGGCGAGGACCACGCCCACCGCCGCCGCGTCCCGCACCGGGACCGGGTGCAGGAACCGGCTGACCAGCAGCGACGCCGCCGCCATCAGCCCGAACGTGATCCGCATCATCCAGCCGTACCCGATGCCGACCTCGCGCCGGCGGGTGGTGACCCACGTGAAGAACAGACCGCCGACGGCCCACTGCAGCAGGAAGGAGGCAGCGTCGAGCTCGATCATGGCGTTGTCGAGGGTACGGACCCTGCTCGGGCGCAGGCCAACCGGACGCTACGGTTCGCCCGATGACCGCCGCCTCGGACCGCCCCCACGCGCTGCTCGTCGGGTCGGCCGGCGGTCACCTGGCGCAGCTCGTGCGGCTCCAGCCGTGGAGCGACGACTGCATCCGAACCTGGGTCACGTTCGACAAGCCCGACGCCCGGTCGCTGCTCGCCGACGAGGCCGTGATCTGGGCGTACCACCCCACCACGCGCAACATCCCGAACCTCCTGCGCAACACGGTGCTGGCCGTCCGCCACGTGCGGCGCCTCCGGCCCGACGTCGTGGTGTCGACCGGGGCGGCGGTGGCCGTGCCGTTCTTCCTGGTGGCCCGGCTCCTGCGGATCCCCACCGTCTACGTCGAGGTGTTCGACCGCATCGACTCCCCCACGCTCACCGGGCGGATGGTGCGCCCGTTCTGCACCCGCTTCTGCGTCCAGTGGCCCGAGCAGCAGGAGCACTACCCGGGCAGCGTCGTGATCGGACCGCTGCTGTGAGCCGGGTCCTGGTCACCGTCGGCACCGACCACCACCGCTTCGACCGGCTGATCGGCTGGGTCGACCGCTGGGCCGCCGCCCACCCCGACGCCGATCTGCTCGTCCAGCACGGCACCGCCGACGCCCCGGCCAACGGCACCGCGGTCGTGATGCTCGGCTACGACGAGCTCGTCGCCGAGATGGCCGCGGCCGACGTCGTCATCGCCCAGGGCGGCCCGGCCACGATCATGGACGCCCGCTCGGTGGGCCAGCGTCCGATCGTGATCCCCCGCCTCGCCCGCTTCGACGAGGTCGTCGACGACCACCAGGTGGCGTTCACGGACTGGATGGCGGCCAAGGACCTGGTGTGGCTGGCCGACGGCGAGGACCAGCTGCACGCGCTCATCGATGCCTCGCTGGCCGAGCCCGACCGGGTGAAGATCCCGCCCGAGCGGGGTGCTTCCGCCTCCACCATCGAGGCCTTCCGGGCCGTCGTCGACCCGCTCACCGACCGTCGGGCCGGGCGCCAGCCGTGGCGTCGTCGGCGGCCGGCGGGACCGCAGCGCCGCTAGATCGCAGCGGCGCGGCGCCGGCGGACCACCAGGACCCCGGCGCCGAGGGCGACGAGGCCCACGCCGACGACGACCGTGCCGGTGGCGTCGGTGCCGGTGATCGCGAGGCGGGTCCGTGCGGGCGTGACCGCCACGGCGGTCTTCACCTTCGCCGGTGTCGAGGGCGGCGGGGAGGTGACGACGGACGTGGGCGGCGGGGCCGTGTAGTCCGGGTT
>DATMGQ010000246.1:0-6692 GCA_035555395.1 Acidimicrobiales bacterium
GACGTGGCTAGGTCCCGGTCGAAGGAGCGCAGCGCCCGTCGCCTCGGACGGGCCCGCGTCCGCCGCCGTCGCGAGCGGCCGCGCGGGCCGCGCGCCACGGCCTTCCGGTGGGCGCTGCGGCTGGTCGTGGTCGCCTACCTGGTGCTGCTGGTGGCCTGGCCGGTGTCGCTGGTCGTCACCAAGACGTTCGAGGACCTGGGCACGTTCGGCGACCTCTTCTCGGACCCCGACACGGTGCACGCGCTCAAGCTCACGGTGATCGTGGCGGTCGTGAGCGTCGTGATCAACACCGTGTTCGGCGTGATGATCTCGCTGCTGCTCGTCCGCCACGAGTTCCGCGGGAAGCGGATCCTGAGCCCGCTGATCGACCTCCCGATGGCCGTGTCGCCGATCGTGGTGGGCCTGTCGCTCGTGCTCGTCTACGGCGGGCGCGGCGGGTGGTTCGGACCGTGGCTGGAGTCGAACGGCTTCCAGGTGATCTTCGCGGTGCCCGGGATGATCATGGCCACCACGTTCGTCGCCCTGCCGCTCGTCGTGCGCGAGCTGGTGCCGGTGCTCGAGGAGATCGGGGTCGAGCAGGAGCAGGCCGCCGCCTCGCTCGGCGCCGGTCCGTTCCAGAGGTTCCGGCGCATCACCCTGCCCGGCATCAAGTGGGCGCTGATCTACGGCGTCGTGCTGAGCCTGGCTCGTTCGTTGGGCGAGTTCGGCGCCCTCAAGGTCGTGTCCGGGAACATCCTCGGCGAGACCCGCACCGCCACCCTCGTGGTGGAGGAGAAGTACCTCAACTTCGATCAGGCCGGGGCGTACGCCACCGCGTTCCTGCTCACGATGGTGTCGGTCGCCTGCATCGTCATCGTCACGATCATCCGGCCCAAGGAGGACCGCGAGCGATGAGCATCGAGATCACCAAGGTGGGCAAGCGCTTCGGCGACTTCGTCGCCCTCGACGACGTGTCGGTCAGCATCCCGTCCGGCAGCCTCACCGCGCTGCTCGGACCGAGCGGCGGCGGCAAGTCCACGCTGCTGCGGATCATCGCCGGCCTCGAGCGGGCCGATGTGGGCGTGGTCGAGATCGAGGGCGTCAACGCCACCTCGCTGCCGCCGCAGAAGCGCGACGTCGGCTTCGTGTTCCAGCACTACGCCGCGTTCAAGCACCTGAGCGTGTTCCGGAACGTGGCGTTCGGCCTGGAGATCCGGAAGCGGCCCAAGGCCGAGATCCGCGCTCGGGTCGAGGAGCTGCTCGAGCTGGTGCACCTGGGCCAGTTCGGCGACCGGCTCCCGGCGCAGCTCTCCGGTGGTCAGCGCCAGCGCATGGCCCTGGCCCGAGCCCTCGCCGTCGAGCCCAAGGTCCTGCTGCTCGACGAGCCGTTCGGCGCACTCGACGCCAAGGTCCGCAAGGAGCTGCGGGACTGGCTGCGCCGCCTCCACGACGAGGTCCACGTCACGACGGTCTTCGTGACCCACGACCAGGAGGAGGCCCTCGAGGTGGCCGACGAGATCGTGGTCATCAACGAGGGGCGGGTGGAGCAGATCGGCACGCCCGACGCGCTCTACGACGAGCCCACGAGCGACTTCGTGATGAGCTTCCTCGGCCCGGTCACGACCCTGCGCGGCCAGCTCGTCCGACCCCACGACATCGTGGTCCGGACCGCGGAGGCCCCGGGCGCGCAGCCCGGCACGGTGACGCGCGTGGTGCGGGTGGGCTTCGAGGTCCGCATCGACGTCGCCGCCGCCGCCGAGGTCACGACCGCGACCCTGACGCGGGCGGAGGCCCGTTCGCTCGGGATCGCCGAGGGGAGCGCGGTGTGGCTGGAGGTGGCGCCGGGGGCGCAGGTCCGCACCCCGCCCGGGGTCGCCGTCGGCTGAGCCGCCGGTGCCGGTCGCCGCTTGGGGGCGACCGGCACCCGTGGGCTCAGCGCTGGACGCGGTTCTTGTACTCGTTCGAGCGCTGGAAGCCGGTGACGAGGGCGTCCGTGCTGCTCGTGCGGGCCTTGGGCACCCAGTAGCTCCAGCCGCCGGCGTCGGGGGCCCGGCCGAGCATGCCCAGGTACACCATCGCCACGGTGACCTCCGGGGCGAGGCGGCCGCTGCCGATGCTGCCCTCGGCGTAGCCGCTGGCGAGCGTGCCCCGGGTGGTGCCGCCCTTCAGCTTGGCGACGTCGGCGGCGAGCTCGGCGGAGGAGGGGTTGCGCTTGAAGACGAACTGGTACGTGCGGGTCACGAACTGCTCGTCGCTGAGCGCCGTGATCCTCTGGTCCCGGGCGAACTGGTCCGCGATCTGCGCCGGGGTGGTGCCCCGCCGCAGCTGGGCGACGGCATCGGTGACCGTCGCCGCCGTGGGCGGGTACGTGCCGTGGATCGCCAGGTAGGACCGCACGACCGGCGACACGACCTTGCCGAACTCGTTCGACGCGATGAACGACCGGATCACGCTGCTGCCGGTGGTGCCCTTGTGGAGGCGGCTCGTCCAGTACGTGGTGCCGGCGGCATCGGGGGTGCGGTTCAAGAAGTCCTGGTACTGCTGGCGGACGAAGTCGGCCGGGCAGTCGAACGGGGCCCACTGGTTGTGGTTGGCGACGTAGGCGCCGGTGCGGGCCGCGTTGCCGTGGAACTGCGGCCAGTCGTTGCGGCACAGGCCCTTGTTGGTGGTGAACACGTACACCTTCGACAGGTCGCCGGCGGCGGGGTTCCCGCCGTGGCCGTTCACCCGGTAGATCGACTGCTGGATGATGATCGTGCGGCCGTTCGCCTCGGCGACGGCGGGCGACGAGCCGAGCGGGCTGGTGGCGGGGTGGGCCATCCGGTACGAGGCCTCGACCGTGCCGCTGGGACCGCTGAACACGCGCACGTCCTTGTCGAGGGTGGAGATCACCTCCTGGCTGCCGTCGGCGTCGACGTCGGCGATGACCGTGCCGCTCTTGGTGCTGTAGCCGGTCTTGCACTGGGCGGCGGTGGTGGCGTTGCAGGCCCGCCAGATGCGGCGCCCGGTGTGGGTGTAGGCGTAGACCCAGCCGCCGTCGGAGGCGAAGGTGACGTCGAGCTTGCCGTCGCCGTTCACGTCGCCGATGGCGGGGGAGGCCACCACCCGGCCGTCGACCGCGACGGGCCAGCCGGGGAGGTTGCCGCCGGTCTTGGCGGTGAACGCGTTGACCGAGCGGCCCGCCGGCTCGGCCCAGTTGGCGCCGGTGCCCACGATGACGTCCTTGTACCCGTCGCCGTTGAGGTCGGCGACCGCCGGCGAGGACCACACGGTCTGGCCGGGCGTCGACTTCGGGTAGCCGGGGTACGTCTGGCCGTTGCGCTTCAGGATCCAGGTCAGGCCGCCGGCGGGCTTGCGCAACGGGTTCCCGGCCCAGATGTCGCCGCCGAGGATGATCTCGGGCCGGTTGTCCCGGTCGATGTCGGCGATGACGGGGCTGGACCAGAGGGTGTCCTCGAGGTACGTGCGCCACAGCAGCCCGCCGGTCTTCGACCAGGCGTAGACGGTGTGGTCGTAGCTCGGGGCGACGATGTCCTTGATGCCGTCGCCGTTGATGTCGGCGATGGCGGGCGTGGCGAAGAAGCCGTCGGGGCGGCAGTCCTGGCCCGCCGGGCAGTGGAGCGGCGCGCCCTGGCGGAACGTGCGCACGACGGCGCCGGTGGCGCCGTTGAGGATGACCACCCGGCCGTCCATCGTGCCGACCACCACGTCGGGCTTGCCGTCGCCGGTGAGCTCGCTGATGGCCGGCGACGACTGGATCGCGGTGGTGCCGAGGTCTCGGCTCCACAGCCGCACCCGGTCGGTGGAGCGGAACGCCTCGACCGTGCCGTCCATGCTGGCGACGACGATCTCGGGGACCGAGTCGCCGGTGGTGTCGGCGATGGCCGGGCTGGAGAACGACTCCCGTGGCCCGACGCCGGGGGACCAGCTCCCGAGGGTGTGGTTGATGCTCCCCAGCACGGTCAGGTCGGTGGTGGCGGCGGCTGCCGGCGACGGCGCGAGCGGGGTGTGGGCGGGGGACGCGAGAGCCGCCAGCGCGACGGCGACGGCCGCGGCGAGACGACGGGGGTGGGCAGGCATGTGGGGGACGGGCTCCGGGAGTGGTCGATCGGTCGTGGTGGTGCACACGACCCGTGCCCATCGGCACGGTGCGCCCGTCGTGAACCCGAACCGTTGTACCGGATTCGGTGACCGTGGTCACATTCCTTGCGCGGGTGTGGTTCGATGGAGGTGATCCCCAGACCGGAGGAGGTCGCCATGCAGGTCAGCGTCTTGTTGCAGACCAAGGGCACCGAGGTGGTGACGGTGCTGCCGGAATCGACCATCGCGGAGGTGGCGATCGTCTTGGCCGAGCACCGCATCGGTGCGGTGGTGGTCACCAGCGACGGGCGGTCGATCGAGGGCGTCTTGTCGGAGCGCGACATCGTCCGCGCCCTGGCCCGTCCCGACGACGGCATGCTCGCGGTCACCGCCCACTCGCTGATGACCACCGAGGTCGTCACGTGCGAGCCCGACACCACCGTCCAGGAGCTCATGGCCACGATGACCGACCGCCGCATCCGTCACGTGCCCGTCCTCGTCGAGGGCCGGCTGGCCGGGCTCGTGAGCATCGGCGACGTCGTCAAGCACCACATCGCCACGCTCGAGCACGAGACCCAGGCGATGCACGACTACATCAGCAACCCGTACTGAGGCCTGGCGGCGTCGGCCGCCGCGTCAGAAGGCGTCGAACCAGACGTACCAGTCGCCCTGGAGGTGCTCGTAGTCGTCGTCCCCCGAGGGCGTCGGGACGTCGCCGGGGAACCGCGCGAACCCGCCGCCGTCGATGAAGCCGCTCCCGTTCACGACGAAGAAGGCGTTGCCGTGCTCGTCGACCCACGCCGAGGAGACGGCGTAGAGGCCGATCTGCTCGTCCTCGATCAGTAGGTGGTCCTCACCGACCCCGCGTCGTTCGGACTCGGCCTGCAGCTGGTCGGCCTCGGTGTCGAAAGCGCTCCGGCTCACCGCCCACCGGACATCCAGCGGGAGGGTGCTGGAGCACAGCGCGAGGGTCGCCACCGCCCCGACCGGTGCGACGAGGAAGGGCCAGAACGGGCCGGACCGGTGCTCGTTCCGGAGGCCCACGAGGTAGGTGATGAGGCGCACCGTCCACACCAGGGCGCAGGGGACCAGCCACGCGAAGCCGAGGAGGAAGAGCGGCGCGCTGCCGGTCGGGTAGGAGGCCGACCAGACCAAGAGGAAGGCCCCGGCCGCGGTGAGCCCCGTGAACGCCCAGCCCGGAGCGCGACGCCACATCGGTGGCGCCACGGCGGCGGTCTGCTCCGCCGGGCTCGGCGGCAGGTCGGCCTCGGGTGCCTCCTCGGACGTGGGGACCGTCGTCACCGGCGGATGACCTTGCCGAGGGACGTGCGGGGGATCTCGGCCACGAGGCGGAGGTCCCGCGGGGCGGCGTAGGCGGGGAGGCGCGCCTTCACGTGGTCGCGCAGCGAGGCGAGCGACGGGGGCGTACCGGTCGCCCGGGGCACGACGATGGCGACGACGCGCTTGCCCCACTCGGGGTCGAGCTCGCCGACCACCATCACGTCGGCCACGAGCGGGTGGGTGCGCAGGACCGCTTCGACCGGACCGGGCCACACGTTCTCGCCGCCGGTGACGATCAGGTCGTCGGCCCGCCCTTCGATCACGAGGCGGCCGTCGTCGGCCCAGCCGCCCAGGTCGCCGGTGTGCAGCCACCCCTGGTCGTCGACCAGGCCCACCACGTGGCCGTCGGCGGCGCGGCGGCCCCGGGCGAGGGTGGCGCTGCGGAGGAGGACCTCGTGGTCGTCCTCGATGCGCACCTCGACGCCCGGCAGCGGCGTGCCCTCGTACACGATGCCGCCGCCGGTCTCGGTCAGGCCGTACGTGCGGACGACGTTCGGCGGCCGGCGCACCGGGTCGGCCGACCCGCCGAGGACGACCCACCGGAACGGCGCCGGATCGATCCGGTCGAGGGCGGTGGCGACCAGCGACACGAGCGTGGTGCCGTAGCGGTCGGGGGAGGCGGCGACGACCGACGCATCGAACGCCGGCTCCACGTCGACGGGCGTGCCGGTGATCACCGACCGGGCCACCACGCCGAACCCGCCGAGGTGGTTCAGCGGCAGCGTCGCCAGCCAGCGGTCGCGGGCCGGGTCGACCTCCAGGCGCTCGTGCACGGCGGTGGCGTGGGCCCGCAGCGAGTCGTGGGTGTGCACCAGCACCTTGGGCTCCCCGGTGGAGCCGCTCGTGGTCACGACGAGGGCATCGCCGTCCTCGACCGGCGGGGCGCCGGGGTCGAGCGGCACGGGATCGGCGCCGAGCGCGGTGATGGCGTGGTGCGGCCGGGCCGCGCCGATGAGCGCCGTGCGGGCGAGCGCCGGGAGGCGGGGGTCGAGCACGAGCACGGCATCGCCCTCGGCCCAGCACCGCCTCAGCGCCAGCACGAAGTCCGCCCCGCCCGGCAGGTCCAGTGCGATCAGCCGCCTCACCCGCCCAGCCTGGCAGACCACCCCACCAACCCCACCCCACCCCACCCCACCCCCACCCCATCCCACCAACCCCACCCACCACCCCACCCCTCCCCGAACTTCGTATGCGGGGACGCCCGTCGAGGAGCTCTGGCATACGAAGTTTGTAGGGGTCTCCGGCCCCTCCCGGAACTTCGTATGGGACGACGCCGGTCTGGGCGCTCTGGC
>DATMGQ010000247.1:0-3502 GCA_035555395.1 Acidimicrobiales bacterium
CAGCTGGCCGCCCGCCACGCGCTGCTCCTCGACGCCCGCGACCTGACCGGCCTCGCCGAGCTGTACGTCCCCGACGTGCAGGTCCCGGACGGCACGGTCGGGCGAGCGGCGCTCGCAGCGTGGTTCCGGGACGGGCTGCAGCCCTTCGGGGTCACCTTCCACCTCGTCGGCGGCCACGTGATCGACCTCGACGCCACGGACCCGGACCGAGCGACCGGGTCGGTGTCGAGCCGGCAGGAGTACGAGGACGGCGACCGGTGGATGGTGGTGGCCGCCATCGAGGAGGACGCCTACCAGCGCGTCGAGGGCCGGTGGCGCTTCGCCTCCCGCACCACGCACGCGTTCTACGGGGCGGACCTGCGGGAGCACCCGCTGCAGGCCGAGGACCGATGGAGCTTCGACGAGCCGCCACCCGGCCTGACGAGGGACCTGCCCGACCGGTGGCCGACCTGGCGCGCCGCATGGGGCGGACCGGCGGCGGAACCTCGCCGTGCCTGACGACGCCGACGACCTCCGCGCTCGCGTCGCCCGGCTCGAGGCGGGCGCCGAGATCGCCCAGCTCCCGGCCCGCTACGCCCGGGCCTACGCCACGATGGACGGCCCGGCGCTCGGCGAGCTCTATGCCCACGACACCGCCACCGAGTCGCAGGGCCGGGGCCGCGAGGCCATCGCACAGCGGCTCGCCGACACCGGGCACGGACCGGCCGGGCTGCGCACGACGATCCTCCACCCGGGCGGCCACGTCATCGAGGTCGACGCCGACGACCCGACGACCGCTTCCGGCCACGTCCACAGCCGGGCGGAGGTCGAGCGGGGCGACGGGACGTGGTACTACCAGGCCATCCACTACGGCGACCGGTACGTGTTCGAAGAGGGGCGGTGGCGGTTCCACGGCGTCCGCGACCACGAGCTGTTCTACGGCGTCGAGCACGGCGGGGCCCCGAACCGGCTCCCGGACGCGCACTGGCCCGAGCGCAGCGTCGGCCGCGGTTCGGTCCCCCACCGCTGGTCGAGCTGGCACGCCTGGACCGACGGCCTCCCCCACCGGGAGCAGACCCAACCGAAGGAGCAGTGAAGCGATGGACCCGACGCTGTCGATCCAGTTGCCGACGTTCGCGGCCGAGCCGCCGGACTCGTGGGCGCCCGTGCTCGACCTCGCCGCCACGGCCGATGCCGTCGGCGTGGACCGGCTCTACGTGTCGGACCACGTGGTGTTCGGCGAGGAGCTGGAGACCTACGCCGACCCGAAGCAGGGCGGCACGGCCGGCGGACGCCAGCCGACGGGCCCCGACGGCCACTGGCTCGACCCGCTCACGGTGCTGTCCGTCCTGGCCGGCACCACCCAGCGGATCCGGCTGGGCACGGCGATCCTCCTCGCCGCGCTCCGCACCCCGGCAGCGCTGGCGAAGCAGGTCGCGACGCTCGACGTCTTGTCCTCCGGCCGGCTCGACCTGGGGGTCGGGGTCGGGTGGCAGCGTGCCGAGTACGACGCCTGCGGCCTCCCGTTCCACCGCCGGGGCGACCTCCTCGACCACACCCTGGGCGTCTGCCAGAAGCTCTGGACCGAGCCGGTCACGGCGGTGCACGACGAGTTCCTCGACGTCGAGCGGATCCACGCCATGCCCAAGCCCGTGCAGGCCGGCGGCGTGCCCATCTGGGTGAGCGGGCGCATCAACGACCGGACCGTCCGCCGGGTCGTCCGCTTCGGCTCCGGCTGGATCCCGTGGGGCGACCACATCGCCGATCCCGGCCCCGGCATCGACGCGCTCCACCGAGCGCTCGACGAGGCCGGCCGGTCCGGCGACGACCTCGCGGTCCAGGGCTCGCTGGTGGTCCAGCGCGACGGCGACCAGGTCGACCTCGCCCGCACGTTCGAGCGGTTGCCGGCGCTCCTCGCCGCGGGCGTGACCGACGTGAAGCTGGTGCACCGGTGGCCGGTCGATCCGCAGCAGGCGCCTGCGGTCCGCTCCCTCCTCACGGAGGCCGTCGAGCGGTTCGCCGCGCGGACGCCCCGCTGACCCGTCAGGCTTCGACGGCGCGGCGCTGGGTCCAGAGCAGGTGGAGCTCCCGCCGCACGAAGCGCCACCCGGCATCGCTCCGTTCGAGCCAGTCGTAGTAGCGGATGGCCATGGTCCGGTCGGTGACGTCGCCGTCCTCGCCCTCGAGGTGGTGGGCGAAGCACGAGGTCACGGCGGTCGCCGTCGCGTCCTGCACCTCGGCCCGGTGGTTGGCGACGTCGTGGATCGTGGCCCGGTAGCGGCGGAGGCCCTCGAGCCGGGACTCGATGGCGGCCGGCCCTTCGATCTCGATCCACCGCTCGGCACCCGTCGGGTCCGGGACGGCGAGGACCCCGGCCTCGGCGAACAGGGCGGCGACGCCCGCGGCGTCGAGGGCGTCGACCCCTGCTGCGTACGCGTCGACCACGGCCTTGATCGCGTCGCGGTCCAACTGCTCGCGGCCGTCAACCATCACCACTCCTCCTAGATGTCGAGCGCTCGGGCGACCTGTTCGGTGTGCCATGCGGTGGTGCCCCAGGAGCGACGGAGCGCCCACACCCGCTTGAGGTGGAGGTGCAGGTCGTGCTCCACGGTGTAGCCGATGGCCCCGTGGCACTGCAGTGCCGTGCGGGCGGCGAGCTCCGCGGCTTCGTTGGCCGCGGCCTTGGCCTGCGACACCTGGCGGCCGGCGTCGGGATGGCCCCGATCGAGGGCGTGGGCAGCCTGGCGGACGACCGGTCGGGCGAACGCGAGCTCCATCGCCGCATCGGCCAGGTGGTGCTTGACGGCTTGGAACGACCCGATCGCGACGGAGAACTGCTGGCGGTCCTGCACGTAGGCCACGGTCTGCTCGATGAGCCGGTCGCTGAGGCCGACGAGCTGGGCCGCGGTGCCGAGGGCGCCCCGGTGGAACGCCGCCGCGACCGCACCGGGATCGTCGGTGAGCACGGTACCGTCGCCAGCGTGGGCCAGGCGGGCCAGCCGACGGCCGGGGTCCACCGTCTCCAGCGGCTCGAGCTCGAGGGCGTCCCGCTCGAAGCGGATCACCTCCCGGTCGCCGACGACGACGACCGCATCGACGTCCAGTCCGCACGGCACCGGTGCGCCGCCCCACGTGGCGCCGCACATGAGGCCGGGGCGCCGCTCGCCCAGCAGCGGCGCGGCGACGGCGGCGGACTCGACGATCGGCTCGACGAGCGCCACCCGCCCGGTCTCCTCGAGCACGGGGATCAGGGCATCCAGGCCGAGGCCGAGGCCGCCGTCCTCCGCAGGGACGAGCACGTCGAGGACGCCCATGTCCTCGATCGCCGTCCAGATGCTCCGGTCGAGGTGCCCGGCCGGGGCCGCAGCCGCGGCGCGCACGGCCGACGCGGGGACCTCGGCGTCGAGGAGGCGGTGGACGACCGCGCGCAGCTCCTCGTCGTCCTGGGTGGGGGCAAAGCGCATCAGGTCACTTCCTCGGGAGGCCGAGGAGTCGCTCGGCGGCGATGTTGCGCTGGATCTCG
>DATMGQ010000248.1:0-4443 GCA_035555395.1 Acidimicrobiales bacterium
TCGAAGGTCTCGGGGTACTTGATCGGCAGCGGTGGGCTGCGATGGAGGAGGTTCAGTCGGCCGGCACGTAGTCCACGTAGTCGGGGAACCACATGGTGGCGTCGACCTGGGCGACGAGCTCGTCGTCGGTGGCGCTGGGGGCGACACCGTCGGCGATGGCGGCCTTGCCCACGGCGATGGCGATGGCCCGACCGACGTCGCGCACCGTGGACAGCGGCGGGAGGATCGACTCGCCCGGCGCCTTGGCGTCGACGTGGTCGGCGAGGGCGTGGGCGGCGGCCATGAACATGGCGTCGGTGACCCGCGTGGCGCCGGAGGCCCGCACCCCGAGTCCGACGCCCGGGAAGATGTACGAGTTGTTGCTCTGGGCGATCGTGTAGGTGGTGTCGCCGATGGTGACCGGCTGGAACGGGCTGCCGGTGGCGACGATGGCCCGGCCGTCGGTCCAGGTGAGGACGTCCTCCGCGGTGGCTTCGGCGTGGGTCGTGGGGTTCGAGAGGGGGAAGATGACCGGCCGCTCGTCGGCGGCGCCCATGGCCCGGACGACCTCCTCGGTGAAGAGGCCGAACACGCCGGTGACGCCGATAAGAATCGATGGCTTCGCCTGGTCGATGACCTCGACCAGGCTGGCCTTGCCGGCCTCGGCGACGGTCCACCCCTCGGCCACGGACCGGGGCTGCGCGAGCGGCACCTGGAACGACTGGAGCCCGTCGACGTCGTCGAACAGGAGGCCGTCGCGGTCGATGAGGAAGAAGCGGGCCCGGGCCTCGGCCTCGGTGAGCCCGTGGGCGACCATGCCGGCGACGAGCTGCTCGGCGATGCCGGTGCCCGCGGTGCCGGCGCCGACGATGCACACCTTCTGGTCCTTGAGGTCCCGGCCGGTGGAGCGCAGCGCGGAGAGCACGGCGGCGAGGGCGACGGTGGCCGTGCCCTGGATGTCGTCGTTGAACGTGCACAGCCGGTCTCGGTAGCGGTCGAGCAGCAGGTGGGCGTGGTGCTCGGCGAAGTCCTCGAACTGGAACAGCACGTCGGGGTAGACGTTCATCACGCCCTGCACGACGGCCTCGATGAAGCGGTCGTAGTCCTCGCCGACGATCCGCTCGTGGCGCCACCCGAGGTAGTCCGGGTCGTTGCGGCGCTCGACGTTGTTGGTGCCGACGTCGAGGACGATGGGCAGCGTGGTCGCCGGGTCGATGCCGCCGCAGGCCGAGTAGAGCGACAGCTTGCCGATGGGGATGCCGAGGCCGTCGGCGCCCTGGTCGCCCAGGCCGAGGATGCGCTCGCCGTCGGTCACCACGATCACGGCGACCTCGGCGTGGGGCACGGACTGCAGCATGTCCTCGATGCGGTCGATGTCCGGGTACGAGATGAACAGGCCGCGGTGGTGCTGGTAGATCCGGCTGAACTGCTCGCAGGCGTCGCCCACGGTGGGCGTGTAGACGACGGGCAGCAGGTCGTAGATGTCGTCGAGGACGACCCGGAGGAACAGGGTCTCGTCGTAGTCCTGCACGTCGCGCAGCAGCATGTGCTTGCCGAGCGGCGTGGGCTCGTCCTCGAGCTGCGAGCGCACGCGGTCGGCGCGCTGCTCGATGGTCTCGATGTGGGTGGGCAGCAGCCCGTGGAGCCCGAACGCGTCGCGCTCCTCGATGGTGAAGGCCGTGCCCTTGTTCAGCGTGGGGTCGGCCAGGAGCCGCTGCCCCCGGACGTCGACCCGCTTCGGCTGCGCCCCGTTGCCTGCCATGACCCCTCCTGGCTCGTGTCCCGGAAGTCCCGCAAGCCGTCCCGACCCGCTCCGGAAGGCCGGACGATAGCAGCGCAGCCGCTGGTCAGGGAGGGTGTCAGCCGCGATTCATCCCTGGTTCAGCTCCCGGCGCGACGTCGAGCTCGATGCCGTCGTCGCCGCCCTCCTCGGGCAGCACGTCCTGCTGGTCGAGCCAGTAGAGGAGGCCGATCGACGGGACGATGGTCACGCAGGCGACGAGGAACACGACCACGGTGGCGGTGAGCGTGCCGGAGGGGGCGGCGGTGGCCTTCACCGTCATGTCCGTCGGGACGATGTAGGGCCACTGGGCGACGCCCCAGGCGGCGAGGATCCCGCCGACGGCACCGACCGCGGCGACCCGGGCGAAGCGGTGCTCCTCCCGCAGGAGCAGCACGAGGGAGGCGATGCCGCCGATGGCCGACACGAGCACGAGCGGCAGCGCCCGGGAGGTGAGCTCGTCGAACAGGTACGTCGCGTCGGCGTGGAGGATCGCGATGCCGGCCAGCGCCACGACCCCGGCCACCACGGCGGCGATGACCGCCCGCCGGCGGAAGTACTCGACCATCTCGTCGTCGGCGACGCGCCCCGCGTCGAACAGCAGGAACACGGACGACAGGTACGACACGGCGACGACCGCCAGCACGCCGCCGAGGAGCGAGGTGGGGTTGACCCAGCTGCCCCACGGGTCGCCGGCCCGGCCGCCCGCGGGCACCCGGCCGGTGGCGATGGCGCCGGCCACGCAGCCGAAGGCGAACGGCACGAGCAGCGAGCCGAACGCGAAGAAGGCGCCGTAGACCCGCTGCTCCTCGGTCTTGTAGACCGCGTGGCGGAAGGCGAAGCTCGCCCCGCGCAGGACGATGCCGAGCGCGGCGAGCGCGAGCGGCACGAACAGCGTCAGCGTGATGGAGGCGTAGGCCGCGGGGAACGCCGTCCACAGCACGACGAACACGAAGATCAGCCAGACGTGGTTCGCCTCCCAGACCGGACCGATCGACCGGTCGATGACCTGACGGGGCTTGCGCCCCCGCCGGGTGCCGCCGGCGAGCAGGTCCCAGATGCCGGCGCCGAAGTCCGCCCCGCCGAAGATCGCGTAGACGATCACGCCGAGGAAGAGGATGCAGGCGACGACCGTGCTCACGACGCGCCCCCCGGGACCGAGCCGGCGACCGGGTCGGGGTCGCCGTCGGGGTCGTGGTCGGGGTCGCCGATCGGTCCGGCGATCGGACCCGATGGGCCGTAGGGGCCCTCATCATCGGTGAGGTGGCCCTCGCGCGCCCGGCGGGCCATCGTCCGCAGCACCCGGATGGCCGCGTAGCCGAGGCCGGCGTAGAGCAGCAGCACGCCGATGAACGTCACCCACACGTAGGTGTTGGCGGTGGTCGCGTCCTCGACCTTCATGTAGTTGTAGACGATCCACGGTTGGCGCCCGACCTCCGCCATGACCCAGCCGGCTTCGAGGGCGAGGACCGACAGCACGCCGCAGCAGGCCGCGATCCGCAGGAACCACTTCCCCTGCGGGAGCCGCCGCCGGAACAGCCAGTAGCCGCCGTAGTAGAGGGCGATCAGGAAGAGCAGCGTCGCGGTGCCGACCATGACGTCCCAGGCCAGGTGCACGGTGTTGACCTGCGAGAACGTCGGCCGGTCCTCGGGCGGCACCGAGTCCAGGCCCTGCACGACGGTCGCGGTGCCGTCCGAGGGGTCCGAGAGGATCGAGGCGACGCCGGGGAGGGCGATGCCGCCCTCGATCTCGCCGTCCTCGTTGATGTGGCCGAGCAGGATCTCGGGCTTGTCGCTGCCCGTGGTGGTCACCAGCTCGATCGCCGCGAACTTCACCGGCTGCTCGTTGTAGACCCAGCGGGCGAGCGAGTCGCCGACGCCCATCTGCAGCGGCATGGCCAGCGCGGCGACGCTGAACGCGATGGTGAAGCCGAGCCGGTGGTAGTGGTCGTTGCGGCCCTTCAGCATCCCGACGGCGTAGACGGACGCCACCAGGAACCCGCCGACGATGTAGGCGGCGATGACCATGTGGAGCGCGTTCAGCGGCATCGACGGGTTGAAGATGACGCCCCACGGATCGACGGTCTCGAGGTTGCCCTGGGCGTCGAGCGTGAAGCCCGACGGGGTGTTCATCCAGGAGTTGGCGGCGATGACCGACACGCTGCCGCCGATGCCGGCGAGCACCACCGGGACGCCGGTCCAGAAGTGGGCCCACGGCCGCATCCGCTTCCAGCCGAAGATGTAGATGGCGACGAAGATCGCCTCGAGGAAGAAGAACAGGCCCTCGACGAGGAACGGGATGCCGAAGGCCTCGCCCCACCGCCCCATGAACCGGGGCCAGAGCAGCCCGAACTCGAACGTGAGGACGGTGCCGGTGACGGCGCCGACCGCGAACGTGACGGCCATGTACTTGGACCAGCGCTGGGCGAGCAGCAGGGCGTCGGCGTCGTCGCGGCGGATCGCCCGGTAGTTGGCGATGAGCGTGAGGAACGCCCACGACACGCCGAGCGGCACGAGGATGATGTGGAACGCCAGCGTGAAGGCCATCTGGCCACGGGCCCACGGGACCGGGTCCACCGCCAAGATCGTGCTGGTCATCCGTCGGTCCCTCGCTGCCGCTTCCCGCGGCGCGGAGCTTACCGATGTGCCGCCGACCTGCCCGGGAAGGGCTGCCGAGTAGCGTG
>DATMGQ010000249.1:0-34305 GCA_035555395.1 Acidimicrobiales bacterium
GTGGTGGTCTTGCCCGCGCCGTTCGGGCCGAGCAGCGCGAGCACCTCGCCCGGCTCCGCATCGATGGTCAGCGCGTCGAGGGCCCGGCCCGACGGGAACGACCGGGTGAGCGCCTCGCACTCGATCACCCGCTCGGAGGCCCCCATCGCCCTCAGTGTGCCATCGGACGCGCCCGATGCGGATCCGACGCGCGGCCACCGGGTGTGCTCCACTGGTAGGCGGCCGTTCCGGCCCCGAGTGCCACCACCTGAGGTCCCTGTGAATCTCGCCTCGATCATCGATCCGCATCCCGACGACGCCACCGCGCTCATCAGCCGTGGCCGCAGCACGTCCTACGGCGAGCTGCGCGCCCAGGTCGGCGGCCTGCGGGCGGGGCTCATCGGGCTCGGCATCGACCCCGGCGACCGCATCGGCATCGTGTGCGCCAACAACTGGTACTTCGTGGCGTCGTACCTCGCCGTGCTCGGCGCCGGCGCCGTGGCCGTGCCGCTGAACCCGCTCAGCCCGCCCCGCGAGCTCGAGCGGGAGCTGGCCGCCGTGGGCGCCCGGGCGATGCTCGTGGGCCCGTCGGGCCGCTCGAACGCCGACGGCATCGACCGCAGCCGGCTGCCGGTGCTGGAGTTCGTGGTCCACAGCGAGGGCACCAGCACCGAGGGGGCCATCCTCCTCGACGACCTGCTCGCCACGCCGCCCGTCCCCGTGGTCGACCGCGGCCCCGACGACCTCGCCGTGCTGATCTTCACCAGCGGCACCGCTGGCTCGCCGAAGGCCGCCATGCTCTCGCACGGCAACCTGCTGGCGAACCTCGAGCAGACCATCGCGCTGCGGGGCGAGGGCGACGCCACCGACGTGGGCTTCGGCGTGCTGCCGATGTTCCACATCTTCGGGTTGAACGTCGTGCTCGGCACCGCCCTGCGGGTGGGGGCCTCGGTGCTGCTGATCGAGCGCTTCGACCCGATGTCGGCGCTGGAGGCGATCGGGAAGCACGGCGTCACCGTCCTGCCCGGCGCCCCGCAGATGTGGGCGGCCTGGGCAGCCATGCCGGGCCTGCCCGAGGACTCGTTCGCCACCGTCAAGGTCGCCACCTCGGGTGCCGCCCACCTGGACCCGCACGTGGCCGAGACCATCCGGGCCCGCTACGGCCTCGAGGTCGGCGAGGGCTACGGCCTGACCGAGGCCTCGCCCGTGGTCACCGCGTCGATCGGGCTGCCGTGGCGCCCGGGCTCGGTGGGGGCGCCGGTCGACGGGGTCGAGGTCCGCCTGGTCGACGTCGAGGGCGAGGACGTCCTGGTCGGCGATCCCGGCGAGATCTGGGTCAAGGGGCCGAACGTGTTCCAGGGCTACTGGAACGACGCCGAGGCCACCCGGGCGTGCATCGACGAGGACGGCTGGCTGCACACCGGCGACATCGCCATGGTCGACGACGAGGGCTTCCTGTTCCTCGTCGACCGGGCCAAGGACCTCATCATCGTGTCGGGCTTCAACGTCTTCCCGGCTGAGGTCGAAGAGGTGCTGCTGGAGATGGACGGCGTCCGCGAGGTCGCCGTGGTCGGCGTGCCCCACCCCCACACCGGGGAGGCGGTCAAGGCGTTCGTCGTGGTCGAGTCCGGGTACTCGCTCGAGGAGGACGCGGTCATCGAGTTCGCCGCCCAGCGCCTGGCCCGGTACAAGTGCCCGCAGAAGGTGAACTTCGTCGAGGAGCTCCCGCTGAACCTCAGCGGCAAGGTGCTGCGCCGGGCCCTCCGCTAGCCCGAACGGGGGAGCGGCGGCCCCGCCTCGCTCGCTTGTGAACATGCGCACTAGCGTTCCCGGCGCATGTCCGACCGCGCTCGACACATCCCCGAGGCCACCGTCGCCCGGCTGCCGGTGTACCTCCGGAGCCTGGCCGAGCTGGTCGACGAGAAGATCCCGACGGTGTCGTCGGAGCGGCTGGCCGAGATGGCGGGCGTCAACGCCGCCAAGGTGCGCAAGGACCTCAGCTACCTCGGGTCCTACGGCACGCGGGGCGTCGGCTACGACGTCGAGTACCTGCTGTTCCAGATGAGCCGCGAGCTCGGGCTCACCCACGACTGGCCCGTGGCCATCGTCGGCGCCGGCAACCTCGGCAGCGCCCTCGCCAACTACGGCGGCTTCACCCAGCGGGGCTTCCCGGTGGCCGCCCTCTTCGACTCGGACAAGGCCAAGGTCGGCCAGACCATCCACGGCGTCGAGGTCCACCACACCGACGACATCGCCCCGCTGGCGAAGGAGCTGAAGGTCGGCATCGGCGTCATCGCCACGCCGGCGTCCGCCGCCCAGGACGCCGCCGACAAGCTGGTCCAGGCCGGCGTCGGGTCCATCCTGAACTTCGCCCCCACCGTGATCGCCGTGCCCGACGGCGTGTCGCTGCGCAAGGTCGACCTGGCACTGGAGCTGCAGATCCTGAGCTTCTACCAGGAGCACCGCGACCTCGACTCCTGACCGATCTCGGTGCCCATCTCGCGGACCGATCGGTGGGCCCCGTCGGTAGGCTCGGGGCGATGAGCGAGCTCCCCCTGACCGATGCCGGCTCCGTCGCGGACGGGTCCACCGCCGACGGCGACGTCGACCACATCATCGGGGTGTCGTTCGACAAGGTCACCCGGGCCGAAGAGGTCCTGCTGGCGCTCGTCCACCTCCAGCAGGAGGGCGAGATCGCGCTGTCGGACGCGGTGGTCGTCACCAAGGACCTCGAGGGCAAGGTCCGGATCCACCAGACCATCGACCCCACGCCCGGCCGCAGCGCCCTCACCGGGTCGATCTGGGGGATGCTCGTCGGCGCGCTGTTCGGCGGGCCCGTGTTCCTCGCCGCGGCGGCGGTCGGTGCAGGCGGCGGCGCCCTCATGGCCAAGCTCGTCGACCTCGGCCTCGACGACGCCTGGGTGCGCGACGTCGGCCACTGGCTGGACCCCGGCACGTCCGCCCTCCTGATCCTGGTAGCCGCCGACGTGCGGCCCGCCGTGCTGCGCGAGCTGGGCCGGTACGAGGGCGACGTCCTGTACTGCACGTTCCCCGGCGCGGTCCGAGCCGAGCTCGAGCGCGCACTCAGCGACGAGGGCTGACGTGGCGGTCCGCTACCCCGTCATGGTCGACCTGGCCGGGCGCCCGTGCCTGGTCGTCGGCGGGGGCGAGGTCGCCACGCGCAAGGTGCTCGGCCTCCTCGCCGCCGAAGCCCACGTCACCGTCCGGTCGCCGGAGCTGGGCGCGCCGCTCGCCGAGCTGGCCCGGGCCGGGCGCATCCGGTGGGAGGAGCAGGCCTACGGCGGCCTGGGCGTCGCGGCTGACGGACGGCCCTGGAGCCTGGTGCTCGCCGCCACGAGCGACGTCGCGGTGAACGGCCGGGTCGCGTCCGACGCCGCCGCCGTCGGCGCATGGGCCAACGACGCCTCGGATCCCACGGGCGGCGCCGTCGCCGTGCCCGCCAGCTGGCACACCGGACCGGTCACGGTCGCGGTCTCCACCGACGGCGTCCACCCCGGGGCTGCCCGCTGGCTCTGCGACCAGGCGGCCCAGGCCATCACCCCCGAAGCCATCGCTGCGCTGGACCTGATCGACGAGATCCGGCTGGAAGATGTCGCAGGTGGCGGGCTCGGGCGCCGACCGGATTGGCGGCTGGCCGTCGAGTCGGGAACACTTGACCTCATTCGTGAAGGCCAGCTGGCCGAAGCCAAGGAGCGCCTGCAGGCGTGTCTGTCGTCGTCATCGGACTGAACCACCGGACCATGCCGCTCGATCTGTTCGAGCGGATGACCATCGATGGCGCGCGCCTGCCCAAGGCCCTGCACGACCTGAACGAGCGGGAGCACATCGGCGAGGTCGTCGTGCTC
Source organism: Acidimicrobiales bacterium (assembly GCA_035555395.1). Taxonomy (GTDB): domain Bacteria; phylum Actinomycetota; class Acidimicrobiia; order Acidimicrobiales; family Iamiaceae; genus Aquihabitans. The sequence goes on from DATMGQ010000249.1 coordinate 3,846, forward strand.
TCCACCTGCAACCGCACCGAGGTCTACGCCATCGCCGAGCGGTTCCACGGGGCCTACGCCGACGTGCGGAACTTCCTGTCGGAGCTGGCGTTCGTGCCGCCCGACGAGTTCGCCGACCACCTCTACGTCCACTACGACGCCGAGGCCATCCGCCACCTCTTCTCCGTGGCCGCCGGGCTGGACTCGTCGGTCATCGGCGAGGCCGAGATCCTCGGCCAGGTCCGCGGCGCCTGGGAGCAGGCCGGCCAGGAGGCCACCGCCGGTCCGGTCCTCAACCTGCTCTTCCGCCACGCGCTGGAGACGGGCAAGCGGGCCCGCACCGACACCGACATCGCCCGGGGCACCGCGTCGGTGTCCCACGCCGCCGTCGAGATGGCCGCCGAGCGCCTCGGCGACCTCGAGGGCAAGCGGGTCCTGATCATGGGCGCAGGCGAGATGGCCGAGGGCATGGCCACCGCGCTCCAGGGCGCCGGCGTCGCCGACGTGTTCGTGGCCAACCGCACCTGGCGCAAGGCCCGGGCCCTCGCCGATCGCATCGACGGCCAGGCGGTCCGGCTCTCGGACCTGCCGCTCGCCCTGCTCGAGGTCGACCTGCTGCTCACCTCCACCGGTGCCACCGTGCCGGTCGTCGAGCGCGACGACTTCGCCCCGGTCATGGCCGAGCGGGCCGGGCGCGAGCTGCTCATCGTCGACATCGCCGTCCCCCGCGACGTCGATCCCACCGTCGCCGACCTCGACGGCGTCACGCTGCTCAACATCGACGACCTCCGCCGCTTTGCCCAGGCCGGCATCGAGCGCCGCTCCCACGAGCTGGCCGCGGTCGAGTCGATCATCGACCAGGAGCTCCAGCGGTTCCGCTCGGCGAACTCCGCCCGCTCCGCGGCGCCCGTCATCGCCTCGCTGCGGGGCTGGGCCGACGACGTGCGCACCGCCGAGATCGCCCGGTTCGAGGCCAAGCTCGACGGCCTCGACGAGCGCCAGCGCGAGGCCGTGGAGGCCCTCACGAAGGGCCTCGTCGCCAAGCTGCTGCACCAGCCGACCGTCCAGCTCAAGGACACGGCGGGCTCCACCACGGGTGAGCGCCTCGCCGACGCCACCCGGCAGCTGTTCGACCTCGACGACCGGGCCTAGCTCCCGTCCGTGCCGGTCGTCCGGGCCGCGACGCGCGGCAGCTCCCTCGCCCTCTGGCAGGCCGCCCACGTCGGACGGCTCCTCGGCCAGGCGTTCCCCGGACTCGAGGTCGAGTTCGTGATCGTCGACACCGAGGGCGACCGCCGGCTCGACGTCCCGATCTCCGACTTCGGCGGCAAGGGCGTCTTCGCCAAGGAGGTGCAGACGGCCGTCCTCGACGGGCGGGCCGACTTCGCCGTCCACTCGGCGAAGGACCTGCCCTCCACCACCGTCCCCGGGCTCGCGCTCGCCGCGGTGCCCGAGCGCGGCGACCCTCGCGACGCGCTGGTCGGCGGCCGCCTGGGCGACCTCCCGCTCGGCGCCACCGTCGCCACCGGGTCGATGCGGCGCCGCGTGCAGCTGGCCCAGATCCGCCCCGACCTCGTGTTCACCGAACTGCGCGGCAACATGGCCACCCGCCTGTCGAAGGTGCCCGAAGGCGGCGCCATCGTGGTGGCCGCGGTGGCGCTCCAGCGCCTCCAGCTGGCCGACCAGCTCTCGGAGGTCATCTCGGAGGACGAGGTCGTCCCACAGGTCGGGCAGGGGGCGCTCGGTGTCGAGTGCCGGGCCGACGACGACGTGATCATCGGGATGCTCCAGGCCATCGAGCACGGGCCGTCGCGGCGCCGGGTCGATGCCGAGCGGGCCTTCCTCGTGGAGCTCGGCGGCGACTGCGACCTGCCGGCCGGCGCCCACGCCGTGTTCGTCGACGAACTGGGCGACGTCGCCGACGCCGGGATGCTCCGCCTGTCCGCGTTCCTCGCCACCGACGGCACCGCATCGGCCGAGCTGGTCCGCATGCGCTCCACCGGCGACGACCCCGAAGCGCTGGGCACCCAGGTCGCCAAGGACCTCCGCCGGGCCCTCGGCTGACTGGCCGGACGGACGGCCCTCGTCCGGGCCGTACGATCGCCCCGTGACCGTGTACCTCGTGGGCGCTGGCCCTGGTGATCCTGGGCTGCTCACGGTGCGGGGCGCCGAACTCCTGGCTCAGGCCGACGTCGTCGTCCACGACCGACTCTCGGCCGCGGAGCTGCTGGACCTGGCGCCGGACCACGCCGAGCGCATCGACGTGGGCAAGGCGCCCAAGGCCCACCGCATGACCCAGGACCAGATCACCGCCCTGCTGGTGGAGCGGGGCCTGACCGGCGAGACCGTCGTACGGCTCAAGGGCGGCGACCCCTTCGTGTTCGCCCGCGGCAGCGAGGAGGCGGCCGCGCTGGTCGCCGCCGGGGTGCCCTACGAGGTCGTGCCCGGCATCACCTCGGCCCTCGCCGTCCCCGCCTACGCCGGGATCCCCGTCACCCAGCGGTTCTCGTCGACCTCGTTCACGGTGGTGACCGGTCACGAGGACCCCGCCAGCGGCGACGGCACGGTCGACTGGGACGCCGTCGCCCGGGTCGGCGGCACCATCGTGATCCTCATGGGCGTCGGCCGCTGGCCGCAGATCGCCGCCCGCCTGATCGCCGCCGGCCGGCCGCCCGAGACGCCCGCCGCCGCGGTGCGGTGGGGGACCCGGCCCGAACAGCACGTCACCCGGGCCACGCTGGCGACCCTCGGCGACCACGAGCTGGCGGCACCGTCGGTGATCGTGGTGGGGAGCGTCGCGGCCGAGGACCTCGACTGGTTCACCGGCCGACCGCTCTTCGGCCGCTCGGTCGTGGTCACCCGGGCCCGGGCCCAGGCCTCCGCCCTGAGCAGCGTGCTCCGGGAGCTGGGCGCCGAGGTGGTCGAGGCGCCGATGATCGAGATCGCCGACCCCGACGACGGCGGTGCCGCGCTGGCCGCCGCCGTGGACCGGGCCGCCACCTACGACTGGCTCGTGCTCACGTCGCCCAACGGCGTCGAGCGGACGCTGGCCCACGTGCCCGATGCCCGGGCGCTCGCCGGCGTGCGGATCGCCGCAGTGGGATCGGGCACCGCGGCCGCGCTCGCCCGCCACCGGATCGTCGCCGACCTGGTGCCCGACTCGTTCGTGGGCGAGGGCCTGCTCGCCGCGTTCCCTCCACCGCCGGACGGCGGCGGCCGGGTCCTCATCGCCCGGGCCGCGGTCGCACGTGACGTGGTCCCCGACGGCCTGCGCGCCGCCGGGTGGGACGTCGACGTGGTCGACGCCTACCGCACCCGGCCGGTGCCGGTGGCACCCGAGCTGGCGGCGCGGGTGGCGGCGGCCGACGCGGTCACGTTCGCCTCGTCGTCGAGCGTCACCAACCTCTGCGACGCCGTCGGCGCCGACCAGGTCCCCGGCGTCGTGGTCTCGATCGGCCCGGTCACGTCCGACAGCGTCCGGGCACACGGGCTCACGGTCACCGCCGAGGCGGACCCCCACACCATCGACGGCCTGGTCACCGCACTGGTCGCAACGCTGGGCTGAACCGGGGCGGGTCTCTGCCAGACTCGACCCATGCCCGGCTCGACGCTCGACGACCTGCCCGCATCCGTGGAGGTGGCCCCCGAGGTCGCCGACGCCGTCCGCTCCGGCGGCCCGGTCGTGGCACTGGAGTCGACGATCATCTCCCACGGCCTGCCCCGGCCCACCAACCTCGACGTCGCCCGCCAGATCGAGGCGGCGGTGCGAGACCAGGGCGCGGTGCCGGCCACGATCGCCATCGTCGACGGCGTGGTGCGGGTGGGTCTCGACGATGCCGCCCTCGCCGTGGTCGCCGGTTCCGACGACGTGGTCAAGGCCAGCGTGCGGGACCTGGCGGTGGTCGTCGCCCGCAAGGGCCACGGTGCCACCACGGTCGCCTCCACCGCCGAGCTGGCGGCCCGGGTGGGCATCGAGGTGTTCGCCACGGGCGGCCTCGGCGGCGTCCACCGCGGGGCATCGGACAGCTTCGACGAGTCGGCCGACCTCACCACGCTCGGGTCGACGCCCATCACCGTCGTCTCGGCCGGCGTGAAGTCGATCCTCGACGTGCCGGCCACGCTCGAGCGGCTCGAGACGCTCAACGTCACGGTCGTCGGCTACGGCACCGACCGCTTCCCGGGCTTCTACCTGGCCGACTCCGGCCACGGCGTCCCGCACCGCGTCGACGCGCCCCGAGACGTGGCGGCGATCATGGCGGCCCGGCGGGCGCTCGGGTCCACGGCCGCGCTGCTGGTGGCCAACCCGCTGCCGGTCGAGCGCCAGGTCGACCCGGTGCTGCACGACCGGGTGCTCACCGAGGGCCTCGACGCCGCCTCCGCCGCCGGCGTGCAGGGCAAGGACGTCACGCCGTTCCTCCTGGCCCACTTCCACGAGGCGTCCGGCGGTGAGAGCCTCCGGGCCAACACCGAGATCATCCTCGCCAACGCCGCGCTCGCCGGACGCATCGCCGCGGCGGCCAGCGCGTGAGCCACGTCCTGGTCGTGGGCGACCTCATGGTCGACGTCGTCGTCGCCCACCAGGAGCCCATCGCCATCGGGAGCGACACCCCGGCCCGGGTCCGGCTGGCGGGTGGCGGCTCCGCGGCCAACACCGCCTGCTGGCTGGCCGCGCTCGGCGAAGCCCCGCACCTCATGGCCGCCCGCGGCGACGACGGCTTCGGCGCCATGGCGGCCGCCGAGCTCGATGCCGCAGGCGTGACCTTCGTGGGCCCGGTCCTCGACGACGAGCCCACCGGCACCTGCGTCGTGCTGGTGTCCGCCGACGGCGAGCGCTCGATGCTCCCCGACCGCGGCGCCAACGACCGCCTCCCGATGTCGGCCATCGTCGGCGGCCTCGACCCGATGCCGGACTGGGTGCACCTGTCCGGGTACGCCATCCTCCACGAGGGCTCGCGCAACGCCGGCCGGGCCGCGCTCTCCGCGGGCATCGCCGGTGGCGCCGTCGTGTCCGTCGACGCGGCCAGCACCGCGCCCATCAAGGCGGTGGGGGCCGACGCGTTTCTCAACTGGATCGACGGGGCGTCGATCGTGTTCGCGAACGACCAGGAGGTCGAGGCGCTCGGCGGCGTGCGCGCCGTGCTCGACCACGTCGGCGCGGTGGTGGTGAAGCACGGTGCCGCCGGCGCCACCTGGACCGACGGCTCGGTCACGGTCTCCGCCGAGGGCTTCCCGGTCGACGCCATCGACACCACCGGCGCCGGCGACGCCTTCGCCGCCGGTTGGATCGCCGCCACCCGCCTCGGGGCCGACCCGCAGGCCGCGCTCGCCGACGCCGTGCGCTCGGGTGCCACCGCCGTCACCCACCCGGGCGCCCGTCCGCTCGCGACGTCGTGAGCCGCACCCACCCCGACGCGGTCGTCTTCGACTTCGACGGCACCATCTTCGACAGCGAGACGCCGATCTACCAGGCGTACGCCGCCGCCCTGGCCGAGCTGGGCCACGAGCTTACCATCCCCGGCTGGGCCACCGTCGTCGGCCACGCCGAGGACGAGTCCCACGCCGCCCTCTGCGCCGCGGTGGGAGCCGACCTCGACCGGGACGACCTCGAGGAGCGCTACGCCCGCCAGGACCGCTCGTGGCGCGACACGCTGCCTGCGCTGCCCGGCGTCGAGGCGCTGCTCGACGAGCTCCTCGCCGCCGGCGTCCCGCTCGGCATCGCCTCCAGCTCGCCGGAGTCGTGGGTCGAGACCCACCTCGTGCGGCTCGGCCTGCGAGACCACTTCGCCGTCATCGCCTCCCGGGACCAGGTCGAGGGCCGGGGCAAGCCCGATCCGGCGTCGTACCGCTACGCCACCCGCATGCTGGCCGCCGATCCGGCCCGGACCATCGCCGTCGAGGACTCCAACCCCGGCGTGCGGGCCGCCCTCGCCGCCGGGCTCGTGGTGGTGTCGGTCCCCAGCGAGATCACTCGCCACACCGACCTCTCGGCCGCCCACCACTCGGTCCCGTCGATGGAGCACCTCGACCTCGCCACCCTCACCCAGCTCCTCCCCACCCACCCCTGACCATGCGCCCAGGGCGAGGGGGGCTGCATCTCGTCGCCGGCCCGGGCTGGTCGCTTCTTGTCGTCGTTCTGCACCTATGACGTGCCGTTCGACGACAAGTTCCTGGGGTTGGCGGAACTTGTCGTCGAACGACACCCATGACGAGCTGTTCGACGACAAGAAGCGAGCCGAGCGGGTCCCGGCCCCCGATGCTGCTCGAGCGGGATGGCTCGGGGATGTCGATCCGACGGGTCGGGGTCAGGGGTGCTGGCGCATGGCCCAGGCGGCGGCCTCGGTGCGGGACGAGGCGCCGAGCTTGGCGAGGATGTTCGAGACGTGGACGGCGGCGGTGCGCGGGGAGATGTAGAGGCGCTCGGCGACCTCGGCGTTCGACAGGCCCTCCGCGACCAGGGCGAGCACCTCCTGCTCGCGGGGCGTGAGGCCCTCGGTGCCGGCGGCCGACGGGTCGCTGCGGGTGGCGAAGCGGCGCTGGAGGACGTCGGACGCCTCGCGGCGGCGGCCGGGCCAGCGGACGAGGAGGCGGTGGGCCTCGGCGGCGTGGGATGCGGCCTCGTCGGTGCGGCCCAGCGAGATGAGGGCACGAGCCACGGCGATGTGGTCGGTGGCCCGGTACGGCGCTGGGAGGGGGTACACCTGCTCCTCGGCGTCGGTGACCTCGAGCAGCTGGACGAGGCCCGCCTCGGTGTCGCCCTCGGCCAGGGCGATGTGGCCGAGGAAGCGGGTGCGGGCCACCTCGACCACGGGCGACTCGAAGCCCCAGATGCGGCGGAACGCGGCGGCGAGGGTGCGGGCGTCGGCCGGTGGGAGCGCAGGCTCGCCCACGAGCGTCATCGCCGCGCCGAACGAGTCGGCGTCGAGCCCGTCGACCGCGGCCTTCTCCTGGAGCCAGCGGAGCTGGGTGGCGGCGGCGGGCCGGTCGTCGGCGACCACGGCGAGGGCCAGCTTCACCGCGGCGAGCATCTCCGCCTTCTCCCGGGTGACCTCGCCCAGGCTCGCCAGCACGTGGGCGGCCGCCTCGGTGTCGCCGCTCTCGAGGTGGAGGAGCGCCTGGTTCATGTCGGCCCAGCCCGACAGCCCGGCGGGCCGGGCCTGCTCGAGCTCGTCGTCGCCGAGCATCCAGCGGTCGGCCTCCTCGCGGTCGCCCTCGAACAGGGCCATGTCGAAGCGGCCGTGGATGTACGAGAGCCGCCCCTCGGGCATCCACCCGGCGCGCTCGGCGGCGGCGAGCATCTGGTCGAAGACGGCGACCCGCTCGTCGAAGTCGAGCAGCCCCACCGCCGAGTGGGCGGCGTTGCCCCAGGCCCGTGACGCCATGAAGTCCTCGCCGGCCGCCGACGCCTCCTCGGCCACGGCCATCAGGGACCGGATGGTCGCCAGCGGCTCTCGGCGGCGGTTGATCATGACGCTGCCCTGCTCGACGAGGGCGGCTCGCCGCACGCTGGGCACGTCGTTGCGCTCGGCCGCGGCGACGGCCTGGCCGGACCAGTCGAGCACCGCGTCGAGGTCGTTGGCGAGCATCGCCTGCTGGGCGAGCACGCCCAGCACCTCGGTGCGCTCGACGCCGTCGGGCAGGAGGTCGAGGCTCTCGACGAGCGTGGTGCGGGTCCGTGCCAGGTCCTGGTCCTGGCCGGCCTCCCAGTAGAGGCGGGCCAGCCCCCGGTCGGCGCGGGACCGCAGCTCGAGGTCGTCGGCGGCCACGGCCAGGCCCCGGAGCCGCTCGCCGTGCTCGATGGCGTCGGTGTAGAGGCTGGCGAGCCACGCCGCCCGGGCCGCGGCCGCCCGCAGCTCGACGTCGTCGCAGGCCTCGGTGAGGCCGAGCTCGGCCAGCTGGAGGGCCTGGTAGGTGGACCCGATGGCCAGGTAGCGCTCGGCGCCGCGCCGGGCGAGGTCGACCATCTCGTCGGTGCGGCCGGCGCCCTGGGCGTGGCGCGCCATGGTGGCGAAGCTGTGGCTGTCGGCGGCCACGAGCGCGTCGAGGGCGGCCTGGTGGATGCGCCGGTGCTCGCGGCCGAGGAGCCGCTGCTGGATGGCCTCGCGGGTGAGGTCGTGGCGGAAGCCGAAGACGTCGGGCTCGAGCTCCGCCAGCAGGCCGCGGGCGATCAGGTCCCGCAGGACGGCGATGAGCTCGCCCTCGTCGAGGCCGGTGACCGCGGCGAGCACGTCGAAGGTCACCCGCCGCCCGAGCACCGCAGCGGTCTCGACGACGCGCCGGGCGCCGGCGTCGAGCTCGTCGACCTGGTTGTGCACGGCCTCGGCCAGGTTCCACGGCAGCGGCGCCGAGCCGAGGTCCTCCAGGGCGACGCCGCCCGAGGCGAGCAGCAGCTCCTCCAGGAAGAACGGGTTGCCGCCGCTGCGGGCGGTGAGCGCCTCGACGACGCGGTGCGGCGGGCGGTTGCCGTAGACGGCGGCCAGGAAGGCGCTGACGTCGGACTCGGTGAAGCGCTCGATGCGGAGGTGGACGGCGTGCGGCCGGCGCTCGAGGCGGGGGAGGGCTTCGGTGAGCGGGTGGCGGCGGGTCAGCTCGCTCGGCCGGTAGGTGCCCACGACCGAGCAGGTGGCCGAGGTGGCGGCGACCTGTTCGAACAGGGCGATGCTCTCGGAGTCGGCCCAGTGCAGGTCCTCGAACACGAGCACCGCCGGCTTGGCGTCGACCACGTCGGCCAGCAGGTCCCGGGCGAGCCGGGTGCGGTCGGCGAGGGTGCCGTCCTCGGGGTCGGGCCGGTCCTCCGCGGAGCGCAGGCGGGCCACCCGCTCGTCGCCGGGCCGGCGGCTGCCCAGCGCGTCGAGGAACAGGCCGAAGGGGTGGCCGAGGCCGCCGGGCTCGGCCTGGCCGGCGACGACGACGACCTCCGGGTCGAGCCGCTCGCGGAGCTCGGCGACGAGCCGGGACTTGCCGATGCCGGCCTCGCCGCCGATGAGGACCACGCCCGGTTCGGTGGCTGCCAGCGCGCCGAGGAGCCGGTCGAGCTGCTCGGCTCGACCGACCATCACGGGGCTGAGCCCCCGTCGCCCGACCTGCATGCAGGGAGCGTACCGAGGATCCCCTGCGGCCTCGCCGGCCGTCGGCACGGTCACCATCAGGACCGTGCCGACGGTGTCCGCGGACCGAGCGCCGCCGGGTGCGGCACTAGTAGGGGCGCTGGGTGCGGGTGGTGGCCCGCTGGCTGGGCATGCGGCTCCCGTGGCCGGAGCTGGAGCGGTAGCCGGCCTCGACGAGGTCGGTGCGACGGCCCCAGGAGGTCCGGTCGGGAGTCGGGCGGATCATGCGGATCCGGTTCAGCAGCGTGCGGTTCATCACGATCCTCCTGTCTCGTCCGGGGCCCGGGTGGCCATCGGTTCGTGGGGTTGATCGTGCGCCACTGAAGCAGGTCGCCACATCGGTCGACCTACGTATTTTCGTCGGGACGGGGTACGTAGTCATCGCTCCCGATGCGTACGACCTGCGGATTCGCCGCCTCACCCTGGGCGGTCGGGGGTGCCCGCCCGTAGGCTGAGGCGGTGTTCCCCCAGCGCCGCCTCCGGCGTCTGCGCCGCACGCCTGCACTCCGCAGGATGGTGGCCGAGACGCAGCTCACGCCTGCCGATCTGATCGCGCCCCTGTTCGTGCGCGAGGGCATCAGCGAGCCCCACCCGATCACCTCGCTGCCCGGTGTCGTCCAGCACACGCGGACCTCGCTGGTCGACGAGGCGAAGGAGCTGATCGGCCTCGGGATCCCCTCGGTGGTGCTGTTCGGCGTGCCCGAGCACAAGGACGCCGAGGGCACGGGGGCCAGCGATCCCGACGGCATCGTGCAGCTCGCCATCCGGGACCTCAAGGACGCGTTCGGCGACGAGCTCGTGGTCATCGCCGACCTGTGCCTCGACGAGTACACGGACCACGGCCACTGCGGCCTGCTCACGCCCGACGGCACGGTCGACAACGACGCCACCCTCGACCGCTACGCCGAGGTGGCCGTCGCCCAGGCCGAGGCCGGGGTCGACATCGTGGCGCCGTCCGGGATGATGGACGGCCAGGTCGCCGCCATCCGCGACGCGCTCGACGAGGACGAGTTCCCCGACGTCGCCATCCTCGCCTACGCCGCCAAGTACGCGTCGGCCCTCTACGGCCCGTTCCGCGAGGCGGTCGACGTCGAGATCGCCGGCGGCGGCGACCGCAAGGCGTACCAGCAGGACCCGGCCAACGTCCGGGAGTCCCTCGAGGAGGTGCGGGCCGACGTCCTCGAGGGCGCCGACCTGGTGATGGTCAAGCCCGCGCTCGCGTACCTCGACGTCATCGCCCGGGTGCGGGCCGAGCACGACCTGCCCGTCGCGGCGTACCACGTGTCCGGCGAGTACGCCATGATCAAGGCCGCGGCGGCCAACGGCTGGATCGACGGCCACCTGGTGGCCATGGAGCACCTGACCTCGATCAAGCGGGCCGGTGCCGACCTGATCCTCACCTACCTCGCCCGCGAGGCGGCCGAAGCGCTGGCGGGTGGCCGATGACCTCGAACCAGGAACTGTTCGACCGGGCCCGCCAGGTGATCCCCGGCGGCGTGAACTCGCCGGTCCGGGCGTTCAACTCGGTCGGCGGCACGCCCTACTTCGTGGCCCGCGCCGAGGGCGCCCGGGTCTGGGACGTCGAGGGCACCGAGTACCTCGACCTCGTCCAGTCCTACGGCGCCGTCATCGGCGGCCACGCCCACCCCAAGGTCATCGAGGCCATCCGCGCCGCAGCCGGCGACGGCACCTCCTACGGCGCCCCCACCGAGCGCGAGGTGCTGCTGGCCGAGGAGATCCGCCGCCGGGTCCCGTCGTGCGAGAAGGTCCGCATGGTGTCGAGCGGCACCGAGGCCACGATGACCGCGCTCCGGCTCGCCCGCGGCGCCACGGGCCGCAACCGGGTCGTGAAGTTCGCCGGGAACTACCACGGCCACGGCGACGCCCTGCTGGCCGAGTCCGGTTCGGCGGTCGCCCACCTCGACCCGGCGCACAGCCCCGGCGGCGTGCCCGGCTCGGCCGGCGTCCCGGCGGCCGCGGTCACCGACACGGTCATCGCGCCGTACAACGACGTGCCCGAGCTCGACGACACCATCGCGTGCGTCATCGTCGAGCCGGTCGCCGCCAACATGGGCCTGGTCCAACCGGCTGACGGCTTCCTCGCCGGCCTCCGCGCCGAGTGCGACCGCGTCGGCGCGCTGCTGATCTTCGACGAGGTGATCACCGGCTTCCGCCTCGGCTGGGGCGGCGCCCAGGAGGCCTTCGGCACCACCCCCGACCTCACCTGCTTCGGCAAGGTCATCGGCGGCGGCCTCAACGTGGGCGCCTTCGGTGGGCGGGCCGACCTCATGGACCACCTGGCGCCGATCGGCCCCGTGTACCAGGCCGGCACCCTGTCGGGGAACCCGCTGGCCACGGCGGCCGGGCTCGCGGCCCTCGAGCTCTGCGACCACGACGCCTACCGGTTCCTGATCGGCCAGGCCGAGCGCCTGGCCGCCGGCTTCCAGTCGGCGCTCGACGGAGCCGGGATCCCGGCGGTGGTCGACACGGCCGGTCCCCTCGTCGGCCTCCACCTCGGCCCGAGCGCCCCGCGGAACTACGCCGAGGCCCGCACCACCGACGAGGCCCGGTACGCCGAGCTGTTCCACGCCGTGCTCCAGCGGGGCGTCGCCCTCGCTCCCGGCGCCTACGAGGTCATGTTCCCCGGCCTGGCCCACGACGATGCGGTCGTCGACCGGATCATCGAGGTCGCCGGCGAAGCTGCGGCTGCGGTCGCCGCCCCGTGACCGTCGGGGCCGATCCGAGCGGACTGCCCGACGGGGTCGGCAGCAGCGAGGTGCTCGCTGCCCTGCCCGACAGCGTGATCCTGCTCGACGCCGAGGGGACGGTCACCGGCTTCGGCTCCCTCGGTGGCGACACGTTCGGCTGGAGCCCCGAGGACGTCCTGGGCCACAGCGTGTTCGAGCTGTTCGCCAAGGCCGCCAACCACGACCTGCACGTGAAGGCCCTCACCCACGCGGCCACGAACCCCGGCGTGCACGGGCCCATCGAGGTCACGATGGTCACCCCCGACGGCCGGCTGCGCGAGGCCGAGTTCATGGTGTCGAACGCGCTCGACGTCCCCGGGGTCGGCCACCTCATCGCGATCGGGCGCGACATCACCGACCGCGACAGCCAGTCCGAGGCGTACCGCCAGCGCGACGCGTGGGCGTCGTCGCTGCTGCGGGGTGCGAGCGACCTCATCTTGGTCACCGACCGGGCGGGCACGATCGCCTACGCCAGCCCGTCGGTCGAGCGCATCCTCGACCGGCCGGCCGACGAGCTCACCGGCGTGCTCATCAGCACCCTCGTGCATCCTGACGACCTGCTCGCCGAGGCCGGCGAGGGGGTCCACGTGGACCGCGTCCTCGGCACCGGTCCGGGCCGCCAGCGGGTGCTCCGCCTCCAGGCCGGCGACGGCAGCTGGCGCCGGCTCCAGCTGGAGCGGACCGCCAGCGACGAGATCGGCGACCACCTCATGCTGCTCACCGCGCGTGCCGTGCACGGCGAGCGCGACGCCGCCCACCTCCTGAGCGACCAGACCGTGCTCCTCGAGCGCATCGCCCGCGGTGCGCCCATCGGCGAGTCGCTCCAGGCGGTCGCCGACCTCGCGGGCCGCCGGCTCGGCGAGGGCGAGGTCGTCATCGGCTTCTTCGACGGCGCGTCCTACCGCTCGGAGTCGCCCACCATCGACGACGAGCTGATCGCGGTGCTCGAGCGCACCGGCATCAGCCGGCCGCCGCTCCACGCCACCGTCGACCCCGACGAGCCGATCCGCGGCTCCCTGGGCTGGGACTCGGTGGTGAAGGCGGCGTCGGGCGGCCGCTTCGTCCGGGTCTTCGCCCTGGACCTCACCGGGTCCGACGGCCTGGTCGGCCGGCTGGTCTTCCTCCGCCAGCACGACGAGGACCTCACCTCGGAGGAGCGCGACCTCGTGGCGCTCGCCGTCGACCTCGCCACCATCGCCGTCGACCGCCACCACCTGCAGGCGCGGTTGGCCCACGGTGCGCTGCACGACGAGCTCACCGGCCTGCCCAACCGGCGGTTCCTCCTGGCCCGGCTGCGCGACGCGTTCGCGGCCGACGGCGTCCGAGCCGGCCTGCTGTTCGTCGACCTCGACCGGTTCAAGCTGATCAACGACAGCCTCGGCCACGACGCCGGCGACCAGCTGCTGCAGGAGGTGAGCTACCGGTTCCGGCGGGCCCTGCGCCCCGCCGACCTGGTGGCCCGCGTCGGCGGCGACGAGTTCGTGGTGCTGTGCCCGGACCTCGACGGCGTCGAGGCCGTCGCCGCGCTCGCGGCCCGCCTCACCGACGCGCTCGCCGCCCCCATCGACCTGCCCGGCGGGCGCGTCGTGGTGTCGGCCAGCATCGGCGTCGTCCACACCACCGGCCCCGCCGACCCTGCGGTGCTCCTCCAGGACGCCGACCTGGCGATGTACGACGCCAAGGAGCGGGGCCGCAACCGGACTGCGCTCTTCCACGGCGGGCTGCGCGACCGGGCGCTGGCCCGGCTCGAGGTCGAGAACGCCCTGCGCGACGCCCTCCGCGCCGACGAGATGGTCCTGCACTTCCAGCCGGTCGTGCGGCTGAGCGACCGGCGGATGGTCGGCGTCGAGGCCCTCCTGCGCTGGGAGCGGCCGGGCATCGGGCTGGTGAAGCCCAGTGCGTTCGTGCCGGTGGCCACCGACACCGGGCTCATCCTCCCGCTCGGCCGCTGGGTCATCGAGCAGGCCACCCGCCACGCGGCCCGCTGGCCCTCGCTGGAGGTGGCCGCCAACCTGTCGGCCCGCCAGCTCGCCGACGCCGACCTGGTCGACTTCGTGGCCGACTGCCTGGCCCGCCACCGCGTGCCCCCGGCGCAGCTGTGCCTGGAGGTGACCGAGGCCGACCTCGTCACCGACCCCGATGCCATCGTCGAGCAGCTGCGCCGCTTCAAGGAGCTCGGCGTCCGCCTGGCCATCGACGACTTCGGCACCGGCTTCGCCACCCTCGACTACCTGCGCCGGTTCTCGGCGGCCGACATCTTGAAGGTCGACGCGTCGTTCGTGGCCGGGCTGAGCGATCCGTCGTCGCACGACCTCGCCATCGTCTCCGCCGCCCTCGTGCTGGCCGACAACCTCGGCTTCGACACCGTGGCCGAGGGGGTCGAGACCGAGGCCCAGGGCGAGGTGCTCGAGCGCCTCGGGTGCGAGCTGGCGCAGGGGCACCTGTTCAGCCCGTCGGTCACGGCTGACGCCATCGACGGCCTGCTCGCGCACGGGACCGTGTTCGGCGCCGCCCGGAACGGGTAGCGGGGAGAGCGTTGGTCGCGGGCGGCTCCGACAGCCTGTAGAACCGATGGCACCCCCGCCGACCACGAGGAGCAAGCCGTGAGCAGTGCCGGAATCCGTCAGATCCGCCTCGGAGCGCTCGCGGAACCCGTCGACGAGGTCCTCGCCGAGCTGGCGGCGTCGGACGCCGTGGCCCGGCTCTGGGCCAAGGACCACACCCTGTGGGCCCCCGATCCCACCGAGATCAGCGACCGGCTGGGCTGGCTCGACGTGCCCGACGAGATGGCCGGCGCGGTCGACCTGCTCGACGGGTTCGTGGCCGGCTGCCGGGCCGACGGCCTCACCGACGTCGTGGTGATGGGCATGGGCGGGTCGAGCCTGTTCCCCGAGGTCGTCGCCCGGTCGTTCCCCACCGGCGAGCGGGGCCTGCGGCTCCACGTGCTCGACAGCACCGACCCGGCCGCGGTGGGCCACGTCGCCGCCCACCTCCACCCCGACACCACCTTGTACCTGGCGTCGTCCAAGTCGGGCTCGACGATCGAGACCCGGAGCCACCTCGACTTCTTCTGGGAGCGCGTCGGCCGGGGCGACCGCTTCGCCGTCGTCACCGATCCCGGCTCGGCCCTGGGGAAGCTGGCGCGCGAGCGCGGGTTCCGCCAGGTGTTCGAGAACCGGCCCGACATCGGCGGCCGGTACTCGGCGCTCAGCTACTTCGGTCTGGTGCCCGCCGCCCTGGCCGGCATCGACTGGCTGGGCCTGGTGGCCGCGGCGCAGCGGGTCGAGGCCTCGCTGCGGGACCCGGACCCGGCGGTGAACGTCGGGCTCCGCCTCGGCGCCGCGCTGGCCGCCGGGGTCCGCTCCGGGCGCGACAAGGCCACGCTCGTGATCGATCCCCGGGTGGAGACCTTCGGCCTCTGGCTGGAGCAGCTGCTGGCCGAGTCCACCGGGAAGGCGGGCACCGGCGTCGTGCCGATCGCGGGCGAGGCCCTCGGCCCCGTCGACGTGTACGGCACCGACCGCCTGTTCGTGTCGATCGGCTCGGTCGACCACCGCGTGGGCCTCGACGTCCTCGCCGACGAGGGCAACCCGGTGATCGAGCTCGACCTCGACGACCCGCTCGACCTCGGCGCCCACGTCCTCGTCTGGGAGGTGGCCACGGCCCTGTGCGGCGCGGTGCTGGGCATCAACGCCTTCGACCAGCCCAACGTGGCCGAGGCCAAGGAGGCCACCGCCGAGGTGCTGGCCGACGGCGCCGGCGAGCTGCCCCGGACGACGCTCGCCCAGGTCCTCCTCGACCTGCGGCCGGGCGACTACCTCGCCGTCCAGGCGTACATGGAGCCGGCCGACGACGCCGTGCCCGCCCTCGAGGAGATCCGCCTCGAACTGCGCGACGAGCACAAGGTGGCCACCACGTTCGGGCTCGGCCCGCGCTTCCTCCACTCCACCGGCCAGCTCCACAAGGGCGGCCCGCCCACCGGCGTGTTCCTCCAGGTGGTGGGCGCCGACCCGTCCGACGCCGCCATCCCGGGCCAGTCGTTCACCTTCTCCCAGCTGAAGCACGCCCAGGCCGACGGCGACCTGCTCACGCTCGACCGGCACGGCCTGCGGGCCTGCCGCACCACCTTGGCCGAGCTCACCGACCACGTCGACAAGGGAGATGTGCGATGAAGCTCGGCATGATCGGCCTCGGCAAGATGGGCGGCTTCATGGCCGAGCGCCTGCGCCGTGCCGGGCACGAGATCGTCGGCATGGACCCGGCGAAGCCCGACGCCGACGCCCACTCCCTCGAGGAGCTGATCCCGCTGCTCGCGGCCGACGGCCAGCCCAAGGTGGCGTGGTCGATGGTCCCGGCCGGGAAGATCACCGACTCGGTGATCACCGAGCTGGCCGAGCGGCTCGCGCCCGGCGACCTCGTGATCGACGGGGGCAACTCTAACTTCTTGGACTCGATCCGCCACGGCGACGAGCTGGCCGCCAAGGGCATCGGCTTCATCGACTGCGGCACGTCGGGCGGCGTGTGGGGCCTGGACAACGGCTACGCCCTGATGGTCGGCGGCACCGACGAGTCGGTCGCCCTGGCCCAGCCGCTGTTCGACGCCCTCGCCCCGCCCAGCGGCAAGGGCTTCGCCCACGTGGGTCCGGTCGGCACCGGGCACTACACGAAGATGGTCCACAACGGGATCGAGTACGGGATCATGCAGGCGTACGCCGAGGGCTACGCCATCCTCGAGGCCTCGCCGCTCGGCATCGACGTCGAAGCCGCCATCGGCAGCTGGCAGGAGGGGAGCGTCGTGCGCTCCTGGCTGCTCGACCTCCTGATCAAGGCGCTGCAGGAGACGCCCGACCTCGACGGCATCGCCTCGATCGCCGCCGACTCCGGCGAGGGCCGCTGGACGGTCACCGAGGCGGTCGCCAACGGCGTCGCCGCCCCGGTCATCTCGGCCGCGCTCTTCGCCCGGTTCACCTCGCAGCACCGCGAGGAGGACAAGGCCATGAAGGTCATCTCCGCCTTGCGAAACCAGTTCGGCGGGCACGCCATCGAGCTGGAGACGCCTCGGGGCGAGGAGCACGGCGGGGAGGGCAAGGGATGACCGGCGAGAAGAGCGATGCCCTCGTCCTCTTCGGAGCGACCGGCGACCTGGCGCACAAGAAGATCTTCCCGTCGCTGTACGCGATGGCGGTCGATGGCCTGCTCGACGTGCCGGTCATCGGCGTGGCGTCGTCGGACGGCGACGACGAGTTCCTCCGCGAGAAGGTGCGCGCCTCGCTGGCCGAGCAGGTGACCGACGCCAAGGAGGACGTCGTCGAACAGCTGCTCGAGCACGTGCGCTACGTGTCGGGCGACTACCGCGAGCCGGCGGTGTTCGACGAGCTGGCCAAGGTGCTCGAGCCGTGCCAGCGGCCGCTCTTCTACCTCGCGATCCCGCCCACCCTCTTCGACGACGTGCTCGAGGGCCTGCGCCGCGTCGGCGTGAACGAGGGCGGCCGGGTCGTGGTGGAGAAGCCGTTCGGCCGCGACCGCGCCAGCGCCCAGCAGCTCAACGACTGCGTCCACCGGGCGTTCTCCGAGCCGGACATCTTCCGCATCGACCACTACCTGGGCAAGGAGTCGGTCGAGAACCTGCTGGTGTTCCGGTTCGCCAACTCGCTGCTCGAGCCGGTGTGGAACCGGAACTTCATCTCGAGCGTGCAGATCACCATGGCCGAGGACTTCGGCGTCGGCAGCCGGGGCAAGTTCTACGAGGGCGTCGGCGCGCTGCGCGACGTGCTCCAGAACCACCTGCTCCAGGTCGTCGCCCTGCTCGGCATGGAGCCGCCGGTCGGCGCCGACGCCGACTCGCTGCGCGACGAGAAGGTGAAGCTGCTCCGCCAGGTCCGCACCATCGAGCCCACCGACTACGTGCGCGGCCAGTACCGCAAGTACGTCGACGAGGAGGGGGTCGACGGCGGCTCCGACGTCGAGACCTACGCCGCGGTCCGCTTCGAGATCGACTCGTGGCGCTGGTCGGGCGTGCCGTGGCTCGTCCGCACCGGCAAGGACCTCAAGGTCACCGCCACCGAGGCGGTGGTCACGTTCAACGACCCGCCCCGGCTGCTGTTCACCCCGGCCGACGCGCCCGAGCCGGGCCCGAACTTCCTCCGCTTCCAACTGGGTGCGTCCGACGGCGTGAAGCTCCACCTCCACGCCAAGAAGCCCGGCGAGGACCTGATCCCCGAACCAGTCGACCTCGAGGTCTCGTTCGGCGAGGTGCTGGGCGAGCGCAAGGCCGCGTACCAGCGCCTCCTCGAGGACGCGATGGAGGGCGACGCCCGCCGCTTCGGCCGGGCCGACTCGCTCGACGAGCAGTGGCGCATCGTCGAGCGGATCCTCGACCACCACGAGCCCGTGCACCTCTACCAGCCGGGGACGATGGGCCCGGGCGAAGCCGACCGGCTGGCCGCCGACATCGGCGGCTGGGTCGACCCCGACCCCACCTGACGGGCCGTTCGCGCGGCGGGTCGGCCGTTCGCGCTGCGTTCGCGCCGGCGATGGTCCACTCGGGCCATGTCGAACCCGCAGCGCGTGCGCCGCTCGCCCCTCGTCGGCCTCGTCCTGGCGGTCCTGGTGGGCGCGCTGGTCCTGATCGGCCCCGGCTCGACGCCGGGCGCCGACGCCCTGCCCACCTGCGACCCCGACGGCAGCTCGACGGGGCTCTGCGTCAACGGCCCCACCGACGACCCCGATGACTGGGAGCAGTACCTCGCGCCCGGTGCGTTCACCGCACCGCAGGTCGACGCCTACAACTACGCCCGCGAGCACCAGTACCGCTACACGCCGGACTTCCGCTACCCGGTGTGCCCGTCGACGAAGACCTACGACCTCTACGGCGACGACAGCCCGCCACCGGTGAGCGAGATGCCGTGCAGCAGCCCGGCGCTCGTCCGCTCGTACACGGAGGCGTGGGTGAGCCCCTGGGAGTACTTCAACGGGCTGGCGCGCGACTGCGTCAGCAACTGCCTGCTGTCCCTCACGCCGATGCGCGGCGTGCTCGACCAGGCCCCGGCCGTCACCACCGCCACGTGGAACGAGTGGACGCGGAAGACGAACGAGCGAGGCGTCGAGTACACCGACTGGAAGCGCATCATGCGCGACAGCGAGGTGACGCTCCCGGCTGCGGCGCCGTCGACCCCGCCGATCCCCGTCCTCGACATCACCCCCACCGGCAACCAGGACGAGTTCCGGGTCACGGCCGAGCGGTCGCGCTCGACCACCGAGCACGCGCTGCTGGTCACGACCACCTACGAGTTCTCCGACGGCACCACGATCGCCCGCCAGCTCCCCGACGCCGTGACCCACAAGTTCACCACCCCCGGCCCGTGGACGGTGAAGGTCACGGTCATGGACGCCCGCCTCACGACGGCCACCCTGACCAAGCCGGTGGCCGACCACCTGAGCGTGGTCGGCGTGCTCCTCGGGGAGGCGTCACCCGAGCCGGACAGCACCACCTCGCTGGTGGTGGCGGTGCGCAACGACGGGATCGGCCCGGTCACGAACGTGCGCCCGCTGTTCGCCGCCGACCCCGCCGAGCGGGTGGCGGTCACCAGCGGGCCGACGCCGGCGAGCGCCGACCTGGCGCTGGGGGAGACCCAGGAGTTCCGCTACCAGGTGAAGACCGGCTCGCGCGGCAAGGTCCTGCTCACCGGCGACGCCACCGGCACCGGTTCGAAGGGCCCGGTCGACGTCACCGCCAAGGAGATCGAGTACGAGATCGGCGTGGCCGACCTCCAGGTGACGCTCGAGGCGCCCGAGCGCGTCGCGCTGAAGCGGGACGAGGCGGGCGAGCTGATCCCGAAGGACGTCGACCTGGAGGTGCACCTGAAGAACCTGACGTCGGGCACGATCCGCGACATCGAGCTCCGCGGCACCGACCCGGTGCAGCTCCCCGACGACGGCGTCGCCGGCCTCCCGTTCGAGCCGCGGGCCACGGACCCGCCGGCCGCGCGCACGGTCGCCCAGCTCGGGCCGGACGCCGAGACGACGCTGACCCTCCCGTACCGGGCCGTGCTCGCCGGTGGCGTGGACTGGCTGCTGCGGGTCGACGCCAAGGTCGGCCAGGCGCCCGACCAGACCGAGATCGTGCGGACCGCCGAAGGCCGCTCGGAGGTGGGCGACGAGGGCGTGATCCGGGTGAAGCTGCGCCCGCAGACCACGCCGGTGCGAGCCGGTGACGACTGGGTCCTCTACGGCACGGTCGAGAACATCACCAACGACGCGGACGTCCAGCTCGACTGGGTCCGCACGAAGCTGTTCGGCAACGCCGCCGGCGCCTGGGTCGTCGACGTCGACGACCCGCCCGCGATCGGTGCCACCCGGCCCGACGAGCTCGGGGCGGGAGAGTCGTGGGCGTTCAAGGCGGTCGTCCACACCGCCGTCGGCATGGACTCGCTCTCGGCCATCGAGCTCGACCCGCGCGGCAAGGTCCGGCGCGCCGGCGATGACCCCGTCGACCTGGAGCCCACGGACATCGTCTACGAGGGGCCTAAGCGCATCGCCGCCCAGATGATCACGCCGACGTTCGACCCCAGCGAGCAGATGGACTGGCAGTCGGTCGTCGGCAACTTCGAGTACAGCGCGCTCACCACCCTGTGGGAGGGCCTGGTCGGCCTGAAGGAGCTGCCCCGGCTGATCGGTGACGTGTCCGCCAACGCCCTGGCGATCTACGGCACCGCGCAGCGGCTCGACTACCTGACCACGCAGTACCAGTTCCTCCCGGAGGAGGCCCGCGACGAGTGGATCGACGAGACCTACCGCTCGCTGGAGGCCCAGTACGGCGCGGGCGACCAGGTGCTCGAGGGGCTCAAGGGCCAGATCGCCACCTGGTTCAGCGACCTCCGCTTCGCCATCGACACCGGTGACCTCAACCAGCTGGCCCGGGTGGGCGGCTCCACCGCCGCCAACGTGTTCGACAGCGAGATCTTCGCCGTGTTCACCAAGATCATCCGCCCGAAGTGGGGGAAGTTCCTGGTGACCAAGTCCGACGAGCTGGAGCAGGCGGCGAAGGCCGGCGCCATCAGCGACGCCTCCGTGGCCCTCGCCCGGATGGAGGACGCGGCCACGCCCGCGCTCGCCGAGGTCGCCGCCGACGACCTGCGCAAGAGCCTCGTGTCCGGGACGCCCGTGACCGCGGCCTCGGCGAAGATGTGGGGCGTCTCGCAGCAGACCCACGACTTCCTCTCCCGCCTCGCGAAGCAGCGCGGCTACCTCATCACCCTGCGGGCCCGGGGCATCGGCGCCCTCGAGAAGCTCCAGCAGGGCTTCCTGCCGAAGATGGAGCTGATCAAGCTCAAGAACGTCGACCCCATCGACACGCAGTACCTGGGCTACATCGCCGATGACCTGAACACCGTCGTGCTGAAGAAGCCGCCCGTGCTCGACGTGAAGGACGTCCAGGGCTGGGTGGCCGCCAACGTCGCCGACCCGGCAGCCCGCGCCGGCGTGGCCGAGCGGCTCACGACCCGGGTCGAGGAGTGGGCCAAGGTCCAGCAGGGCAAGCCCGGCTACGAGTACCTCAAGTACGCCAGCCAGGAGTACATGCCCGTGCCGTTCAACGTGGCCGAGAACCTGGCGCTGCCGTTCAACAAGGCGTGGAACAAGCGGGCCATCGGCTTCTTGAAGGGCATCCAGGACAAGCTCGCCGGCAAGGCCAGGTTCGAGCTCGCCGAGGTCGCCGGCCAACCGGGGTACTACCGGTTGAAGGTGAACGGCCGAGGCATCACGGGCGACATCGACTTCATGGACTTCCGCAAGGCGAACGGCGAGCCGCTGAGCGACCTCGAGCGCCTGCGCCTGTACCGGGACCTCGCCGACGGCACCCGTGGCGGCATCGTCCAGCTCCAGCACCCCGAGACGATCAGCTGGTTCCTCGACAGCGCCCAGTGGTTCAAGGCCAAGAAGAAGTACATCGAGGAGTTCACCGGTCCTCGGTCCGACACCCTCCTCCAGTACTCGCCGGAGGCCGGGGGCTCGGCCCGGGCCGTCCGCTACGACCCGGCCCGCTCGACGATCGAGGTGGAGGGCGGCGGCAACATCTGGCACTACGAAGGCGGGTTCTCGTCGCCGGCCCGCTTCCGGGTCGGCGTGAGCGACCTCTCGTTCATCGGCTCCATCTCGAGCACGATCGGCGGCTACCTGGAGGACCTGTGGGGTCCGCCGAGCACCTGGCTGGTCGATCCCGGCCAGCCCGGCACCGGCGGTCGGCAGCTCCAGGCGCGCGACGCCCGGTTCGCCGACGACCCCACCGACACCCGGGTCCCGGTGGCCTACGCCTTCTCGACCGGCCCCGGTTCGGTGGTGGCCCGAGCCGGCTGGGACCACCTGGAGTACTGGAGCCAGGCGAACGGCTGGACCGCAGCGCCCGACGATCCGTCGGCGGTGCTCCCGCTCATGCCCCAGTCGGCGACGGCATCGGCCGCAGCGAAGGGGACGTCGACGCTGGCGATCCTCGCCCCCGACGTCGCCACCGTCGGCACGGCGACGCCCGCCGCGTGGTTCGCCGCCGGCCAGCAGGTGGTGGTGAACCCGGGCGGCGCCACCGAGGAGGTCCGCACCCTCGCGGGCGTGGGCCCGCTGCGGTTCACCCAGCCCCTCACCCACGCCCACGCCTCGGGCGAGGTCGTGTCGGTCATCGCCGCCGCCCCGCCGGTGGCCCCCACCACGCCGACGACGCCCACCACGCCGACCACGCCGACGACGCCCACCACCCCGACGACCCCGACGACCGTCTCCCCGACGGCGGGTCCGACGGCGGGCGCGACCACGGCACCGTCGGGATCCACGGGCAGCGACGGGACGACGGCCACCGGGGCGCTGCCCCGCACCGGCAGCGACGCGGGCGTGCTCGCACCCCTGGGGATCGCCCTGGTGGGCTTCGGTGCCGTGGTCCTCGGCCTGCGTCGCCGGGCGAGGTCCGCTGCCGCCGCGTCCTGACCGCCTGGTGTGGGAGCATCCTGCGATGGGCGGGCGGCGCACCACCAGCGGGATCGGCGTGCTGGCGGTGGCGCTCGTGGCCGCGGCGTCGGCGGTGGTCGTCGCCGCCCCGCGGGCCGGGGCCTGCAGCAGGGCGGCGATGGACGTCGACTTCGACGGGACCGTCCGGGCCATCGACGGCGGCGGGGTGACCTACCGCGTCGACGAGGTGCGCGAGGCGGGCCGAGCCGAACCGGGCGGTGCGCCGCTGGTGCCGGCCGCCGGCCGGAGCGTGACCGTGACCTACGAGGAGCCGCCCGACGAGCTCCAGGTGGGCGAGGCCTACCGCGTGGTCGGTTGGTCGCCGCTCGACGGCCCGCACTCCCAGATCGCCTACGACTTCGACGGCGACTGCGGGACCGGTGCGGGCACGACGCGCCTCGACGGCAGCCTGCTGGGCGACGACGGGCGCGGGTGGGTCGTCCCAGCGGTCGTGGTGGCCGTGGCCCTCGGCGCCCTGGCGGTGGTCGCGTTCGCGTCCGACCGCCGTTGGCACCGTCGGCAGGCCGAGGTCCGAGCGTCCTAGGGGAGGGGCTCGGGGACCCGCTTCACGACGGCGGCCGCCATGGCGTAGGCCGCCTCGGCCGGGCCGATCTCGTCGGGCTGCAGCAGGTTGGCCATGATCCGCAGCACCCAGTCCATCAGGCTGCGGGACCGCATGCCGACCCGGGTGAGCTCCCGCATGAGCGCGGGCTGCCCGATGACCTGGGCGAAGAGGCGGGCGACCTTGAAGTAGAGGCCGTACTCGGCCTCGAGCCACTTCGGGTACTGCTGGAGGGCCATGCCGTCGCCGGTGCTGATGGCCTCGGCCAGGTACTCGGCGACCTGGCGGCCGGTCTCGTAGGCGTAGTCGATGCCCTCGCCGTTGAACGGGTTCACCGAGCCGCCGGCGTCGCCGACGACCGCCCACGTGGGGCCGACCTTCGGGTTCACCGAGCCGGCCATCGGGATGCGGCCGCCGGTGGGGGCGCACACCGGGTTCTCGGGGTCGATCTTCCAGTAGTCGGGGGCGGTGGCCGCCCACTCCCGCATGAGGTGCGACGTGTTGACGTCGCGCCAGTCCCGGAACGTGGAGAGCAGGCCGATGCCGACGTTGATGGTCCCGTCGCCCACCGGGAAGATCCAGCCGTAGCCCGGCATCGAGTTGCCGTTGCGGTCCCGGACGTCGAGGCAGCTCTCGATCCAGGGCTCGTCGTGGAGCGGGCTCTCGTAGTACGTGCGGATCGCCATGCCGAGCGGGTAGCTGCGGTTGCGGGCCGTGCCGAGCGCCCGGCCGAACCGGGAGTTCGCCCCATCGGCGATGACGATGTAGCGGGCCCGGATCTCACGGGTCTCGCCCGACGCCTTGTCCTTGACCACGGCGCCGGTGACCAGCCCGCCCTCGACGAGCGGTGCCACCGCCTCGGTGCCCTGGTGCGTCTCGGCCCCCGCCTCGGTGGCGTGGTCGAACACGATCTGGTCGAGGTTGCGCCGCTTCACCACGAACCCGTGGTCCGGGTAGACGGGGTGGTCGGGCCAGTTCAGCTCGAGGGTGACCCCGTGGGCCACGGCCCGGAGGCCGGTGTAGCGGTGGTACTCCTCGAGCGCCGAGTACAGCCCCATGTCGGTGAGCTGCTTGACGGCCCGGGGCGTGAGCCCGTCGCCGCACGTCTTGTCGCGCGGGAACGTCTTGCGCTCGACGCACACGACGCGGACGCCGGCCTTGGCCAGCCAGTAGGACGTCGCCGCACCGGCCGGCCCACCGCCCACGACGAGCACATCGGCACGGTCAGCGGAAGAGGCAGCCATGGCGTGAGTGTACGGAGCCTCGTGCCGGGGGAGCCCGGCCGGCGGGCTCAGTTCGACTCGGCCCCGTCGAGCGTCTTGACGGCGTCGGGGTTGTTCGGCTCGAGGGCGGCGACGGCCTCCACCAGGGCGGCCATGGCCTCGGGGTCCTCGCGGAACAGCTCCGAGTTGAAGTTCGGGTCGTCGGCGGGGTCGCCGCCGTCGATCTCCTCACGGATGTAGATGACCACCGCGGCCATCTCCTCGGGGGTGAGGGTGTCGAACGCGCCCATCTGGCCGGTGATGGCGTTGACGTCGCGGAGCGTCGCATCGCCGTAGGTGCCGTCGGGGCGGACGCCCTCGACGCTGCCGAAGTGCTCCCAGTAGACCTGCGCCAGCGGGTCGTCGAAGGTGGCGAGGACGTGGCCGTCGTTCAGCTGCTGGCCGGTGCCGCCGGAGGCGACGCCCGCACCGCTGGGGAGGTGGCAGCCGGCGCAGTTGGCGGTGTACACCTCCTTGCCGATCACGAACGGGTCGGTCTCGCCGGCGGGCGGCGGCTGCACGGAGAAGACGTAGATGATCCCCCACAGCGGGAGGATGGCCAGGACCGAGGCCGCCCAGTAGGGGAGGCGCTTGCGGGCCTTGGCCGCAGCGACCACGGGGATGTCGACGACCGGGGCCGGCTCGGCCTCGTCGAGCGTGGGCAGCGGGGCCGGGGCGGCCTTCGGCTTCTCGACGGCGGCACCCGCAGCGGCGGGGGCGGCGTCAGCGGCGGGAGCGTCTGCAGCGGCCGGCGCGTCGCCCTCGGGGGCGTCCTTGCCCTCCTTGGCGGCGCGGGCAGCGGCCGCCTTCTTCAGCAGGTGCTCGGGGATCTCGGTCAACGCATTCCTCCGCAGGCGGATGGGCACCTGGCGACGACACGTCCGACAGGTGAGACGCGGCCACTCTAGGCCTGGCCCCACTGGCGGGGCCAAGCCGCCGAACGGGTCGTCGGAGGAGCCTGCGAGGTGGTCCGCCCACCCTGCTCCCGCTCCTCGCAGACCGGCTGCTGGGAGGGTTCGCCGGGCGCTCCTGAGGGCATGGGAACGCCTGTGGAACCGGCCCGGCTCGGAATGTGTGGTCCCAGAGGTCGCGTGCTAGACCAAGAAACCGAACCGGGCTGGATGCGTAGCTTCGGTTGGTCCATCGGATTGTGATCCAATTCACGAGGAGGAGCGTCACAGTGATCGGTGCAGAATCAATCCTGTCGCAGCTCGGGTCCATCGTGACCAACGCCCTGAAGGGCTTCGCCAACGTCGCGTTCACGGGCTCGCTGATCGTGATGTTCCTGCTCGCCGGGATCGTCGTCCTCTACTCGAAGCGCCGGCCGCGCGACGCCTACCTCTCCTGGGGCGAGGCCATGGCCTCCTCGGTGTTCTGCACCTTCGGCCTCTTCTGGGCCTTCGGCGTGGTGCCGCACCAGTGGCTCATCTACTCCGGGTCGGAGCTCGCCATGCGGTCCGACGCCATCCTCGCCGGCCCCGGGTCCACGGGGCTCATGGAGTGGTCGCCGATCGTCATCTCCAAGCAGACGCTGGCCGACCTCATCGCCGTCAACCTCTACGGCATCGCCTTCGTCCTGACGGTCATCCTCTGGGCGGTCTGGCAGAACCGGGGCCAGAAGAAGACCGACGAGGTCGAGAAGTCGAACTACGGCCGTCCCCTGGTGAAGGCCTGACCCATGGCCAAGACCGACGCCAACCCCCCGATGCCGGAGTTCCGCACCGACTACGCCCTCGTGCAGGTCGATGCGGACTACCTGGCCAAGGCGGTCAAGCCCAAGCAGTTCATCCACATCGACCAGTCCGAGTGCATCATGTGCGAGGGCTGCGTCGACATCTGCCCGTGGAAGTGCATCCACATGGTGCAGCCGGAGTCCATCGCCGAGGCGCAGGGCACCGAGCTCCCGGGCATCGATCCCAGCGACAACGTGGTGTTCCTGATCGACGACGACGTGTGCACCCGGTGCGCCCTCTGCGTCGACCGCTGCCCCACGGGCGTCATCATCCTCGGGAAGGTCGGTGATCCCGCCGCCAACGGCGACGGCCACCAGCGCACCAACACCCACGGCTACGGCTACGGGATGCGTCTCGGATGATCACCCTTCCCTCCACCGGCCCAGAGAATCGGGAGCAGTAGTCCGATGGCCAAGACCATGCAGAACAAGGGCCCCTCGAAGGTCTCCGAGCTGATCGACAAGACCCAGTCGAGCCAGGCCTGGAACTCGATCTTCCGCCCGGGCTCGATCTTCCGGAAGGGCTACACCGACAGCCCCCGGAACCGGTCCTACGTGATCATGAACTCGGTGCTGTACCACCTGCACCCGGTGAAGGTGAAGCGCCACGCCGTGAAGGTGAGCTACACGCTCTGCCTCGGCGGCCTGTCCTTCTTCCTGTTCATCCTGCTCACGGTGACCGGCATCTTCCTGATGTTCTTCTACCGGCCCACCGCGGCGCAGGCGTGGAACGACATCTACCACCTGCAGACCTCGGTGACCTTCGGCTTGCTGGTGCGCAACATGCACCGCTGGTCGGCGCACCTCATGGTGCTGTCGGTGTTCCTGCACATGGCGCGCGTCTTCTACCACGGCGCCTACAAGCCGCCCCGCGAGTTCAACTGGGTCATCGGCGTGGTCCTGCTGCTCCTGACCCTGCTGCTGTCCTTCACCGGCTACCTGCTGCCGTGGGACCAGCTCGCCCTCTGGGCCGTGACCGTGGGTACGAACATGATGGGCTACACACCGGTCTTCGGTAACCAAGTGAGGTTCGTCCTCCTCGGCGGATCCGAGATCGGCACCGACACGCTGCTGCGCTGGTACGTGCTGCACGTGCTGATGCTCCCGTTCGTCATCGTGATCTTCATGGCCATCCACTTCTGGCGTGTCCGCAAGGACGGCGGCATCAGTGGTCCGCTCTAGGTCGAGGAGGACGTCATGACCGAGATCCCCGAGCACCTCCGCAAGCGGGCCGAAGAGGCCCGCCAGAAGGCCGCTGCCGCGAAGGCCGAAGAAGCAGCCCCGGCTGCTGGAGCCGACGCGCCGGCATCCGAGGCCGAGAGCAAGATCCCCGCGCACCTGCTCGAGCGGGCCAAGGCGGCTCGTTCCAAGGCCGCCGGTGGCGACGCCGCCGCGGCCGGTGGCAGCGAGGTCACCCCGGCAGCCGGGGGCGGCACCGCCGTCGCCACGGCCGCCCCGCCGGTGGCCGCCGGTCCCGGTGGCCACACCCAGCGCCTGCTCACCGTCGTCAAGTCGGGTTCGATCCAGGACGTGAAGGCCGCCCCGCAGGACAAGGTCCACGTGTGGCCCCACCTCCTGTCGGTCGAGTTCGTCGCCGCCCTCGCCTGCACGGCGTTCGTGTTCATCTTCTCGGTGTTCGTGAACGCCCCGCTGCTCGAGCTGGCCGACATCAACAAGACCCCGAACCCGTCGAAGGCCCCGTGGTACTTCCTCGGACTCCAGGAGCTCCTCGCCCTGTTCCACCCGATGGTGGCCGGCGTGCTCCTCCCGGGCATCGGCCTCGGTGGCCTGATGATCGCCCCCTACATCGACAAGAACCCCTCGGCGAAGCCCGAGGACCGCAAGTTCGCAGTGGCACTTTTCACGATCTTTCTCATGTCGTGCGCAGTGTTGACCATGATCGGCTCGTTCTTCCGCGGCCCCGGGCAGCTCTTCGTCTTCCCGTGGACCGCCGGCCTCTTCTTCGAGCTGTGAGGAAGGAATCCTGATGAACCCCCTCGTCATCGTCATCCCCGTGCTCCTGGTGGCTGGCGCCTTCGTGGTCTTCAGCGCCCTGCGCCGGAAGGATGAAGCCGAAGTCAGCGGCGGCTACGTCTCACGGGAGACCCGCAAGCGCGACCGCGTGTCGCGCAAGTCGCAGACGCCCGCGCTCCAGGAAGGCAGCTCCGGCAAGGAGGTCGAGCGCGCCGCGCAGCTCGCCCGCAAGGGCGGGGACCTCGTCCCCGTGTCCGAGCCCGCGCCGCCCGCCCCGTTCGTCGCCCCCGACGACGACGAGATCGGCGTCTACCGCCGGCAGTTCCTCAACCGCTCGATCGTCGGCGGCTTCATCCTGGGCCTCAGCGGCTTCGGTGCCGCCGTGCTCGCCTACCTCTGGCCCCAGACCAGCGGCGGCTTCGGGTCGAAGATCAACGTCGGCAAGCTGGCCGACGTCCAGAAGGCCATCACCAACGGCAACGGCTTCGCCTACTACCCGGAGGGCCGCATGTGGATCACGGCCTACCCGTCGAGCGCGCTCGACAAGGCCAACGCCACCTACAGCCCCGCCGAGCTCGCCGGCATGAAGGAGGGCGTCATCGCCCTCTACCAGAAGTGCGTGCACCTCGGCTGCCGCGTGCCGGCGTGCCTCACCTCGCAGTGGTTCGAGTGCGGCTGCCACGGCTCGCAGTACAACCAGGTCGGTGAGCAGAAGGGCGGCCCGGCCCCCCGAGGCCTCGACCGCTTCGCCATGGCCGTGAGCGGTGGGTCGCTCACCGTCGACACCGGCGCCATCATCCAGGGCCCGCCGCTCGGGACCAACACCACCGGCCAAGAGGCCGAGGGCCCCCACTGCGTGTCTGGAGGAGGGCACTGATGTTCGCCGAGGTCGCAACCCAAACCTCCATCGGCCTGCTCCTGCTGCTGCTGGCCGTGATCATCGGCGTGGTCTACGCCTTCGTCACGATCCGCCAGTCGAAGCCCGAGGTGGGCTCCGAGATCGAGCTCGCCCCGAACCGCAAGCCGTACTACGACGACGAGGAGCTCGAGGGCCGCAAGCTCGACCGCACCCTGTCGTTCGGCCTGCTCGGCCTGTTCGTCATCGGCATCGGCCTGCCGCTCTACTGGCTCCAGGAGCCGGGGCGCCAGGACGGCGCCAAGGAGCGCATCGCCGACGAGTTCGTCAGCCGCGGCGCCGCCATGTTCGACACCACCGAGAACGGTGGCTACAACTGCGCCTTCTGCCACGGCAAGGAGGGCGTCGGCGGTGCCACGCCGTACACCCTCACCGACTCGCAGGGCCGCTTCATCAAGACGGTCACCTGGCAGGGCCCGGCGCTCAACACCGTGCTGATGCGCTACAGCCGTGACGAGGTCCGCTACATCCTCACCTACGGCCGGCCGTTCTCGCCGATGCCCCCGTGGGGCACCAAGGGCGGTGGCCCCCTCACCGACCAGAAGCTCCAGGAGCTCATCGACTACATGGCCACCTTCCAGCTGACGCCCGAAGAGGCGCAGAAGGAGGTCACCGACCAGCTCGCGGTGATGATGGAGAAGCGCGATGCGACCTGCGTCGCCGCCAAGGTCGACGAGGCCAAGTCCGGCCTGAGCGACGAGGAGCTGTCGTCGTTCGACGAGACCAAGGTCGACACCGCCGACTGCCCGCCCATGTACAAGTCCGAGGGCGAGGCCCTCTTCAACATGGGCTACGACGACGGCTTCGCCGGCGGCGCCTACTCGTGCGGCCGCTGCCACACGAAGGGCTGGTCGTACGGCGAGAAGCAGGCCGACGGCAACGGCGCCTTCGGCCCGTCGCTGAGCAACGTCCTCAACGTCTTCCCCGGTGCCACCCTCGGCCCGAAGGACCAGACCGACTTCATCTGCAACGGTTCCGAGCAGGGCGTGCGCTACGGCACCACCGGCCAGGGAACCGGCCGCATGCCCGGCTTCTGCATCACGCCGGGCTACAAGGTGAACGCCGAGAACGGCGAGGTCGGCATCGAGCCGTTCGACAGCGGCACAGCGGAAGAAGGCGCGATGTTCACGCAGGAACAGGTGCGCAAGGTCGTGGAGTACGAACGGAGCCTCGCACGTGACTAGCCTGCTCG
>DATMGQ010000250.1:0-33397 GCA_035555395.1 Acidimicrobiales bacterium
GGGCGGCTCCGGCAAGGCGACCACGACGACGGTCGTCACCGCCGCCCCCGCCGGCGAGCAGGCCACCGGCCCGGCGGTCCCGTCGCCCGGCTGCGGCCAGAGCGTGCAGGAGCCCGTCACCAAGGAGAAGCAGTTCCTCGACGACAGCGAGCGCTGGTTCCTCCTCACCACCCCCGACGAGCTCGACCAGGACGAGCCGCTGCCGCTCGTCCTCGACTTCCACGGCCTCGCCGAAGGCGCCGACGTCCATTCGCAGATGACCCTCCTGCCCGAGTACGGCCAGGACCAGGGCTTCCTCGTGGTCAGCCCGCACGGGACCGGCTCGCCCGTGCGGTGGGCGGTCGACCCCGACATCGCCGCCAACGACGACCTCCAGTACACCCAGGCCCTGCTCGACCAGGTCGAGTCCGAGCTGTGCGTCGACGTCTCCCGCGTCTACGCCACCGGCTTGTCGAACGGGGCGTTCATGTCGTCGGTGCTCGCCTGCACGATGGCCGACCGCTTCGCTGCCGTCGCCCCCGTCGCCGGCCTCATCCGCCCCGAGGGCTGCGACCCCTCCCGACCCGTCCCCGTCCTCGCCTTCCACGGCACCGCCGACCCGATCCTGCTGTTCAACGGCGGTGTCGGCGACCGGCTCAGCAACATCCTCCCCGGCGACGGCGACACCACCAAGACGTCCGAGCCGCCCCTCCCCGAGGCCGACCTCGACGGCGCCGGCTACCCCGCCGCCGCCCAGGCGTGGGCCGACGGCAACGGCTGCACCGGCGACGCGATCGACGAGGACCTCACCGACACGGTCCTCGAGCGCACCTGGGACTGCCCGCCCGACGGCGTGGTCGAGTTCCTGATCATCGACGGCGGCGGCCACACCTGGCCCGGCAGCGAGTTCTCCAACGACCTCGCCGACATCATGGGCCCCACCGACATGGACACGAACGCCAACGAGCTCATCTGGCGCTTCTTCCAACGCTTCCAGCTCCCCGCCAACTGACCCGGGACACCCCGGCCCCCCGTTCACGAACTTCGTATGCGGGAGCGCCCCAACGGGCGTCCTGGCATACGAAGTTCCGCTCGAGCCGGCACCACGCCCAAACCCCCACCACCCCCACCACCCCCACCACCCCCACCCCACGAAGTTCGTATGGGAGAACGCCCGTTTCGGCGTCGTGGCATACGAAGTTCGTCTGGGTTCGGTTCGTGGCGCGGGTCAGGGTGGGGTCGCAGCCGTCATCTGTCGGTGGTCGTGGACTCGGGTGCCGGCGGCGATGGGCAAACCCAACCGTCCTGACGGGGACGGGGAGCTAGCAGCGGCCGACTTCGACGGGGGTGTCTTCGGCGTCGGAGTCGCCGTGGAGGAGGCGTTCGGCGATGACGCCGGCCTGGATGCGGATCTCGGGGACCGCGGTGGTCTCCCACTCGGTGCCGCGCCGGAGGGCGCCGACCAGCCAGAGCCCGGGCGTGGGTCCGAGGCCGGTGCCCTGGGCGCGGCCGGCGCGGTCGACGGCGAGGCCGAGGCGGTGAGGGCCGATGACGACGTCGCCCGCGGCAAGGAGCTGCTGCACGACCGGATCGCCCGACACCGACAGGTCATCGCTCGGGCCGGCGGCGTTCACGAGCAGGTCAGCGCGCTCGTCGGCCACCGACGGGTCGGCGAAGCGGACCGTCAGCCGGCCGTCACCCGCACCGGAGTCGGCCGCCGAGGCGACGCGGCTGCGGACGATGCGGAGCTGGCCGCGGTCGAGCAGCGCGGCGAGGCGCTCGCCGACGGCCGGGGCCGTGCGGTGGCGGTGCACGTTCCACCACGGGAACCAGCGGCGGAGGATGTGGGCCTGCTCGCCGTAGGGCAGTTCCCGCCAGATGTCGTTGGCCCGGGGGCGCACGTTGTCGATGACCGCCTGCCAGTCCTCCTGGGTGCGGCCGAGGCGGATCACGTGGTGGACGAGGTCGCGCCCGCCGATGCCCGGCTCCGGGAGCAGCTCCGGGTCGATGGTGGCGGGCAGGCCGGGACGGCTCGTCCGCGGGACGAGGCCTCGCCGGGACGCGGCGACGATCTCGACGTCGGGATGGCGTTCGACCAGGGACAGGGCGACGTCGACCATCGTCAGCCCGGTGCCGACGACCACGACCCGGTCGATGCCTGGACGGTCGAACGCGCCGGGCGTCCACGGGTTGGCCACGATGCGCGGGTCGTCGAGCGGCGCCTCGCACGGCGGCACCGGCCGCCCCGGGAAGCCGGTGGCGAGCACGACGTCGCCGGCCTCGATCACCGAGCGGTCGTCGAGGGTCACGGTCCACCCGGCATCGCTGCGCACCAGCCCGGCCACACGGTTGCGGCGGTGGTCGACGCCGACGAGGTCGGCGCACCGGCCGGCGACGTCGGCCAGGTAGTCGCCGTACATCGCCCGGCGGAGGTACGTGTCCGCGTCGGCCTGGATGCCGCGCTCGCCGAGCCAGCCGATGAGGTCCTCGCCGCCGTCGCCGTCGACGGACAGGCGGATGCGGCAGACGTTCATGAGGTGGACGGGGTCGGGCGTGCTGTAGGCGACACCCGGACCGAGGCGCTCCGCCGGCTCGACGATCACGACCGGCCGCGTGGAGCCGCCGTCACCTGCCATCCGGTGCAGCAGGAACGTCGCCGCCGCCCCGCCGCCGACCACCACGATGGGCCCTTCACCTGGCGCTGGCACCCGTCGCTCCCCCTCGCTGATCGTCTCCCCGAGGCTAGGCGCGCCCGGACGACCCCTGTGACCAGGGCGTTTTCCACCGAACCGATGGGAATGGTCATGAGTTCCGCCGGGTCAGTTGTCACACGCAACGCACTGGTCGAGGCGGTGTGCGATGCTCCCGGCCTCGTGATCGTGCGACACGAGCACCAGGCACCAAGGGGAACCGACATGGACACGCTCGAAGCCGCCACCGCGTCCGGCGACGCCATCAACGGGCTGGGGACCAAGTTCATGCTCGACCTGAACACGTACGTGTACGGGGCGACGCTCGGGTTCGAGGGCGCCGACTTCTACCTGTCGGGACGCGGCGGTGCGCTCGGCGACGTGCCGGCCGGGGTCGTGTCCGCGGCGTTCGTGTTCTGGAACCCGGACTTCGTCGCCGAGGGCTGGGCGCGGACGGCCGACGTCCTGCCCCGCCGCCAGGCCGCCCAGGAGTTCGCCGGCGTCTGCCACCGCTGGGCCGAGGAGCACATGGGCGACGACGTCGACACCGCCCGCATCGCCGAGCTCGCCGGCCGCCTCAACGACGCAGCCTCGCCCGCCTGCGCCCCCCTGTTCGCCGGGTGGCGCGCCCTCGACGAGCCCGAGGCGGACCGCCACAAGGCCCTCGCCCTGCACCGGGTCAACGGCCTCCGCGAGCTGCGCGGCGCGCTCCACGGCGCCGCCATCCTCGCCACCGGCGTGACGCCCCACGCCGCCGTCGCCCGCCGGACCCCGTACATGCTCGGCGTCTTCGGCTGGGAGGAGCCGCACCCGGACAAGGAGACGGTGCGAGCCCCGTGGGCCGAAGCCCAGGCCGCCACCGAGCGGTCGGTCGCCCCCATGTTCGAGGCCCTCGACGAGTCCGAACGTGCCGAGTTCGTCGAGCTCGTCAACGCCCTCCAAGCCAGCGTCAACGACTGACACCTCGCGACCGCCCACCCCGCCTGCTCGAACTTCGTATGCCAGCGCGCCTGTTCGGGCGTTCCCACATACGAAGTTCGGCGGGTGGTTGAGACCCGGGTCGAACTTCGTATGGGAGAGCGACCGTTTCGGCGTTCTCGCATACGAAGTTCGGTTGGGGGGGGTGGGGTGGGGATGTGGTCGTCGACGGGGTGGGCCGATGAGGTTCGCCGGTTCGGGGCGTCTGAGGCGGTGGAGCGATGGCTCCCATCCGGTGCGCACGGGCCGATGGCTAGCGTGGACGCACCGCTTCTCCCCTTCGTGAAAGGCGCTCCGATGCTCGCAACCCACACCCCGGCCGGCCTCTGATGGCCCGCCCCACCTGGTCCGGCGTCATCAGCTTCGGGCTCGTCAGCGTGCCGGTGAAGGCGTACACGGCCACGCGGGAGAAGGACGTGCGCTTCCACCAGATCGAGCGAGACACCGGCGCCCGGATCAAGCAGCAGAAGGTCTCGGCCGCCACCGGCGAGCTCGTGGAGGACGAGAACATCGTCAGCGGCTACGAGCTGGCACCCGGCAAGCACGTCACGTTCGAGAAGGAGGAGATCGCCGCCCTCCGCCCCGAGAGCACCAAGGCGATCCAGGTCCTCGACTTCGTCGACCTCGACGAGGTCGATCCCGTCTACTTCGACAAGACGTACTGGCTCGGTCCCGACGGCGCCGCCGCGGTGGAGCCCTACGAGCTGCTGCTCGAGGCGATGGAGGAGCGCAACCGCGTCGCCATCGGCGCCGTCGTGATGCGGAACAAGGGCCGTCTCGCCGCCATCCGCCCCATGGGCGGGCTGCTCGCCATGTCGACGATGCGCTACGCCGACGAGGTCATCGCCAGCGAGGACATCGACGAGCTGCCCGACTCCCGCAAGGACCCCGAGCCCCGTGCGCTCGACCTCGCCCTCCAGGTCGTCGACACCATGACGTCCGAGTGGGACCCCGAGCGGTACCCGAACACCTACAACCAGGTGTTCCTCGAAGCGATCGAAGCCCGCGCCGACGGCATCGTCGCCGAGCCCGCCGCCGAGGGCGAGCCCGAGGCCCCGGTCATCGACCTCATGGCCGCCCTCCGCGAGAGCGTCGACGCCGCCAAGAAGAAGGCCGCCGAAGCCTGAGCCGCGTGCGCTCACACGCCCCCACGACCCACGACCGCACACAACCCCGCGGGCGACCCCGAACCGCGTGCGCTCACACGCCGCCACGACGCACGACCGCACACAACCCGGCGGGCGGACGGTGGGTCAGATGGCGGGGAGGTGCTGGGGGAGGCCGATGAGGTGGGCCATGGGGTCGCCGACCTCGGCCAGGCGGGCCGGGAGGGTGTGGACGGTCCAGCGGTCGGGGGCGAGGTCGGGGGCGTCGAGCTCGTCCCACGCGAGGGGCACCGAGACCGGGCCGCCGGCGGAGGCCCGGGGGCTGAAGGGGCCGACGAGCGTCTTGTTGCGGATGTTCTGCGTGTAGTCGAGCCGGGCCTTGCCGCCGCGATCGGCCTTGCTCCACGCCCAGCTCACGATGTCCGGCACGAGCTGGCCGACCATGATCGACAGCTTCTCGACCCAGGCGAGCGTGTCGTCGAAGCCGAGGCCGGGCTCGACGGGGATCCAGATCTGGATGCCCCGCTTGCCGGTGACCTTGAGGCCGGCCTGGAGGTCGAGGTGGTCGAGCGCGGTCTGGTGCAGCTTGGCGAGGAGCACGACCTGCTCCCACGTGGTCTCGGTGCCGGGGTCGAGGTCGATGAGCGCCCAGTCCGGCTCGTGGCTGCGGGCGCAGCTCGA
This sequence comes from Acidimicrobiales bacterium, assembly GCA_035555395.1. Taxonomy (GTDB): domain Bacteria; phylum Actinomycetota; class Acidimicrobiia; order Acidimicrobiales; family Iamiaceae; genus Aquihabitans. The sequence goes on from DATMGQ010000250.1 coordinate 5,435, forward strand.
GGTCCACGGGTGGTACTCGAGCGCGGCGAGGTTGCCCATCGTGAGCAGGGTGGCCGGCCGGTCGACCACGACGTACCAGCGGGTCTCGTCCTTGGCCGCGTCCTCGTTGGGCCACTGGGTCATCCACTCGGGGGCGTTCTTGGGCGCGGCCTTGGCCCAGAAGCCGGCGGCGTCGGTGCCGTTGGGGTGGCGGACCATGTTGCAGGGCCGGCCGGCGAAGTACGGCAGCATCGCCCCGGACACCTGGGCGAGGTAGCGGAGCAGGTCGCGCTTGGTGACCTCGGGCCGACCCCCGCCGCCTCCGTCACCTCCGTCGCCCCCACCGGGGAGCGCCGGGAACAGGACCTTGTCGAGGTTGCCGACCGTGATCTCGACGCCGTCCACGGCCCACCGTCCGCCCTTGCCGGGCAGGTCCTCGAGGGCGGCGAGCTCGTCGTCGGTGACGAGCGGCGGGACGGCGGTGGCCATGGACCGCCAGGCTACGAGCGCTCGGTGGCGGCTCGACCGGACCGCGACGTGCCGAGGAACGCGCCGAGCTGGGCGAGCCCGTGGGTGGTGGCGGGGATGACGTCGGTGAGCTGTGGCGCGTGCACGAGGTACGCCGTGTGCTGGGCCCGCGAGAGCGCCACGTTGAGCCGGTTGCGGGACAGCACGAACGAGGCGCCCCGGCCCGAGCTCGCCGCGGACGACGCCATGGAGATGATGGCGACGGCGGCCTCCTGGCCCTGGAACTTGTCGACCGTGCCCACCCGCACGGCGTCGAGCCCGGCGTGGTCCAGCACGGCGCGGATGAGGTTGACCTGCGCGTTGTAGGGCGCCACGACCAGCACGTCGTCGGGCTCGAGGGGCCGCTCGCCCTCTTCTGTGGTCCAGGTGCGCCCCACGGCATCGACCACGAGGCGCAGCACCACCCGGGCCTCCTCGATGGACGCGGTGCGGTTGCTGTCGTGCTCGACGAGGACGGTGTGCAGGCCGGGTTCGATGCCGGCGAGCGTGCGCTTGGCGGTGCACGGGTCTGCGTCGAGCCGGTCGTCGTAGGAGAGCCGGGAGCAGACGGCAGCGAGCTCGGGCCGCATGCGGTAGGTGGCGTCGAGGAAGTAGCCGAGCTCGGGCGGGAGGGTGTCGTGGCCGTCGCTCAGCCAGTCGAGCGCGGCCTGTTGGACCGGGGCCGGGTGGCGGGCCTGGCTGACCTGCGGTAGCTGCTGCGGGTCTCCCAGCAGCAGGAGGCGGGGCGCGGCTTGGGACACGGCGATGGTGTCGGCGAGGGCGAACTGGCCGGCCTCGTCGATGACGACCAGGTCGAGGCTGCCGGCGGGGATGCGGTTCTCGTTGACGAAGTCCCACTTGGTGCCGCCGACGAGGCAGCCGACGTCGGGCTCGAGCACCTTGGCCTTGAGCTTGGCGTCGGTGAGCTTGAGGCCCCGGTGGTCGCCCCCGCCACCCGACCGCTTCACGACCTGCTCCGGCGCCACGCCGGTGTCGATGACCTTGTCCATCATCGCCTCGATGGTCTTGTGGCCCTGGGCGACGACGCCCACCTTCCAGCCGGCGTCGACGAGGCGCTTGATGACCTGGGCGCCGGTGGTGGTCTTGCCGGTGCCGGGCGGCCCCTGGACCGCGAGGTACGACCGGTCGAGGTCCCGGACCGCGTCGGTGATGGCCGAGGCGAAGTCGTGGTCGACCACCGGCGGGAGCGAGCGGTCGCAGGCGAGGCGAGGCGGCTGGCGGCGCAGGACGTCGATGGCGGGCTGGGCCCGCAGCTCGCCGAACAGGTCGAGCGCATCGGCGGCGATGGTGAAGATGGCGGTGGCGAGCTTGCCGATGGGAGGCGGGCTGCCGGCGCTGAGCGCGACGGGCACCACCGCCTGGTCCGGCCCGGGCTCCTCGGCGAGACCGCCGGGCAGGCCCTCGGCGAAGGTGACCCGCAGCTGCTCGCCCTCGGGCTCGAGCGCCAGGATGCGCCCGGTGCTGCGGAACCCGCGGTCGGCGTTGGACGGCTGCTTCACCAGCGGTGGGAGCGGCGCGTCGTAGATCGTGTGGCACTCGCTGTTGGCGCTGAGCTTGAACGACCCGGGCACCTCGACCAGCGCGGTGAGGGTGCGCTGGTAGGAGCGGCGGCCCTCGGGCACCTCCCAGTCCGACACGACCTCGACCGAGCCGGGCGGGAGGACGACCATCTCGCCGTCGTGCTCCCAGTCCTCGACCGTGGCGGCCATGCGGGCGAAGTGGGCCCACCAGAACGGGAGCGACTCGCGCCGGTGGAAGAGGAGCGCGGCGGCGAGCAGGGCGATGGCCTCCTCGTCGGCGGTGCGCTCCTCGGGCGCCTTGTGGGCGAACGGCGCCAGCAGGTCCTGTTCGAGCGCGAGGGCCGCCGCCTGCTCGGCTGGCACGGCCCGTTCGCCGGCGGCCTCGACGGGCCGCGGCCCGGGGCGGAGGCCGTCCGGCAGGCCGAGCAGCCAGTCGCGCAGGCGAAGCGTGGAGAGGCAGTCGTACTCGTTGTACTCGGCGAGCTGGTCGAGCTGGGCGTGGGCCTCGGCCTGGTCGCCCTGGTCTCGGAGCATGCGGTAGTTGCCGTACCAGATGATGCTGTCGGCGCCGCCGGTGACCTCGCTCAACCGCTCGTGGTCGCCCATGTAGAGGGGCTCGAGCCGCTTGATGCTGTAGGACCGCTCGGAGATCCGGATCGACCGGCGGACCACGGAGTACAGGTCGACGAACACGCCGTCGATGAGGAGCTGGTCGAGCTCCTCGCTGCGGGTGCCGTAGCGCTGGACCATGCGCTTGAGCCCGGTGACCTCGTAGGGCGCGTAGTGGTACACGTGCAGCCCCTCGAACCCGGGCGTGGCCCGGCGGGCGACCAGCCAGTCGATGTACTCCTCGACCGCGGCCTTCTCGGCCCGGCGGTCGTGCGCCCACAGCGGCCAGTAGACGGGCTCGCCGGTGTCGTGGGTGATGCTGCCGAACAGGTACTCGAGGCCGAGCTCGGGCCAGCCGGCCTCGACGTAGAGCGGGTCGCCCTCGAAGTCGAAGAAGACGTCGCCGGGGTTGGGCTCGGGGATGAGGGCGATGCCGGCCGGGTTGTAGAGCTCGGCGGTGACGGTGCCGAGCGGATCGCCCTCGGTGCGGGTGGCGTCCTGGCCGGCTTGGAGGACGGCCTGGGCGTGGATCTTGTCGAACGTCTCCTGCTTGAGCTCCGGCGGGCAGTCGGTGGCGGCGGCGAGGTCGTCGATGGTGTGGATGCCGACAGCGGCGAGCTTGGGCTTCTGGTCGACGCGCACGCCGGCGACGAGCAGGACGTCTCGGCTGGCCTGCTCGGCGGCGGCGCAGTGGTCGCACCAGCCGCAGGCCCGCAGCTCGGGATCGCCCCAGACGGGGACGGCGACGGGCCGGGCGAGCAGGGACCGCAGCCGCTCGGACCGGTCCGCCAGGATGGGCTGGAGGTCGGCGAAGCGGTGCGACGACGTGCTGCCGTCGCCCAGCCACAGGTGTACCTCGCGCGGCGCGGGGAGACCCATGGCGACGAGCTGGTCGCCGTAGGCGGCGAGCTGGAGCAGCGCCTCGACCCGGGCGTGGCGGGCGAGCTTGGTGTCCGCCGGCTCGTACCAGACGGACCCGTCGGGGCCGGTGGTGCGCACGACGAAGTCGGCCATGCCGTGGAAGCCGTCGTGGAAGAACGCGGCCTGGTAGACGACGTCGGCTCCGCCGACGAGTGCCTCGCGGGTGCGGGCGTGGGCCGCCTCCAGCGAGGCTCGCGACGAGGTGCTGGGCTGCTCGATGGTGACCACGCCGCCGGCCGCGCCGGCCGAGCCGGTGCCGTCGGCCGCGACCAGCCGGTCGAGGACGGCCCGCTCGTGCACCATGCCCAGGTCCGCGGCGCGGGCCAGGACCGGGTCGTCGACCTCGATCTTGGGGACGAGCCCGGCCTTCTCCGCCCGGTGCACCAGGACCTGGTACTCGCAGCGCAGCGCGGTCACCAGGTCGGTGGCGCTGAACACCCAGGCGTCGTCGAGGCGGAACATCGAGGTCGAGTGTCTCACACCCCTGTGACAGCGGGGCGGGGACGGAGGGCCTCCGTCAGCCGGCGGGGTAGCCCGCGCCGGTGAGCTGGCCGGCCAGGTGGGCGGCGTTGCGGGCGAGGGTCTCGATGACCCCCGACACCTTCTCCGGCACCTCGTCGAGGTCCTTGAAGTCGACCGAGCCCATGGCCTCGCCCACCCAGTAGGAGACGCCGTTGGCGGGGATCGTGAAGCCGAAGTCGTTGAGGGCCTGGAAGATCTGCCCCGACGTGTTGTGGGCGCCGTCCTCGTTCCCGACGATGGCTCCGACGGCGACGCGGTCGGTGGCGATCATGCGGCCCTGGTCGTCGGTCTCGCCCAGGAAGGCGTCGAGCCGCTCGATGACGCGGCGGCAGATGCTCGAGGGGTTGCCGACCCAGATCGGGGTGCCGAGCACGAAGATGTCGGCGTCGAGGATCTTCTGGCGGACGCCGGGCCACTCGTCGCCGTCGCCCTCGTCGGACTCGACCCCGGGCTTGATGTCGAGGTCGGCGGCGCGGATGGTCTCGGTGGTCACCCCGTGGGTGCCGAGCGCGTCGGTGACGAGGCCCAGCATGCGGTCGGTGCTCGACGCCGCGGGCGACGCCTTGAGCGTGCAGTTGATGGCGAGCGCCGTCAGGGCGCTGCCGGAGCTCATCGGCGGCTGGTGTTGAAGATCGAGACACCACCGGGACCGACGAGCGCACCGAGGACGATGAGCACGATGCCGAAGATGATCTGACCTTGGAGGAGCTGGACGATCCCGGCGATCACGAGGATCGCAGCGATGATCCAGAGGATGGTTGCGTTCATGCCGCCCACTGCCCTGGCCCGACCGCGCCGAAACGCGCGCTGGTGCGACGGCTCTGGAGCGGGTAGAGCAGGGGTGTGGGCACCGATCCGTTCGACCAGCTGATGGCCTCCGCCGACCCGGCGATGGTCGTGGTGACGGCGGCGGCGGGCGAGGCCCGGGCCGGCTGCCTGGTGGGGTTCCACGCCCAGTCGAGCATGGATCCGCACGGCTACGCGGTGCTGATCTCGAAGGCGAACCACACGTTCGACGTCGCCGTGCGGGCCACCCACCTGGCCGTGCACTTCCTCACCGAGGACGACCACGGCCTGGCGCGCACCTTCGGCACGCTCACCGGCGACCGGGTCGACAAGTTCGGGCGGGTGCCCTGGCGCCGCGGGCCGCAGGGCGTGCCGATCCTCACCGACTGCGACCACGGCCTGGTCGGGCGGAAGGTGAGCATGCTCGACGACGGCGGCGACCACGTCACGGTGACGCTCGACCCCGTCGAGGTGTGGAGCCGCGAGCCGTTCACCCCGCTGCGCCTCTCGGCGGTCACGGACCTCGAACCGGCGCACGACGCCGAGGACCACCCCGACCACCCCCGCTGACCGGGCGCCGGGTGCGCTGCGGCGCCGCAGCGGGAGCCCAGCGCACGCAGCCCACCGGTCAGGGCTCGCGGACGACGTCCTCCGGGTCCTTGTCCGGACGCCGACCGAGGTACCGCGGGTGGCGCAGGTGACCTGCTGCGGTCCACTCGCCGAACCCGACCTCGACGACCATCGCCGGCTCGGTCCAGTGCGCGGTCTTCTCGCGCACCACCCCGGCGAACGGCGAGGTCGGCCGCTCCACCGCCACCAGCTCCTGGTACAGCGCGTGGAGCGTGGCCGTGTCGAACCCGGTGCCGACCTTGCCGGCGTAGCGGAGCTGGTCGCCCTCGTAGACCCCGACCAGCAGTGCGCCCAGCCCGGTGCGTGAGCCCTTCGGTTCGGTGAACGCGCCGACCACGACCTCCTGCTGGTGGACGCACTTGAGCTTCAGCCAGTCCCTGCTGCGGCGCGGCTGGTAGGTCGACGCCCGGCGCTTGGCGATGAGGCCCTCCCACCCGAGGCGGCACGCGGCGTCGAGGAGGGCTTCGCCGTCGCCGGGCAGCGCCTCGCTCAAGACGATCGGGCCGCCGGGCTCGAGCACCTCGGCGAGCGCGTGCTGCCGGGCCTCGAGCGGCAGGGGCCGGATGTCGTTGCCGTCGAACCACAGCAGGTCGAACACGACGTACTGGACCGGCACCGACGGATCGCTGAGCTTCTGCTGGAGGCGCTCGAAGCTGGTCTGGCCGTCGACCATGGCCACCACCTCGCCGTCGACGAGCAGCGACCCGCGCGCCTGGTTCGCCAGGGCCCGGGCCACCTCCGGGTAGGTGTCGTCGAAGGAGAGGCCGTTGCGGGAGCGGAGGCGCACCCCCCGGTCGTCGACCCAGGCCAGGCAGCGGTAGCCGTCGAGCTTGCGCTCGAACGCCCAGTCGTCGCCGAACACCCGGCGGTCGGTGGACGAGGCGGCCATGGCCTTCACCTCGGCCGGTGGGCGGGGCGGGGCCATCAGACGATGAGGCCGAGGCCCTTCTGGCAGTGCGGGCCGCCCCAGTGCTCGACGATCTTGCCGTCGGCCATGCGCAGGATCGCGGTGCCGTTGATGTGCACCGGCTCGCCGGTGGGCGGCAGGTCGAAGAACGGCTCGCCGTCGAACGTGCCGCGCACGGACCAGTTGGAGACGATGAGGTCGTCCTTCTCGATCAGCAGCTCGACGGTGAACTCCATGTCGGGGATGGCGGCCATCACCTGCTGCCACCAGATCTGCTCGTCGCCCCGGACGTCCTCGCCGACGCGCTCGGGTGCGACCCGCTCGGTCACGTGGGTGTGGAAGTCCGGTCCCCAGAAGTCGTAGACCGCCTGCGTGTCCCCGGCGAACATCGCCGTGGAGTACTCCCCCAGGATCTTCAGGTTCTCAGACATGGCCGGACCATACCGACCGGCCCCGACGTGCGCTCGGAGGATGGGATGGGGCCCCAACGGGTACTGGCGACCGTCGGAGCCACGGACGCAGCGAGGTGCGGCGCGATGGAGCACGAGGTCGAGCGGACGACGGGGAGCGCGCGCTGATGGCCCGCCCGGTGTGGTCCGGCTCGATCAGCTTCGGCTTGGTGAGCGTGCCGGTGAAGGCGTACACCGCGGCCCGTGACCACACGGTCCACTTCAACCAGCTCGAGCGCGACACCGGCGCCCGGGTCCGTCACCAGAACGTGTCGGACCAGACGGGCGAGGAGATCGACCGGGACGACATCGTCCTCGGCTACGAGGTGTCCGGCGGCCGGTACGTGACCTTCGAGCGCGACGAGCTCGACGAGCTGCGGCCCAGGAGCACCAAGGCGATCGACGTGCAGGACTTCGTGGCCCTCGAGGACGTCGACCCGATCTACTACCAGAAGACCTACTGGCTCGGGCCGGACGGCGACGCCGCCACCGAGCCGTACGCGCTGCTCCTGGCGGCGATGGAGGACCGGGGCCGGGTGGCGATCGGCTCGGTCGTCATGCGCAACAAGCAGTACCTCGCGGCGGTCCGGCCGCTCGACGGTGCGCTCGCCATGTCGACGATGCGCTTCGCCGACGAGGTGGTGGATCGGGCGACGATCGACGAGATCCCCGAGCAGGCCGACAAGGCGGATTCGAAGGCGCTGAAGCTCGCCGTCCAGATCGTCGACTCGCTGGCCGGCGACTGGGACCCGTCGCAGTACCACGACACCTACGTCGAAGAGGTCCACAAGATCATCGAGGCCAAGGCCGAAGGCGAGACCATCGAGGTCGACGAGGGCGAGGACGCCGGCGGCGCCAAGGTCCTGGACCTGATGGAGGCGCTGCGGGCCAGCCTCGACGCGTCGAAGGGCTCGGGTGGCGCCAAGGAGGCGCCGCGGAGGAAGGCCGCAGCCAAGAAGGCGCCGGCCAAGAAGCCGGCGGCGCGCAAGAAGCCGGCCAAGAAGGCCGCCGCCAAGGAGAAGGGCCCGGCGAAGAAGGCCGCGGCCAAGCGGCCGGCGAAGAAGCGGCCGGCGAAGAGGTCGGCGTAGGCCGGGGGGGACCCCGGGGCGGTCGGCGATCCCGCCAGCCGGCCGCCCCGGTTCCGGCCCCTGGACGCGCTGGTCGATCGACGCGAGCCTGGCCCGATGCTGATCGCCGAGGAGTTCGTGCTGCTGGCCCTCACCCCGGACGGCACACCCGCCCGCAGCACCAGCTACCAGAACGGGTACTCCAACGGGGTCACCGGTGCCCTGCTCACCGAGCTCGAGCTCCAGGGCCACCTCTCGCTCGACGATGGTCGCATCCGCATCACCGGCACGACGCCCGACCACCCGCTGCTGCGCCAGGTGCTCGACGAGACCCGGTCGCTCGACGGGAAGAAGCTGCGGTCGAAGCTCGGGCTGATCCGGCGCTCGGGCTGGAACGAGGTGGTCGACGGGATGATCGACGCCGGGATCCTCGGCCGCCACCGACCGAACGTCCTCCAGCCGACGCGGCACCCGGTCAACGACCCGGCGCTGCACGCCGCGGTGATCGCCCGGGTGCAGGCCGCCGCCACCGGCGACCAGCCGTTCGACCGTCGGGACGCGACGCTCCTCGCGCTGGCCGGCCCGTGCCAACTGCTCGAGATCGTGGCGCCCGACCGCAGCGACCGGAAGCACGCCAAGGCCCGCATCGCCGAGGCGTCGCGGTCGGTCCCGGCCGCCGAAGCGGTCAAGTACGCCATCTCGTCTCGCTCCGCGGCGGTCGTGGCCGCGTCGACCTGACCGATCCGGACGGCGTCCCCTCCGGACGCCGCCCGGACCAGACCTGGTCCGCCCCCGTCAGGCGGTCGCCCGTCGACGGGTGCGGGTGCGGAGGGCGAGCACGCCGACGCCGCCGAGCACGAGGGCGATGGCCAGGGGCAGCACGTCGGTGACCGAGGAACCGGTCCGCGGCAGCGAGCCCGTCGCGGTCGTGGCCGCGGCGCCGGTCCCGTTCGCCCCGCCGGCATCGCCCCCGGGGCTGCCCGTGCCCGGGTCGACCGTGCCGGGCACCGTCGGGGTCGTGGGCGCGGTCGGGGTGGTCGGCGTGGTGGGCGTCGTCGGCTCGACCGGCTCCTCGGGCTCCTCCGGTTCCGCGGCCCGGGGGATGAGCACCACCGAGGTGGCATGCCGGTGGTCGTGGGCGAGCGGCGCCACCGTCGTGAACGGCGACACCGCGGCCACGACGTGGCGCTCCTCGTTCGCCCCACCGGGGTCGACGACGATCGTGTCGCCCGCCCGGAACCACGGCGATCCGGGAGCCATGCCCAGCTCGCTCAGCGGCGTGATCGACAGCACCGTGCTGCCCGCCGTGGCCCCGCCGTCCAGGGCGGTGATGACCCCGCGGGGGAAGCGGCCGGTCGGCGATGCCGCGGCCGCAGCCGCAGCGTCGAACGGGACCCAGCGGCCGCCCTGGGCGCCGTGCTCGGGCTTGGCTGCGGGGCCGAACCCGGCGGCGGCGATGTCGGCGGCGGTGGCGTCGAGCGGGTCGACGTCGGCGGCGGCCCGGCTCGCGGCGTGCGCCGACGGATCCGGGCGAACATCGCCTTCGATGCCGCCCTCCTCGTACGTGAGGGCACCGCCTTCGCCGTCGGGCTGGACGGCCGGGACCGTCGGGTCGAACGGCGGGGCGAGCCCGGTGTCCTCCACCCCGTCCATGAACTTCTCCAGCGCGCCCGGCACGAAGAACGTCGGGTCCAGGGCGTAGCCCTCGAGCTCGTCGAAGTAGCTCGGCAGGTTCGTCGGCGTCCCCGCCGCGGCATCGGTGACCAGCTCGCGAGGACCGCCGGTGAGCATGTGGAACGTGGACTTCGACGTCACGTTGCCGTCGGCATCGGCGACCGTGGAGAGCCGCTCCTCGAAGTACCCCATGCGCGCCCGCCCGTCGGAGCCGGCGACGACGAGCGCCTCGGCCCCGGGCTTGCCGGCGATGTGCTCCCGCATGAACTCGATCATCCCCTCGTTGTTGATCCAGGTGAACGAGTCGCCGTGCTGCATGCCGACGAGCTTGGCCAGCTCCTTGTAGATCCGGGCCCGCTTGTTCACGTCGGTGAGGGGCGACCGGTCCGCGTTGAGGATGGCGACGATGTCGATGTCGCCGGTGATCGGCAGGAAGTTGTTGCCGAACTCATCGGCCATCTCGACGTTGAAGTACAGGCGGTCCTTGCCGGTGTACGGGTCCTTCACCGTGCCCTGGTTGACGCGGGCCTTGCGGGTCTGGGCGACGTGGTCGTCGAGCGACGCGGGCATGCCCTGCTCGGCGTACCCGAACTCCACGTTGATGCCCTCGGTCTTGTACTTCCGGAAGTTCGGGACCTCCTTGACCCACTGCTTGGTGCGGGTCTTCAGCCGGCTGCGAACCTCGCTGGCCCACACGGCGTCGGCCGCGATCTCCGGGTGCTGGGACTTCAGGAAGTCCATGTAGTCGTCGAGAGCGGTCTCGAACGCGGCCTCGTTGCCCTTCTTCGCGAGCCGCCAGTCGATCGGCGGCTCCACCAGCTCCACGAGGTCCTTGGCCTCCCGCCGGTAGCCGAGGTAGTGGATGTCGATCTCGTTCACGCCCTTGGTCTTGATGTCCATGGGCTTGGGGCGGGCGAGGCCGTCGCGGATGAGGTCGGCGGCGCGGGCCGACCGCTGGCGGAAGGCGATGAGGATGTTCTCCTTCCTGGCCAGCTCCAGCATCTTGTTGAGCTCGGTCTTGCGGGCGCCGTAGATGCCGCGGAACACGCGGGGGATGTTGGTGATGTCCTCGTCGCCCTTGAACGTGCCGTTGGTCGCCGGGTTCTCGCCCTTGGCGATGGCCTCGTCGATCTTGGACTCGAGCGCGAGCTTGTCCGCAGCAGCGGCCTCGTCGGCGGCCTTGGCGATGATCGACGTGGCCTCGCTCTGCGCGGCGGACGGCAGCGCCGTGCCGAACAGGGCGCGGGCGGCGCGGATCTTGGCGATGGCCGCGAGCCCGAGGTCGGGGTTCTCGCCGAGGTAGCGAGCGGACCACGCCACGATCTGGTTGGTGTCGCCCTCCTTCAGCGCGGTCTCGGCCTCCCGGAAGAACTCGACCACCGAGTTGCCGACGGCGTCGAGCCCGTCGGCGGCGATGATCTTGGCCTCGACCCAGGTCTGCATCTGGACCTCGATCTCGGTGATGAGCCGCTGGCGGGCGGCCTCGTCGCCGAGGAAGGCGCGGACCTCGTCGGCCCAGATGTGGAACACCCAGGCGGTGATGCCGATGCCGGCCCGGATGAACTCCTTGCCGCCCTGGAGGATCACCGGGCCGAGCTGGGCGAGCCCGGTGCCGAACTCGCGGAGGCCGACCCACAGGTTGCAGGTGAAGACCGCGTCGAGGATCTCGGTCTCGCACTCCTCGAGCTTGTCCGGCTTGAGCGAGACGGGTGCCAGGTCGGTGGAGAACTCGGTGCCGTGGCCGTCCTCCTCGTCGATGACGACGCGGCTCTGGTCGATCTCGTCGGCCATCACCGTCTCGGCGTCCTCGGGGTCGCTCTCCCAGGCCCGGATCAGGTAGCGGACGTTCGCGGTCGTCGGCACGTCCTTGCGGGCGGTCGCCAAGATGGCGCCGACGGACACGGTCTCGCCCGCCTTCACGATGAAGGGCGTGTTGCCCTGCGGCGTGCGGCCGCCCCAGTCGCCGGGGAAGGCGTAGCCGTTGGCGGCGTTGCCCTCGACGATCGGGTCCAGGATCACCGCCAGGTCGTTGGCCTCGTCGATCGTCCCGTCTTCGCGCTTCTTGTCCTCGAGGATGTTCTTGAGGGTGCCGTGGAGGCGGACGACCTGGCCGGCCTCGTAGGGGCGCTGCTCCATCTCCAGCGACACCTGGAGCGCGAGGTCGGTGTCGAGCTTCACGACGGTGCGGCCGACGCCGGTGACGAGCGGGCCGTCGTCGCCGCCGGTGCGGCCCTTGACGATGGAGGTGGCGTCGGCCCACACCGGCTCCTTCGCCTCGTACACGAAGGTCAGGGTCTGGGACTCGCCGGCGTCGAGATCGCCGAACTCTGTATCGTGCGGCCCTTCGATCGGGTCCAGGTACACCTCGCCGCCGCCGAGGTACTTGTCGTCGAAGTCGATGGGCTCGGCCGCGTCGTTCACCTCGACGGCCGACACGGGCTCGTCGCCGCGGTTGGTGGCGGTGACGTCGATCTCGATGCGGTGGTCGCGCTCGTCGACCTTGCCGTCGCCGTTGTTGTCCTTCTCGTACATCGGCGGCTCCTCGGTGCCACCGGGCGGCTCGGCGTAGTGCACCTCGAGGTCGACCCGGATGGGCGCCGGGCGGACCTCGACCTCCTGGGTGATCACCGCGGACGTCTGGGTACCGTCAGGCAGGTCGGCCTCGACCCTCATCGCCACCTCGACCGTGCCGGCCTTCTTCGCCACGACGTCGTAGTCGGCGAAGTCCATGCGATCGGCGCCCGTGCCGAGGCTGCCGCTCAGGGCCTCGCCGCCGACCTTCGGCGCGATCGTGATCTCGCCGGTCCCCTCCGGGTCCGTCGGGGTGAGCGCGATCGACGTGACCGCCACGTCGCTGAGCGGCTCGTCGCCGTCGTTCTCGACGCGCAGCCGCACGCCGACGCGCTCCTCCTCCTTGAGGACGAGGTCGCCGGTCGGGAACGCGAACAGCGCGCCGTCGAGCGGCGGGCCGACCTCGATCTGGGTCGTCTTCGTCCCCTGCGCGCCCCTCGTGTCCTTGGCGGTGAGCGTGACCGAGTAGTCGCCGTCAGCCGCGTAGGTGTGCACGGGGCTCGTCTCCGTGGAGGTCTTCCCGTCGCCGAAGTTCCAGGTGTACGTGAGGTTCGTGCCGTCCTCGACGTCGATCGAGCGGTTGGTGAAGGTGGCCTTGCGGCTCCCGTCGCGGGCGATCTTCACGTCGAACGCCGCGGTCGGCACCTTGTTCGCCGGCAGGAACCAGACCTCGTAGTCGACCAGGAAGGCGTCGGCCTGGACCCGGGCCACGTAGGTGGCCGTGGACGGCGCGCACCCGAGGCCGGACCCGCTGATCTGGGCGAGCTTGTAGTTGTCCGGCGGCCGGACGTCGTAGCCGCTCGAGGACAGGAACGAGTCCCGCAGGTTGGTGAGGGCGTACGTCTGGATGAGGGCTCCGTCCTTGTACGCCTGGCGCAGGTACGTGCCCTCGCCGGCGTCTTGGACCTCCAGGTAGTCGATGTGACCGCAGTTGTTGCCGTTGATGCCGGGCTTCACGAAGAACTTGTGGTTGACCGCGATCTGCGTGTAGCCGGGACCGGGCGAGATGCCCAGTCCATCGGCGGCGGTCGCACCCGGGCCGGTCTCGCCGAGCGAGCGCGCCCCACCGAAGGTCTCCGCCGTCGCGGTGCCCGAACCGAAGACCAAGCCGCCGGCCAGCACCACCACGGCGAGCAGCGCCGATCCCGCGACCCACCCGCGCCGACCCCGCGTCCGGCGACCGATCGCCCGTGCCCGTTCCCTCATCGCTGTGCCCTTCGTGACCGCTGTGCCTCGGACCGCGGGACCTCGCCGCGCCCCGGCGCGGTCGATCCCGTTCCTCCCGCCGGGCACGGTACGGACGCGGCGCTAGCTGGGCGTTAGCCGCGCGGCGCCCTCAAGGTCGCCGGCCTCTCCCCCACCACCAAGGTCAAGGCCCACTGGGACCCCAACCGCTTCGGCCTCGACTGACCACCCCTCGGGCCGGAGCCGCTCGGTAGCGTCGGGCGGGTGATGGAGCTGGTGGAGGGGCACACCGACGAGTTGCCGGCTGGGCTGCTGATCGATGTGCGGCAGCTGATGGATGCGGCGTTCGACGATCCGGAGCACCCCGAGGAGGCGTTCGACGACGATGACTGGGGCCACACCGTCGGCGGGATCCACGTGCTGGTGGTCGACGGCGACGGCCGCGTCGTGGCGCACGCGTCGGTGGTCGACCGGATCATCGACGTCGGCGGCCGCCCGCTGCGCACCGGCTACGTCGAGGGCGTGGCCACCCGGGCCGATGCCGAGGGCCAGGGCCACGGGACCCGGGTGATGACCCGGATCGGCGAGCTCATCGCCGAGCGGCACCAGCTCGGCGCCCTCGGGACGGGCGCCTTCCACTTCTACGAGCGGATGGGGTGGGAGCGGTGGCAGGGGCCGTCGTTCGTGCGCATCGGCGACGAGCTGCACCGGACCGCCGACGATGACGACGGGATCATGGTGCTGCGGGTCGACCGGTCGCTCGCGCCGGATCTGGCCGCGCCGATCTCGTGCGACGACCGCCCCGGCGACGTCTGGTAGCGGCTCGCCGCTGGCTCAGCGGGGCCGGACGTCGTTCGTCCAGGCCGACCCGTCCCAGTAGCGGAGCTGCTGGGGCTGCTGCGGGTCGGGGTGCCAGCCGGCGGGCGTCGCACCGGTGTCCGAGCGGACGAGCGCCGGCGTCTTGCGACCTGCCGAGCGGGCGACGAGGACGGTGATGACCAGGCAGGCCACGACCGCGCCGAGCAGGAACAGGCCCATGCCGGGACCCCCGCCGTCGTCACCGCCGTCGAGGGCGAACGCGTCACCGCCACCCGCCGGGTCGTCGTAGGAGAACGGCGTGTCGCCGAACGGGTCGTCGGGGTCCAGCGCCTGGTCCCGGCCCCACGCCGGCGTGTAGCGCTCGTCGGGCACGACCCGCTTCGGGTTGGCGGCGAACGCCTTCGTGTCGACGCCGTCGAGCAGCGGCGCGACCTCGTCGGGCACCGGCAGGACCGGCACGTCCGTGACCCACCAGATGGCGTGCTGCGCGCTGGTCGTGTCGGGCTCGGACTTGGCGATGTTGGTGAGCACGGTGGTGAGCGGCTCGGCGGCGGTGCCGGCCCACGTCATGGGGACGACGGAGTTCGGACCGGAGTCCAGGTGCTGCGCGCAGAAGCCGGCCAGCTGGAACTCGTGCTCGCCGGGCTGGACCGTGATCGTCGGGTCGACGCCGGGCTTCACCGTGGCGGCGACCTCGTCGACGGGGCCGACCGTGACGGCGGTCTGCTCGGTCTCGTCGTCCGTCTCGAACAGGGCGCCGCGCGGGACGGCGAGCACGATGGCCGCATCGGTGTGGTTCTCGAGGGTGAGGGTGACGTCGAGCGTGTCGTCGCCGCCGAACCCGCCCTTCGCCGATCCGGTGACCGCCTTCGACCCGCCGGTCAGGGCGTCGCGGATCGAGGGCGGCGCGGGCGCGGTGGGCTCGGCCGGTTCCGCCGGCTCCTCCTGGGCACCGGCACCGGGGCCGGTCAGACCGATCAGCAGGGCGATGGCTGCCGCCCCCGCCAGACGCACTGCACCTCGTACCGCCATGGTGACCTCCTCGGTCTCCCGCTGTGGCGGCAACGCTACCCCCGTCGCCGCCGATCGCACCGACGCGTTCCCCGACCCCGACTCGCCTCCGGGAGCGACGGGTACGGTCCGCCCATGGCGACCTTCGCGTTCATCCACGGCGCCGGCGGCCGGGGCTCGGACTGGCAGCTGGCGGCCGACGAGCTCCACGCCCGCGGCCACGGCACCGTCCTCGTCGACCTCCCGTGCGACCAGCCCGTCGGGCTCGACGCCTACGCCGACGCGGTGGTTGCCGCGGTGGGCGACGCATCCGACGTGGTGCTCGTCGCCCACTCGCTGGGTGGCCTCACCGCACCGGTGGTGGCGACGCGGATCCCGGTCGAGGCGCTGGTCTTCGTGACCGCCATGGTCCCGCTCCCCGGCGAGCGCGGCGGCGAGTGGTGGGGCAACACCGGGCACAGCGCGGCGTTCGAGGCCCAGCGCCTCCCCGACGACTCGGACGAGACCGTCTACCTGCACGACGTCCCACCCGACGTCCTCGCCGCCTCCGAGCCGCCGCGAGACCAGACCGGCGAGGTGCTCGACGACCCCAACCCCATCGAGCGGTGGCCCGACGTCCCCACCGCCTTCCTCATCTGCGCCGATGACCGCTTCTTCCCGGCCCCGTGGATGGCCGACGTGGTGCGCGACCGCCTCGGCATCGAGGCCCGCTCCATCCCTGGCGGCCACTGCCCCTACCTCGCCACCCCGGTCACCACCGCCGCCGCCATCGAGCGGGCCTGGCTCGACCGAGCCACCCTCCCGCCCGTCCACCTCTGCGCCCCCTGACCGAGTCCGGACCCGCCCTGATCAGACGTTCTGTGCTGGTGGTCGCACCGCAACTCGTGGCACAGGAAGGTCGAGGCTGCCCGGCGGAGGTCAGGGGAGGTGGACGGGGTCGCCGAGGGCGATGGTGCCGCCGTCGATGACGCGGAAGACGGTGCCGGCGCGGCGGCGGAGGGCGTGGCGGGCGCCGTCGCCGATGACGTCGTCGAGGAGCTTGCAGGGGGCGGCGATGCGGACGACCTCGAGCTCGACGTCGCCGATGGCCAGGTGCTCGCCGGGCTTCGTCGGGATGTCGCCGTGGGAGATGGTGATGTTGCGGCGGGTCGAGGCCGGGTCCACGGGCGAGCCCAGGTCGTCGGCGGCCTCGGCCAGGTCGGCCGCGGACTGGACCGTGACGTGGCGGTGGCGGGTGCCGTGGTAGCGGTCGCCGACGAGGCCCTTGCCCGTCTCGGCCTCCACCGAGTCGACCGACTTCATCGGCAGGCGGGTCGCCGGGGCGATGTGGATCCCCACGACGGTCGGCGGGGTCGGGTCCGGGGTACCGGGCATGGGTCCAGCCCACCACACCGGTACGGGCTGGGCCCACGGGTTCCGCTCGGCAGACTGGTGGCGAAGGAGGCGGTGTGACGCTGTGGCTCACCAGTGACCTGCACTTCGGTCACGAGAACATCATCCGGTACTGCGACCGCCCCTTCGCCGACGTCGACGAGATGGACGCCGAGCTCGTCCGCCGGTGGAACGAGCGGGTCGCGCCGGGCGACACGGTCTGGGTGCTGGGCGACGTCGCCCTCGGACCGATCCACTCGTCGCTGCGCAAGGTCGCCGGGCTCCACGGGGAGAAGCGGCTCGTCTCGGGCAACCACGACCGCTGCTGGCCCGGGAACAAGAAGTGGGAGCGGTGGCTCGACGAGTACCGGGAGGCCGGGTTCGTCGAGATCGTGACCGATGCGGAGATCGACCTCGGCGACGGGATGGTGCTGCCGGCGTGCCACTTCCCCTACCGGGGCGACTCGCACGACGACGACCGCTTCGTCCCGTACCGCCCGGTCGACCAGGGCGGCTGGCTGCTGCACGGCCACGTCCACGAGCGGTGGAAGGTCGACGAGCGGCAGCTCAACGTGGGCTGCGACGTCTGGGGCTACGCACCCGTCGCCGCCGCGGAGCTGCGTGCGCTCGTCGCCGCCGGCCCCCAGCACCTCGACCGCTGACGCTCCCCCGAACGCTGGGCCATGATCACCCGGTGATCCGCGCCGACGAGATGCCCGACGACAACGCCGACCTGGTCCACGTGGCGATCGACTTCCCCCGCCTCCCGGACGACACGGCGGCGTCCTGCCGGGTGCCGCTCCACGAGATCCTCGACCACCTGGCCGACGAGGTCCCCGACGGCGACGAGCTCACGGCCGGCGACCTCGAGTTCCTCCGCACCGCGGACGTCGAGGGCACGGGGTACTGGATCTGGCGCTTCGACGAGCCCGGCGACGACGGGGAGCCCGCCTACCTGACCGTGGCCGACGATGGCACCACCACGACCGTCGGCTACGAGACCGACTACTACGGCCTCTCCCCCGAGCAGTTCATCCTCGGCGACCACCACCAGGTCTTCTGACCCGCGCCCTCGGGGACCGTCGTCAACCTCCGGCGCCGGCGGGGCAGAGGCCGGTGTCCATGGGCTGGTCGGGGAGCAGGTTGCGCAGGACGTCGGGCTTGTTGGTGAACATGCCGCCGACGTCGGCGTCGAGGAGGCTGGCCATCTCGGCGCTCTCGTCGACCGTGTAGGGGTGGACGTCGAGGCAGCGCTCGGCGGCGGCGTCCACCAGGTCCCGGGTGGTCGCCTCCTTGGGCGGGCCGATGGCGACCGCGTAGGTGGCGATCTGGTCGAGGGCCGCGCCGTCGGGGACGGGCTCGCCCTGGCGGATCAGCTGGACGAGGGGGAGGTCGGGCCGCTGCTCGTGGATCTGCTGGAGGGCCGCGGCGCTGAACGACTGGATCACGACGGGCGGGAGGTCGGGGTCGTCGTCCGCCGGGCCGTGCTCATCGAGGACCCCGAGGAGCTCGTCGACCATGCCGGGCTGGTCGTCGGGCGCCTTGACCTCGATGTAGTAGCGGACGTCCTCGCCGTAGTCGTCGAGCACGTCGGCGAGGAGCGGGATCCGCTGGCTGGCGAAGGTCGGGTCCGCGAGGTCGGGGTGGGCCTCGTTGAACCAGCTGCCGACCTCGCAGGCGGAGAGGTCAGCCACCGTCTTCTCGGACACGAAGCCGGTGCACTGCTCGGCCGGCCCCCGGGCGGTGCGGTCGAGCGACGGGTCGTGCAGCACGACGAGCTGGCCGTCCTTCGTGAGCTGCACGTCCTGCTCGATGTAGTCGGCGCCCTGGTCGATGGCGAGCGTGTACGCCGCGGACGTGTGCTCGGGCGCGTACCCCGACGCACCCCGGTGGGCGATGACGGCCACCCCCGGTCGGGAGAGGTCCCGTGCCGGGCTCGTCGGCGTGGTCGTCGTGACGGCCTCGGTGGTGGTCGTGGCGTCGTCGTCCCCACCACCACCGCACCCCGCCAAACCCACGAGCGCGACCAACCCGATCGCCCATCCCGTCCGCCGCCGCCCGTTCCACATGGCGCCCAAGCCTGCCCGGTCGGGGGTGGCCTCGCTCGTTCGAGCCCGGTCGGGCGTGCACCCGAGCGGGATCACGTAGCGTTCCCGCCCGGCGGATCGGCTGGGAGCGGGAGGGCGGAGCGGTCATGACGATGGAGCCGAGCACCGTCGGCCGCTGCCGCATCCGTCGACCGAGCTGGCACCCGGCATGTGCCCGCGGTCGGACGAGATGACCGGCGGACCGCACGTGCCGGGCGACGCGGGTGTCCCACCCGGCTGGTATCGGGATCCGCTGGGCACCGCACCGTTCCGGTACTGGAACGGGATCACGTGGACCGGTTGGACCGAGTCCGTGCTGCACATGCTTCCACCACCTCCCGCCCAGGTCCGCCGGCCTCTTCCCCCGCCACCGGCCACCCAGGGCTCTGGCTCACTCGAGCTCAACGCCCCGGGGGCCAGCGCGCGTGCGAAGGCGGCGGAACTGCGGGCAGCTGCGCCACCTCGTGGACTGCTGGCCCGCATGTTCGGGCCTGCAGGCGCCGACCGGAACTGGGATCGAGGAGCGGCCGGGGAGGAGCGCGTCGCCCGTCAGCTTGCGAACCTCCCGAGGCCTCCCTGGATCGTCCTCCACGATCTCCCCGTTGGTGCGAAGGGTGCCAACATCGACCACTTGGTCGTCGGACCCGCTGGCGTCTACACCCTCAACACCAAGAACTTGAGCGGGCGCATCTGGGTCGGTGGGGGGACCTTCCTCCAGAACGGCTCCTACCGGCCGTACGTCCCGGATGCGAGACGGGAGGCGGAGCGTGCCGCGAGCCGCCTCGCACGGGCGGCGGGCTGCAGCGTCTCGGTCACTGGCCTGGTCGTGGTCCTGGCTGACGACGTCGTGGTGAAGTCACAACCCGGGGACGTTCGCGTGCTCACGCGGCGCCAGCTGACGCGTTGGTTGGTCGCGCAGCCATCCATGCTCCGACCAGACCTCGTCCTGCGGATCGCCGACGCGGCGGGCGACCGGTCGACCTGGGCGTGAGGTCGGCGCCGGGCGTGCTGGAGGGTCAGTCCTTGCCCTCGTAGTTGCCGTAGCGGATGGGGGTGCGGAAGCGGGCGACGTCGGGGTGCTCCTTGGCCGCTGCGCCGCGAGCCCGGTTGCCCATGCTGGCGATGATCTCGCCGATCGAGTGGGCGTGCTGCGGGCTGGCGAGGTGCGTGATCTCCCGGCCGATCTCCACCACCGACGGCTCCTCGGTGTTCCCGTAGTCACCGAAGACCGGGTAGATCGACGCGCCCGCCTGCACCGCGAGGAACAGGTCCTCACGGGTGCCGCCGGCGAAGGGCTCCATGACGATGTAGCCGTGCTCGTCCTTGGCGTCACGTGAACCGGAGCCGGCCTCGATGACGAGGTGGCCGTGGTCCGACGTCATCAGGTTCATGAACTCCTCGCGGGTGCGGGCGTTCTGGCGCTTGCGGAAGTTCCGGACCCGGCGGTTGAGGTCCTCGTCGGTGATGTCGCCCTCGTTGACCGCCTCACCGCCACTGACCGGGAACGTCTTGAGGACGTTGGACGCCTTGCGGAGGATGTCGTCGATGACGTTGAGGCCCATGACCTCGAGGTAGCCGAGGAGGCGCCCGATCATCAGCGTCGTGCGGGTGTCGAGCCGGTCGAAGCCGTGGAGGTGGGCGGCCCGGGTGAGGTAGCCGAGGTTGAAGCCGACGTCCTGGAACTCCAGGTGGGACCCCACGAAGATGAACGACTGCCCGTCGGCGAGGCGCTCGAAGAACTTCTCCCGCTCGGCGAACGCGGCGAACACATCCGCGTTGGCCGGTGCGTGCCGGCCGTGGAGGATCTCGAGGAGGCCGAGCGCCTGCTCCGTGTCGTCGCTGCTGAGCGGGTTGGAACGGAGGAACGCCTGGTCGTGGTTGATGGCGTCGGGGCGGGGCTTGGCGCTGAGCCGCTCGGTCGGGATCGGGTTGAAGATGCTGGCGAACTCGACGCCGCCGACCTCCTGGGCCGACTGGTACAGCAGCTTGTCCAGCTGCCGTTCGACGCCGAAGACCTCGGCGAGCTGCTCGGCCGCCTTGTCGAGCAGGGAGTTGGGCCGGTGCGGCCCGTGCAGCGGTCCGTCGTCGCTCATCGCACCTCCTCCCCGTCGTGGTGGGCGGTGGCCACGCTCAGGTCGCGGCGGAGGAGGGCGCTCGGGGGGAGAAGCACGTCGGTCAGACCCGGTCGGCCGGCCTCGGGTTACCCCTTTGCTGCGGTGCGCACGGCGACGAGGTCCTTGCCTCGGATCTGCCCTTCCTCCATGCGCTCCAGGCCGTTCGCCGCGTCGGCGAGGGCGTGGGTCTGGTCGATGGCGGGGCGGAGGGAGCCGGCCGCGACCATGGCGGCGAGGTCGTCCAGGGAGCGGTGGTGCTCCTTGGTGACGAACGTCTTCACCGACTGCTTGGCGCCGACGGCCCGGAGCGGCGCGAGCAGCTGGCGCTGGAAGCCGCCCGTGAGGTTGCCGCCGCCCTCGCCGCCGACGATCACGAGCGTGCCCTCCCCGCCCAGGGCCTGCAGCATGGCCTTGGGCGGGCGGTTGCCGCCGATGTCGATGATGAGGTCGAAGGGCTCGGCAGCCTGGAGGGGATCGGTGGTCGAGTGGTCGACCACCTCGTCGGCGCCGAGGCTTCGGACGTAGTCGACCTTCGCCGTGCTGGCCGTACCGGTCACGTGGGCGCCGAGGGCCTGGGCGACCTGCACCGCGCACGACCCGACCCCACCTGACGCGCCGAGCACCAGGACCCGCTGCCCGGCCTGCACCTGGCCGTGGTCCCGGACGGCTTGGAGCGCCGTCGACGCCGAGTCGACGATGGCCGCCGCCTGCTCGACCGCGACACCGTCGGGGCGGTGGGCGAGCTTCGCCTCCTTGGCGACGGCGAACTCGGCGCAGGTGCCCTTGGCGTAGCCGAACACCTCGTCGCCGACGGCGAAGCGGGTCACGTCCGGGCCGACCGCCACGACCGTGCCGGCCAGCTCGATGCCGGCCGGGTGCTTCGGCGCTCGCAGTCCGAACCCGGCGAGGCGGAGGAGGTAGGGCGTGCCGGTCGTGAGGTGGAGCGCGGCTCGGCTGAGCCCGGCGACGGCGACGTCGACGAGGACCTCGCCCTTGCCCGGCGTCGGCCGGTCGACCGTGCGCAGGGCGAGCACGTCGGCCGGGTCGCCGTACCGGTCGGCGGTGACGGCCTGCATCGTGGTGGGCGGCGGGGTCGTCTGCCCGGCGGCGTCGGGGCGGGAGGTGGTGAGCATGGCGGGGTCCTTGCTTGGGGGAGCGATGTTGCCTTACGGCGTAAGGTCAACGTACAGCGTAAGGTGCCCGAGCGCCACCCCCAGTCCGGAGATCCGCCGCATGCCGCCAGCCAAGACCCGAGGGAAGCGCCCGCCGCTGAGCCGTGAGCGAGTGGTGGCGGCGGGCGTCGAGCTGGCCGATGCCGAGGGCGCCGAGGCACTGAGCATGCGGAAGCTCGCCCAGTCGCTGGGCGTGGAGGCGATGTCGCTGTACCACCACGTCGCCAACAAGGACGAGCTGCTCGACGGCATGGTCGACGTCGTGTTCGCCGAGGTCCACCTCCCGGTGGCCGAGGGCCCGTGGCAGGTCGAGGTGCGAGCCCGGTGCGCGTCGCTGCGGGAGGTGCTGCTGCGCCACCCGTGGGCCGTGGGCTTGCTCAACTCGCGCCGCAACCCGGGGATGGCGACGCTCGTGCACCACGACGCCGTGATCGGCTGCCTCCTCGCCGGCGGCTTCGACATCCGAGGGGCAGCCCAGGTGTTCGCGATGATCGACGCGTACGTCTACGGCTTCGTGGTCCAGGAGCTCTCCCTCCCGATGGAGAACGGCGAGGACGAAGGCGACCTCGCCGACGCGATCCTCGGCGGCCTCCCCGAAGGCGCCCTCCCCCACCTCGTCGCCATGGCCACCGCCTACGTCACGAGGGAGGACTACCGCTTCGCCAACGAGTTCGCCCCCGGCCTCGACCTCATGCTCGACACCCTCGAACGCCAACGCCCCAAGCGCTGACGCCGGTCAGCCAGCGCGCGACTCGAGCTCCCGCTGCACGGCCTGACGGATCCAGCTCGACACCGATCGGTCCTCCGCATCAGCGAGGCGTCGCACCTCGTCGATCGTCTCCGGCGGGAACCGGACCGGGACGAGTTCGGTGAGGTTCGCCCGCTTGCGACGACGCGCTGAGCCTTGGGGAACCTGGTTCTCGGGCCGCTCGTAGAACGCCTGCTCCTCGGGTCGGGTCATCTTCCGTTCCGTCATCGGTCCTCCCGGTACTGCGCCGCCAACTCGACCGACGCCCTGTAGCAACCGATCGGCCGGCACATCGTGGTGAGTCCGCTGTCCGGCGGCGCGAGCGGGACCACGAGCACGTCTCCTGCCACCTCGGCCACCATCAGCCAATCCGCCGGCGGGACGGCGGGGTAGAAGATCGGGTCGGACCGCCACACCTCATAGACGTCGTCGAGGCCGAGTCCTGCGTGCTTGAAGAGGTGGGCGGCTTGACGGTCGACCTCGAACGGATCGTCATCGTCGAGAAGATCGAGGTCAACCACGCCATGGTCCCACTGTATTACAAACGAATACCGGTGAGCGGGTCAGCTTGGACCCTCAGCGCCGAGCGATGCCTGCGAGCGCAGGATGCGAGCGGAGGAAGAAGGGGTCGGTCTCGACCTGAAGCATCTCCAACAGGACCCGCCCTGCTGCCTCCGCCTCCTGCTCCGCCTCCGTCATGTCCAGGAAGCCGAGACCGCCCCGATCTGCCTGGTGCAGGAGCACCTCGGCGCGAGCCCGACGAATCGCTCGCAGGAACGGGGCGACCGTGTTGACCAGCTCCGCCGTCAGAGGCTTGCGCGCCGCCCCGGGAAGGCAGGCGTACGCCTCCTTCAAGTCGCCGAGTCGTTCGCCGTAGATGAGGATCTTGTCGGTGTTCATGGCCGGACCGTACGAACGAGGTCTGACAGCAAGACGGCCTCTGGCCGGCACCATCGAAAATCGCTACCGATCCGGCTCGACGGCGTCTCCTGTCACCCCTCGTCCAGCGCCGCATGGACGCGAGCGGCGGCTTCTTCGACGGGTTCGTGCTCCCAGATCCTGATGACCTTCCAGCCCTCGGCCTCGAGGGCGGCGTCGTTGCGGCGGTCCCTTGCGACATTCGCCTCGAGCTTGGGGAGCCAGTAGGTGGTGTTGGACTTCGGGCGGGTGCCGTGGTCGGGGCAGGAGTGCCAGAAGCAGCCGTCGACGAACACCGCGACCTTGCGCTTCGTGAACACGATGTCGGGCCGGGCGGCGAACGCGCCGAGCTTGATCCGGTGGTCCTTGCGGAACCGAAGGCCGCTGCGGTGGAGTGCCGAGCGGAGGGCGAGCTCCGGCTTCGTGTCGACCCGGGTGTTGCCCTTGCCCGAGTTCGAGGCGCCGACCGTCGTGGGCTCCGGGTACGGCACGTCGGCTCCGGCGATCCGCAGCGTGCGCCGTTTCCCCGAAGCCATGCACCCCAGGCTCGCCCCACCACCGCCCGCCGGCAACCACCGTCGAGCGGCACGTCCGGAACCCGCCACCTCACCGATTTCGGGTCACCTGTGCACCTCAGCGGTGCCCGAACGACCCGAAATCGCGCCCGCCCCGCCGAATCAGGTCACCCGAGCCGCTCCATGCGGCACGAACGACCCGATTCGCGACCCGGGCCTACTTGGCGGCGAAGGCGGGGATGACGGTCGCGGCGAAGCGGTCGAGGGCTTCGAGGTCGAAGGGGGTGCGCATGGCGAGGATGACGGCTTCGGCGCCGGCGTCGATGTACTCGCCGACGCGGTCGACGAGCTCCTGGCCCTCGCCCATGAGGACCCCGGGGCGGACGAACTCGGCGATGCGGTCGAACTGCTGGCGGAGGTCGTCGTCGTCCTTGGCGATGCCGACGTTGACCGTGCGGGTGACCGCCTTCGGGTCTCGGCCGACGTCCTCGCAGTGGGCGGTGAGGATGCCGGACTTCCGGGCCCACTCCTCCGGCGAGATGAAAGGCAGGTTCCAGCCGTCGGCGTACTGGGCGGCGACCCGGAGCGTGACCTTCTCGCCGCCACCGCCGACCCAGACCGGGAGGTGGTCCTGGACCGGCTTCGGGACGCACTGGGCGTCGGTCATGGTGAAGAACTCGCCCTCGAAGTTGGTGCGGTCCTCGTTGAGGAGCGACTGCACGCACTGGATCGACTCGCCGAGCCGGCGCAGCCGCTCCCCCGGCGAGCCGTACGGGATGCCGTAGGCCTGGTACTCGCCCTCGAGCCACCCGCCGCCGAGGCCGAGGACGGCCCGCCCGTTGCTGAGCTGGTCGATGGTGGCGATGGCGTTGGCCAGCACCGCCGGGTGCCGGTAGCCGGCCGAGTACACGAGCGACCCGCACCGGATCCGCTCCGTGGTGACGGCGAGCGCCGCATGGCACGACACCGCCTCCAGGCAGTCCGGATCACCCGACCCATCAGCCGCATAGAAGTGGTCCCAGATCGAAGCCCACTCGAGCCCCAGCTCCTCGATCCGCTTCCACAACGAGATCAGCTCATCGGTCGAAGTCCGCTGCAGACCGGTGTGCACACCAAACCAGGGGGAAGAAGCCATACCGCCCATGCTCGCGTGGCTGCGCCAGACGTGCTCCCAGGGTCAGCGGATCTGGCGCACGAATCCCTCGGTTCCCCAGGAGCGATCCGCGGTCAGCACCTCGGCGTCGAGCCGTTCGGTAAGCGCGAGGCAGAGTCGGTCTCCGAGCGACAGGTGGGAGTCCGCACCCCAACGGGAGGCCGCACGCTCCGCGTCTGCGGCACTCACCGGCTCGACGGCGAGGCCATAGCTCTCGAGCAGCGCCCGGGCCATGCCCCAGTCCTCGCCGAGGGCCAGCACCTTCTGCGCGACTTCGGACCAGTTGGCCGCGCCGGTGACGGCTCCAGCTTCGAGCGCCTGCTCCACCTGTTCTTCGCCCGGCTCGCCCTTGAGGAACGCCAGGACGGCGGACGCGTCGAGCACGGTCACCGTCGATGCTCCTCACTGGCTGCCTTCCGCCGTTCGGCGAGCAGCTCGCCGACGGGATCGTGACCAGCGAGCGAGGCACGCACGCGGGCCTTCGCTTGCGCACGGGTGAGCAGAAGGACGCCGCCCTCGGCCTCGACCAGGACCAGGGGCGTGCCAGAGGCCAAGCCGGCGCGCTCCCGGAGCTCCTGCGGCACCACGAGTCGACCCCGGTCACCCATGGTCACGGCGAACGTCCCACTCATGAGCACACGATACCACCGACTCCTTTCCAGTGGGATCGGCGGAACCAGCGCGGGTCACGAGGCTGCGGGCCACAGCATGCGCTCGGCGATGCGCCCGACGGCGACACCTTGGCGTTCCGCCTGCGTTCGCTGTGCTCCGCCCGATGCCTCCAAGCCGCGCGCTTCCTCCAGCAACAACTCCGCCTCGGCTCGGTAGATCGCCCGAAGCAGCGGGAGGCCCTCCCTACCGGTCAGGTCCGCCATGCACTGGTACCGGCCGTCTGCGCGCTGAACCCCCGAGCCGAAGATGAGACGCAGCCCAGTCTTCAGATCCTCCGGCCGCTCTCCATAGATCAACCCGTCGATGTCATCCATGGACCGAACCGTACGGAAGGGGTCTGACAGCCACCTTCGATGGGCGATCCAGGCGGCCGAGATCCTCAGAGCACCACGACGAGGCGCCCCGATCCGAGTGGCGCGAGGCCGATCAGCGCTTGGCTTTGGGCGGCGGGTCGGGCGGCATCTTGACCAGGAGGTAGTCGAGGTAGCGCTTCGCCGGACCTCGGGTGTCTGAGAGGTTGCCCTCGGAGCTGGGGTGGCTCGTCCGGGTCTTGAGGTCGACGTAGCCGAGCTCCCACGAGGTGGCCGACGGATCGATGAGGGTGCCGTACAGCCGGTGCTTGTCGTAGCGACGCCACTCTTGGCCGACCAGCACCGACATGTGCATGAGGGCGATCTTGCTGAGGAGCCTCCCGCCACGGAGTCGGGTGGCCACCTTGGGGAGGTCCGAGGCCGTCAGCTTCATGCCGGTGGGGTCTGCGGCCGTGAGCAGCGCTTCCGCGAGCTTGGCCTCCGACCCCGTGCAGTCGACGCTCCTGGCCCCGGTGTTCACGTCGGTCCAACCCAGCGTGAGGCCATCGCTGTTGCGGAGGTAGAGCCGGTTGTGGCCGGCTCGACGCCAAGGACGCAGGTAGTAGAAGTTCTGCGCCTTCTCGAACAGGGGCGACGGGGTTGCGAGCGCGGTGTCGCCCTCCGGCGCTGGCGGCGGCGGGAGCGGGGCCGCTACGGGCGGGAAGGTGATCGCCAAGGTGTCCCGCAGGGCCGAGACCATCGCCTCGTCCAGATCACCACGCGTACGGCGAAGCTCATCGCCCAAGCCGTCGACGCCGAGGATCCGCACATCGCCGAGGTCCCGGACCTCCCTCGACCGGTCCCGGTCGCCGGCGAGGACGACGCAACCGCGGACGGCCACACGAGCACCGTCCTCCCGAAAGATCGATCGGACCATGTCCATGAGGTCGTTGAGCTTGGTGACGACGTCGGTGTGGTCGTGCTTGCTCGCGACCAGACGTCGATCGGGCGTGATGGTGATCGGGTCGATCCAGCGCTTGGCATCGAGGATCGCCACCCCGGGAGGTCCGATCGCGATGTGGTCGATGTTTCCGCCCGCAGGGTGGCGCCGATCGTGGAGGACGACCCAGCCCTTGCGTTCGAGCGGGGCCAGCGCGGCGGCGACCATGCGCTCGCCCTCCGCCCCCTTCTCGAAGTTGTCAGCGGTGAACTGCGCCTGGCTGGCCTTCCGCTGGAACCGACTCGCCCGTGCCCGCGCTCGTTCCGCTTCCGCGGCCGCCGACTCTCCAGGATTCACGCCGATCCTCCCCAGACCAAGGTCGCCAGAACGTAGCCCGCGCCCCTGGTCAGCCGCGTGATTCGGACATGCCGGCGGCCGTTGGGTGGACCTTCAGGCCCAGTAGTCGATGCCGGCCATCTCCGCGTAGCGGTGGCGGAACTCTTCGCCGTCGAGGAAGAAGGCTTCGATCACGTCGTCACCGTGGTTGGCCTGGAGCTCGGCGAGGTGCTCGGCGTCGCCGACGAGGTGGCGGAGCGGCGGCGCGTCGGCGGCGACCGCATCGGCGATGACATCGGCGACGGTCTCGGCCGGCACGCCGCTGTTCATCAGCTGGTGGGAGAGGATCTTGAGGAGGAAGTCCCGGGCGTCGCCGTAGGGCGTGTCCTCGGGCGGCGGCGGGTTCTTGCCCCAGATGGGGGTGAGGATCGTCCCGGCCTGGATGGCGATGACCCGGATCCCGTACTCG
>DATMGQ010000251.1:0-6210 GCA_035555395.1 Acidimicrobiales bacterium
GGCCCGCTCCAGCATGGACTTCTCGGCGGTGGAGAGGCCCTTGCCCTTCTCGCGCAGGGCCAGGTTCCGGACGACCTCGGCGACCTGGTACACGTCGCCGGACTTCATCTTCTCCTGGTGGTTCTTGAAGCGCCGGGACCAGTTGGCCGGCTCGCGCACGTCGCGCTTGGCGATGAGGCGGAAGAGATCATCGACGTCGGACTTCGAGATCGGCGGGCGCATGCCCACCTCCTCGGCCTTGTCGACCGGCACCGACAGCGTGAGGTCGCCGTGGACCATCTCGAGCACGAAGTACTCCTTGGTCTCACCGTTGAGCTCGCGCTTCACCTTCTTCTTGATGATGGCGGCGCCGTGGTGGGGGTAGACCACGCGATCGTTGACCTTGAACGACATCAGACTCCAGTTCCAGGGGTCGGGGGCGACCGATGGGGACGAACCATTGTGCCAGACCTCGTCGGTTTCCAGCGAAGTCCTGGGAACTTTGCCGGACTTCGGCGAACTCTGCCGCCGATTCCGGACGATCGGCCGTTCAGCCCCGGACGAACACCGGGAGGTGCCGGCCATCGGCGAGCGGCTCCCAGGCGACGCGGACCGAGTCGCCGACGGCGACCTCGGCCGCTCCCTCGGCGCCGTCCGAGCGGACGACGCTGCTCAGCATGCGCACGCCCTCGGGGAGGTCGACCAGCACCACGACGTACGGGGCCCGGCCCTTCATGCCCGGGTTGCCGGGGGCCGGCATCTCGCTGCAGGCGAAGACCGTGCCGGTGCCTGCGGCAGGGCGGAACTCGAGGTCCGTCCCCAGGCACGACGGGCAGGCCTCGCGGGGGAAGTGGATGGCCCGCTCGCACGACCGGCACCACTGGATGACCAGCGAGCACGTCCGGGTGGCCTCCCAGAACGGCTCCGACGCCGACGAGACGGGCGGCTGCTGGCGGTCGGGTGCGCCGTCGGGGGCCGGGATGATCAGCGGGTCGCTCATGCCGTGGCCTCCGTGCCGAGGATGATCGTCGACATGGCCGAGAGCACGCCGCCGCTGCCGTGGGCGAGGGCGACCTCGGCCCCCTCGACCTGCCGGGGGCCGCACTCCCCTCGCAGCTGGCGGACCGCCTCGACCAGGAGGAAGATCCCGAACATGCCGGGGTGGGTGTAGGCCAGCCCGCCGCCGCTCGTGTTGGACGGCAGCGCACCGCCCGGGGCGAGCACGCCGTCGGCGACGAACGCCCCGCCCTCGCCCTTGGGGCAGAAGCCGAGGTCCTCCAGCAGGAGCAGCACGGTGATGGTGAACGAGTCGTAGATCTGGGCGACGTCGATGTCGGCGGGCGTGAGGCCGGCCTCGGCGAACGCCAGCGGGCCCGACACCGCCGCACCGGTGGTGGTGAGGTCGGGCATCTCGCTGATCATGGCGTGGGTGTGGCAGGTGCCGGTCCCGAGCACGAGGGCGGGCGGCTTGCGGAGCGTGCGGGCCCGTTCGGCGCTCGTGAGGACCACGGCGCCGGCGCCGTCGGTGACGAGGCAGCAGTCGAGCTTGTGCAACGGCGAGGCCTGCATCGGCGAGGCCAGCACGTCCTCGATGGTGATGGGGT
The DNA here is from genome assembly GCA_035555395.1 of Acidimicrobiales bacterium. GTDB lineage: Bacteria > Actinomycetota > Acidimicrobiia > Acidimicrobiales > Iamiaceae > Aquihabitans. Next base: position 1,584 of record DATMGQ010000251.1, read on the forward strand.
CCTGGAGGCGCGCCCGCGGGTTCATCGTCGCCCACGTCCGGGTGTCGACGGCGATCTGGGCCAGCTGCTCGGCGGTGGTGCCGAACTCGTGCATGTGCCGGCTGGCGGCGAGGGCGTACGCACCCATCGGCATGCGCATCGCGTAGGGCTGCTCCCACTCGGCCGACGGGGTGGGCCCGGGAAGCGCCTGGCGGCTGCCGAAGCCACCCGTGCCCCGCTTGAACGACGACCTCGGGGTGGCGGCGTAGACCACGACCGCGACGTCGCAGAGGCCGAGGCTGATGGCCGCAGCGGCGTGCTGCACGTGGATCTCGAAGCTCGACCCGCCGGTCTGCGTGGAGTCGGTCCACCGGGGTGCGATGCCGAGGTACTCGGCCAGCTCCAGCGACGCCGCCCACCCGGGGCCCGTGCAGCTGAACAGGCCGTCGACATCGGCGATGGTGAGGCCGGCATCGGCCAGCGCCTCCCGGATGACCTGGACCTCGAGGGCCCGCACCGAGCCCTCGAGCTCACCGGTGGGCGAGACCGCATCGGCGACCCCGACGATGGCTGCGGCGCCCCGCATCGTTCGATCGACCACTCTTTGCACTCCTACTGCAACAACCGTTGCGAACACGGTATCGTTGGCACATGAGCGACCAGGCACCGACGACCGTGATCGGGCTGAACCCGTTCGAGCCGGGGTTCTACGCCGACCCGTACGCACAGTACGCGGCCATCCGCGACGCCGACCCCATCAGCAAGTCCGCGCTCGGGCCCTGGCTCATCACCCGGTGGGCCGACGTCCACACCCTCCTCCGCAAGCCCGGCACCAGCGTCGAGGAGCGCAACATCGACATGGACGGCGGCCTCAGCCGCCGCCAGCAGATGAACGAACGGCGCGCCGAGCAGGGGGCGCCGCCCATCGAGCGCAGCCTCGCCATCCTCAACATCGACCCGCCCGACCACACGCGCATCCGCAAGCTCGTCGCCAAGGCGTTCACGCCCCGGGCCGTCGAGCGCATCCGCGCCAGCGCGGGCCAGCAGGTCGACGTCATCCTCGACGACCTCGCCGAGCGCGGCGAGCCCGTCGACCTCATCAGCGAGCTGGCCTTCCCGCTCCCCTTCGCCGTCATCAACGAGATGCTCGGGATGCCCGAGGGGGGCGACACCCTGCAGCTGCGGGCGTGGTCGCACACCATCACGCAGATCCTCGATCCGCTGCTCGCCATGCAGCACCCCGACGAGATCATCGCCGCGTCGGTCAACATGCGCGGGGTGATCGCGGAGGCCATCGCATGGAAGCGCACCCGGGACGACGACGACATCCTGGCGGCGATGATCCACGCCGAGGAGGACGGCGAGCAGCTCACCGACGCCGAGCTCCTCGAGAACGTGATGCTGCTGTTCCTCGCCGGCCACGAGACCACCGTGAACCTCATCGGCAACGGCGTGAACGCGCTGCTCGACCACCCGGACCAGCTGCGCCGCCTCGTCGACGACCCGTCGCTCGACGCCAACGCCGTCGAGGAGCTGCTGCGCTTCGACAGCCCGGTCCAGTTCTCCCGGCGCATCGCCCTCGAGCCGATCGAGATCGAGGGCGTCGCCATCGCTCCCGGCGAGCTGGTCATGACCTGCCTCGGCGCCGCCAACCGCGACCCTGCCAAGTTCGGCCCCGACGCCGCCGAGCTCCGCCTCGACCGGCCCGACGCCCGCGAGCACGTGTCGTTCGGCTCCGGCGTCCACCACTGCCTCGGCGCCGCCCTCGCCCGCCTCGAGGGCCAGGAGGCCATCGGCCGCCTCGTCCGACGGTTCCCCGACATCGAGCGGGCCGGCGACCCCAAGCACAACGAGCGCATCGTCCTGCGCGGCTACGACGACCTCCCCGTCTCGCTCCGCTAGGCCCCACCGACCATCGTTGGCGCCGTGATCCGCGCCACCGACGTCGACGCTGCCATCGCCGCCCTGGCCGACGCCGGCTTCCTCGCACCCGAGGCCGAGGCCGCCGAGCTGGCCGCCGCCGCGCACGACGCCGATGAGCTGAAGGCCCTGGTCGCTCGCCGGCGCACGGGCGAGCCCCTGGCCTGGATCACCGGCTCGACGACCTTCTGCGGCGAGACCATCCGCGTCGACCCCGGCGTCTACGTCCCGCGCCCCCAGACCGAGGCGCTGGCCGAGGCGGCCGTCCTCCTGCTCCCTCCCGGCGGGGTCGCCGTCGACCTCTGCACCGGGTCCGGCGCCATCGCCGCCGTCCTCGGACGCCGCCGGCCAACCGCCCGCGTCGTGGCATCGGACGTGGATCCCGCCGCGGTGGCCTGTGCGCGCGCCAACGGGGTGGACGCCCGCCTCGGCGACCTCGCCCAACCGCTGCCGAGCGAGGTCATCGGCCGCGCGGATGTCGTCACCGGGGTCGTCCCGTACGTGCCGACCGAGACCCTCCACCTGCTCCCCCGCGACGTGCAGGCCCACGAGCCGGCCGTCGCCCTCGACGGCGGCCCGGGCGGCACCGAGGTCCTGGATCGGGCGATCGGTGCCGCCGCCCGCCTGCTCCGACCGGGAGGGCACCTCGTCCTCGAGCTCGGTGGCGACCAGGACGAGCGCCTCGGTCCGGCCCTGGCCCGCCGCCGCTTCACCGAGGTCCGCTCGCACCGAGACGAGGACGGCGACCTCCGCCACCTCGCGGCCCGGTCCCCCATCCACCCCTGACGGTGGTCAGCCTCGGGGTGGGGCCGCGCGGTACTCGTCGTCGGTGACGTGCTCCATCCAGGTCACGTTGGTGCCGTCGAGGGCCTCTTGGATCGCCACGTGGGTCATGGGGCCGTCGGGGGTCGCGCCGTGCCAGTGGCGCGTGTCGGCCGGGCACAGGAGGATGTCGCCCGCGCCGAACGCCTGCCGCGGCCCGCCCTCGGTCTGGGTCCAGCCGGTGCCGTCGAGGACGACGAGGGTCTGGCCGAGGGGGTGGGTGTGCCAGGCGGTGCGGGCGCCGGGTTCGAAGGACACGATGGCTCCGGTGACCCGCGAGGGGTCCTCGCGGGCGAACGGTCCGCGGATGGTGGCTCGCCCGGTGAAGTACTCGGGCGGACCTCCCACCGCCTCCTGCTCGGCGGTGGTGATGATCTCGGTCATGGTCGGGCTCCTTGGGTTGGCGGGCGGTCAGAGCGTGAGGAGGGTCTTGATGGCGCGGCGCTCGTCCATGGCGGTGTAGCCCTCGGCAGCGCGCTCGAGCGGGAGGGCGAGGTCGAAGACCGTGCCGGGCTCGATGGTGCCGTCGTCGATGAGGTCCAGGTGGTGCGGGAGGAACCGGCGCACGGGCGCAGGGCCGCCGTGCAGGTGGACGAGGGACATGAACAGGTCCATGCCGCCGATCGCCGCGTCGTGGGTGACGCCGACGAAGCCGACGTGGCCGCCGGGCCGACAGGAGTGGATGGCCTGGAGCATCGACTCCTGGGTGCCGACGGCCTCGATGACCGAGTCGGCGCCGAGGCCGCGGGTGAGGTCCTTGATGCGCGCGACGCCCTCGTCGCCACGTTCGGTGACGAGGTCGGTGGCGCCGAAGCCGAGGGCGAGCTTCTGGCGGTCCTCGTGGCGGCTCATGGCGATGATGCGCTCGGCGCCGAGCTGCTGGGCCGCCAGCACACCCATGAGGCCGACCGCCCCGTCGCCGACGACGGCCACCGTCTTGCCCGGGCCGACCGCGGCGGCGGTGGCCGCGAACCACCCGGTGCCGAGCACGTCGGAGGCGGCGAGGTAGTGCGGGATCAGGTCAGCGGAAGGGGCTTCGCGGGTGGCGACGAGGGTGCCGTCGGCCAGGGGGATGCGGGCGTACTCGGCCTGGGTGCCGATGGTGCCCATGAGCACGCGGTGCACGCAGGCGCTCTGGTAGCCGGCCCGGCACACCTCGCAGGTGCCGTCCGACGCCCAGAAGGAGCCGACGACGAACTGGCCGGGGCGGATCGTCGTGACCGCGCTGCCGACCTCCTCGACGACGCCGCAGTACTCGTGGCCCATCGGCGTGGCGCCCTCGAGCCCCTCGACGCCGCGGTACGGCCAGAGGTCCGACCCGCAGATGCAGGTGGCCGAGAGCCGGATGATGGCGTCGGTCGGTTCGATGATGGACGGGTCCGGGCGGTCCTCGACTCGCACGTCGCCAGGGGCGTGCATCACAGCTCCACGCATCGTGATCCTCCTCAGATCGGTGGTTCGAGACCCAGTGAACCCCCGGCGCCCCACCCGAGGAAGGCCCTACCGAAAGGTGTACCGGCAGGGCACCCCACACGGCTCCAGCCGTCCGTACCCTGCTGGGCATGGACAACCGCCGCGACGTGAAGGAGTTCCTGACCTCGCGGCGCGCCAAGGTCACCCCGGAGCAGGTCGGCCTCCCCCACGGCGGCACGAGGCGGGTGAAAGGCCTTCGCCGCAGCGAGGTGGCGACCCTCGCCGGGATGAGCGTCGAGTACTACTCGAAGCTCGAGCGGGGCGATCTCGCCGGGGCCTCCGCCAGCGTCCTCGGGGCGATCGCCCGGGCGCTGCTGCTCGACGACGCCGAGCGCGCCCACCTCTTCGACCTCGCCCGCATCGCCGACGGCACCAGCGCCATCGAGCGGCCCGCCCGGCGGCGCAGCCGGCCCAACGCCGTCCGCCCCGGCCT
>DATMGQ010000252.1:0-4473 GCA_035555395.1 Acidimicrobiales bacterium
GATCCCGGACGGACAAGTCCCGTCAAAGGCACGAAGCCAGTCAGTCGTTGGGTCACACCCGAGATCACCAGCCGACAGCCCACCACGACGGGCGAGCTGCTGCCGAGATCCTCACAGTCAGCCGTGGAGGAGGGTGGCGCCGTCGTCGGTGATCGTCCACCCCGGGTTGTGGGCCACCTCCCAGGCGTGCCCGTCGAGGTCGAGGAACATCCCCGAGTACCCACCCCACTCGGTGGGCGCGCCGGCGCGCCCGATCGTGCCGCCGGCCGCTTCGGCCTCGGCCAGCACCGCGTCGACCTCCTCGGGCGAGCGGGTGTTGTAGGCGAGCGTGACCCCGCCCCAGCCGCCCCGGTCGTCGACCACCGAATCGGCGGCGAGCTTCTCCCGGCTCCACAGCGCGACGACGAAGCCGCCCACCTGGAAGAACCAGACGTCGTCGTCGGGGGTCTCGCCCTTCCAGCCGAGCGCCTCGTAGAAGGCGTTGGCCCGGGCGGCATCGGCCACGCCGAGGGTGATCAGGGACAGTCGCTGCTCCATGGCGGTCCAGCCTCGCAGCGAACCGTCCCGATGGCTACGCGCCGGTGACGAGGGCGATGACCTCGCGCCGCTGCACCTTGTTGGTGCCGGTGCGGGGGAGCTCGTCGACGGCGACGTAGCGGACCGGCTGCTTGTAGCGGCTCAGACGGTCGGCCACCCAGGCCGGCAGGTCGAGCGCGTCGAGGTCGGCGCCCTCGGCGAGCCGGACCGCAGCCACGGGGACCTCGCCGTCGCGCTCGTCGGGCACGGCCACCACCGCGGCCTCCAGCACCTCGGGATGGTTCTCGAGGGCCTGCTCGACCTCGACGGCGTACACCGAGTAGCCGCCGCGCTTGATGACGTCCTTCATGCGGCCCTCGAAGTTGATGATCCCGAGCGGGCCGCGGCGGGCCAGGTCACCGGTGCGGAGCCAGCCGTCGTCGGTGAGCGCACCGGCGCTCGCCTCCGGCGCGCCGTGGTAGCCCTTGAGGACGCCGGGGCCGCTGAGCCACAGCTCCCCCACCCCGCCCATCGACACCTCGGCGCCGTCCTCGTCGACGACCTTGAACCTCACGCCCGGCAGCGGCATCCCCACCGACCCGCCGATCGACGCGGGCACGAGCGGCGGCGACACCCGGATGGCGACGCCGCCCGCGGTCTCGACCATGCCATAGCCCTCGGCGAAGATCGCCTCGCCGAGCGAGCCGATGAGCGGCAGCGTGGCCGAGGCGCCCCGCCGCTTGAACCGCTTGGCCAGGTCGGCGGGCATCGCATCGGCACCGGAGATCCACAGGCGGATCGACTTGAGGTCCCGGTCCTCGGCGCCAGCCTCCTCGAGCATCCGGTACATGGCGGGCACGCCGGCGAACACCGTGGCCCGGCGCTGCTCGATCGCGTCGAGGACGGCCACCGGGTTGAAGCGGGGCAGCAAGTAGGCCGGGATGGCCGCCACGGCCGCCCCGACGACGATCGCGAACCCGAAGATGTGGGCGACGGGCAGGGCGACCACCAGCTCGTCGCGGTGCAGTTCGGTGGGCACGATGGCCACCATCGACATCCCGCCGAGCAGTCCGGCGTGGGTGAGCTCGGCGCCCTTCGGCTTGCCCGTGGTGCCCGAGGTGTAGAAGAGCGCGGCGACGTCCTTGGAATCGGCGGGTGCAGCCGGGCCGAACGGGTCGTCGCTGGCGACGTCGTCGGCGGAGCGGATCACCAGCGAGGCCCCGGAATCGACGACGACGTGGTCGACCTCGGCCGGAGCCATCTGCGCGTTCACAGGTGCCGGCAGGCGCCCGGCCCGGGCGACGGCGAGGGTGAGCAGGAACTGCTCGTACCCGTTCGGGGTGGCGATCACGACCCGGTCACCGGGCTCGCTGCGGGCGGCGACGCCCCCAGCCCACAGGTCCACCAGCTCGGCAGCCTCCGTTGCGGTGAGGGTCCGGCCGTCCGGCTCGGTCACGAGGGTGCGCTTCGGGTGCACGCTCGCGACCATCTCCAGCAGCGTGCCCAGGGTGAGCCCCTTGCCCCGGGCCAGGTCGATCCGGTCGGCGAGCCTCATGGGACCACCCTAGGGCCGGCCTGATCAGGCCTTCTTCAACGGCGCCCACGCCAGCAGCAGGACCTTCTGGCCCACCGTCGGGAAGTTGATCGTGATCTCGGTCTTGTCGCCCGACCCCTGCAGGTCGAGCACCACGCCCTCGCCCCACTTGCCGTGCACGACGTCCTCGCCCACCTTGAACGGGCTGGTCGACGGCGCGCTGGCCGCGGCCTGCTGGCCGGCGGCGATGGCCTGGTCGACGATGCGCTCGCGGTTGCGCTGCCGCTGCTCGGAGGAGATGCCGCTGCGCCGCGACGGCCGCTCGCCCCAGCTCGCCGCCGACGACGTCATCGACGCGCTGTCGGACCAGCTGCCCGACCGCGACGTGCGGCGGTTCCCGTCGATCGACTCCACGAGGCGCTGGGGGATCTCGTCGAGGAAGCGGCTCGGCGGGTTGTACTGCGTGGACCCGAAGATCGTCCGGCTCCACGCGTGGGTCAGGTACAGGCGCTCGCGCGCCCGGGTGATGCCGACGTAGGCGAGGCGCCGCTCCTCCTCCAGCTCCACCGGCTCCCCCAGCGAGCGGAGGTGCGGGAAGATCCCGTCCTCGAGCCCGATCAGGAACACCGCCGGGAACTCCAGCCCCTTGGCCGAGTGCAGCGTCATGAGCACGACCTGCGAGTCGTCGTCGGGGATCTGGTCCGAGTCGGCGACCAGGCTCACCTGCTCCAGGAACACGTCGACCGACTCGGCCTCACGGGCCGACCCGACCAGCTCCGACAGGTTCTCCAGCCGGCCCTCCGCCTCGACCGAGTGCTCCACCTGGAGCTCATCGAGGTACCCGGACCGGTTGAGCACCGACTCCAGCAGCGGGCCGGGGCCCTGTTCCACGACCTCGGCCGACGCGTCGATGACCGACAGGAAGTCGGCGATGCCCTTGACGGCCCGGCCCTGGATGCCCGCCTCCTCGGCGCGACGCAGCGCCTGCATGAACGTGTAGCCGTGCATGGCGGCCCACGCGTCGAGCTTGTTCACCGACGATTCGCCGATGCCCCGCTTGGGGATGTTCAAGATGCGCTTGACCGCGACCTCGTCGGCCGGGTTCACGACCGCCTTCAGGTAGGCGAGGGCGTCCTTGACCTCCCGCCGGTCGTAGAAGCGGGTGCCGCCCACGACCTTGTACGGGATGCCGGCCCGCAGCAGGTGCTCCTCCATGACCCGGCTCTGGCCGTTGGTCCGGTAGAAGACGGCGACATCGCCCCACACGTGGTCGCCGGAGTCGTGCAGCTTGGCGATCTCGTGGGCGACCCACTGCGCCTCGTCGGTCTCGGTGTCGGCGTGGTAGCGGACGATGGCGTGCCCGTCGCCCTCGTCGGTCCACAGCTCCTTCGGCTTCCGCGACAGGTTGTTGGTGATGACGGCGTTGGCCGCATCGAGGATCGTCTGCGTCGACCGGTAGTTCTGCTCGAGCACCACGACGGTGGCGTCGGGGAACGCCTCCTCGAACTCCAAGATGTTCCGGATGTCGGCGCCGCGGAACCGGTAGATGCTCTGATCGGAGTCGCCGACGATGCAGACGTTGTGGTGCTCGCCCGCCAACTGGAGGATCAGCTCGTTCTGGACCTTGTTGGTGTCCTGGTACTCGTCGACCAGGACGTGCTGGAAGCGGCGGCGGTAGTGGTCCAGCACCTCGGGCTCGCGGCGGAACAGCTCGACGGTGTTGCGGAGGATGTCGTCGAAGTCCATGGCGCCCGCCTTGAGCAGGCGGTCCTGGTACTCGGCGTAGACGTCGGCGATCTTGCGCTCGAAGATCACCTGGGCCCGCTCGGCGAAGGCCTCCGGGCCGACGTCGTCGTTCTTGGCGGCGGAGATGGTGGCGTGCACCGAGCGGGGCGGGAAGCGCTTGGCGTCGAGCCCCTTGTCCCGGATGACGTAGCCGGTGAGGCGCACGGCGTCGGCCTGGTCGTAGATCGTGAACGACGACGGGTAGCCGAGGCGGTGGCCGTCTCGGCGGAGGATGCGCACGCAGGCCGAGTGGAACGTGGACACCCACATCTTCTCGGCCACCGGCCCGACCAGGGCGCCGACCCGGTGCTTCATCTCCTGGGCGGCCTTGTTGGTGAACGTGATGGCCAGGATCTCGAACGGCGAGACCCCGCTGCGGATGAGGTGGGCGATCCGGGAGGTGAGCACCCGGGTCTTGCCGGAACCGGCGCCGGCGATCACGAGGAGGGGCCCCTCGTCGTGGATCACGGCCTCCCGCTGGACGGGGTTCAGCCCCTCGAGGAGCTCGGCGTCAGACGGCAGATCAGGCATCGCGGCCACCCTACCGGGGGCCTCTGACACTCAGGATGTAGGGGTTCCTGGTCGGGGTCGGGTCTGACCCACCCTCTGACTGGCTTCGTGCCCTGTCGCTGATTCGT
>DATMGQ010000253.1:0-41014 GCA_035555395.1 Acidimicrobiales bacterium
GACGACGCGGCCGCTGTCGGCGTTGAGGCGGGACAACAGGTAGATCCCGATGGTGAGGGTGGCCATGCCGGCGATCGGGAAAGCCCGGTAGCGGCCGGTCTTGGTGATGATGCGACCGGATCCGATCGAGCCGACGATTAGGCCAAGCATGAGCGGTATCAGTTGGAGACCTGATTCGGTGGGGCTCGCATTGTTCACGATCTGCAGGTAGAGCGGGATGTAGATGATGGCGCCGTACATGGCGAACCCGACGATGAAGCCACCGAGACTGGCGACGGTGAAGACCTGGTTCTTGAAGAGTCGCAGGGGGAGGACGGGATCGGCGGCTCGCCGTTCTTGGAGGACGAACAGGCCAATGAGGAGGATGCCTGCGAAGCCGAGGCCCACGATGGTGGACGAACCCCACGGGTACTGGTTCCCGCCCCAGACCGTAACGAGTAGGAGGCAGGTCACCGCGCCGACGAGCAGCGCCGAGCCGAGGTAGTCGATCTTGTGATCGCGGCGGATGAAGTTGACCGGGAGCACGACACTCGTGACGATCAGCGCCGCAAGGCCGATCGGGAGGTTGATGAAGAACACCCAGCGCCAAGACAGGTTGTCAACGAAGAACCCGCCGACGAGGGGGCCAGCGACGCTGGCTAGAGCGAACACCGCGCCGGTGTAGCCCTGGTAGCGGCCTCGTTCCCGTGGAGAGACGATGTCGCCGATGATGGCCATGGCCATGGCCATGAGACCGCCGGCGCCGAGCCCTTGAACGGCTCGAGCGGCGATCAGCTCGGTCATGTTCTGGGCGACACCCGAGGCCAGGGAGCCGATGAGGAAGATGACGATGGCGGCCTGGAACATGATCTTGCGGCCGTAGAGATCGGAAAGCTTGCCATAGATCGGCGTCGATGCGGTCGAGGTCAAGAGGTAGGCGGTGACGACCCAAGACAGGTGATCGAGCCCACCGAACTCGCCGACGATGGTGGGGAGCGCAGTGGAGACGATCGTGATGTCGAGCGCTGCGAGGAGCATGCCTAGCGTGATGCCGCTGAACACCACGAGAACCTGGCGGTGGGTCAGATGTGTCGGTGCTGCCTCGGCAACGTCGCTCTCCATGTGCAGTTCTCCAGACCTCGTAGGACGGGTGGGGGTTTGGCGATCAGCTCGACGGAACTCAGTTGGCCCGTGCTGCCCGTCGTTCGACCGCTTGAACGGCCCTGGCTCTACGCTGGAGGTCCGCTCGTGAACCGGGTCGAGCACACCGTCGAGGTGTGTCGGCTGGGAGCGCTCCGACAACCCCCGCCGGTTGGTGGGCCCGTGAGGGGCGGCCGAGGCGAGTAGCGAAGCCGGAAGCCGACCGGGACCGTGCCACCATGGACTCGGGCGGCCGTTGAACCAGGGGTCGCCGTTGTTCTAAGGATCGGGAAAGGGCCGGATGCCGCTGGGCGCCGTTCGAAATGCGCGCCGCCGTTGTGGCTAGCCCGTGGCGCCGGCGATCGGGTTGACGTCGGACGGTGAGGCAGGCTGTCCGGAGGGCCACCACCGCCCCCCGGACCGACCCTGCTCGCGGTGCTGAAAGTCCGACCGACACATTTGTATTGTACAAGTAATCTCTTGTAGAGGTCAAACAATTTCCGGTGAGAATGGAGCGACGCGGCGATGACCCACACTTCGATCGGGGGACCTGACGAGCCGCCAGAGGCCGCTGGTCGGCGCGTCGGCGTGGCTTGGCGCGAACTGCGACGGCTGGCCGCTGCGCAGGCGATACGCCGACAGCTCTACGGGTTCGAGACCCCGCTGGACCAGGGGCAAGGTGATGCCCTGGAGTACGTGGTGAACCAAGGGCCATGCCGGATGGGCGATCTCGCGAAGTTCATGCGGGTCGATCCGTCGTCGGTAACGCGAGCGGTCGAGCGGCTCGAGACGGCCGGTCTCGTCGCCCGTACCGTCGACCCGCACGACGCACGTGCCGTGCAAGTCTCGTGCACCGACGATGGGCTCGCTGTCTATCGAGATGGGCGTGAGCGAGCTGTGGGCCTTCTCGAGCACGCATTGGCGGACTTCAATGAAGAAGATCAGTTGCTGCTTGCTGAACTCATGGAGCGACTAGTCACAGCGATCGAGATGATGGCCGACACGGGGGACTGACAGGTTCCATGCCGAGACGTGGGCTCCCGCAGCCCGGCGTTGCGTGGAATTTCGTCGGGCAGTACCGGTGCTGGATATGGACTGGCCGGTGAGGGCGCCGCGAGCGGTGGGTTACGACTCAAGATGCGTCGCTGAGGTGGGCCAAGCTGATCCGCCGGCCCGCGGGACGAGGAGATTGAGGGCTGAACGGCTACGGCGCTGTTGGTGCCACGGACTCCGCGACTCGACCTGAGCGCGTCGAGGCCGCTGCGGCTCCGTAGCAAGCCGCGCGAACGCAGCTCGCTTGCCGTCGACTGTCATCGCTGGTTGCGGCCGTCGTGCTGGCTGCTCGGCCTCACCGTGGCTCTGGTGGGCGGGGGGCATGGTCGGCGTTAGTGAACTTGGTGAGATCGACGGCGAGGAATAGGGCTTCGGCGCGCACGAAGACGCCGTCTGCGGACTCGCCGACGGCTTCGATCCACAGCTTTCGGTCGGCGCGGTCTCGTAGGCGAGCGGTGAAGGTGATCTCGACGCCGAGTGGCGCTGGTCCGATGTAGTCGATGGTGAGGCTTGCGGTGTAAGCCATCTCACCGATGATGGGTAGGACGTGGCCCATGGTCTCGTCGAGGATGGCGCCGACTATTCCGCCGTGGGCGCGGTTCGGTGCGCCTTCGAACGCGGGTCCGAGGGTCGTGGTAGCGATTGCGGTGTCGCCTCGTCGGACGACGTGTACGCCGATGCCCATGGGGTTGGTGCGTCCGGACACGATGGAGTCGCGGAACAGGTCGATGTCCTGGCCGTCTTCGATGATCGCCCGTTTCCCGCTGAGTGCGGCGGTGATGCGGGGGCTGGTCAGCATCTCGGCTGCCCGGTCTCGTGGTTGGCCGTGCCGGACGGCGGCGGTGTACTTGCGTGCCGCCTCGGCGATCTCGGTTGCGGTGGCGGTGTCCACGTGGTGGCTGACGAGAGCGTGGCCGAGTCCCTGCATCGCGGCAGCGAGGTAGGTGCGGGCGGCGAGCTGCTCGGGGGTTTCGTCAAGGTTCACGGGGTCTCCACGGCGGATTGGTCGGGTGGTCTGAGGTGTGCGGTGGGCTCGGCGCCTTCTATGTCGAGGTTCGGCAGGATCCGGTCGAGCCAGCGGGGTATCCACCAGTTGGCGTCGCCGAGGAGGCGCATCGTGGCGGGCACGAGCAGCAGTCGGATGACGGTTGCGTCGAGCAGGACGGCAACGGCGAGGCCGAGGCCGAACATCTTGATCTCGGTGCTGTCGCCGGCGACGAAGCTGGCGAACACGGCGAACATGATGGCGGCGGCAGCGGTGATGACCCGTGCGCTCGCAGTGAGGCCGTGCACGATGGCCTTCGTGTTGTCGCCGTCGGTGAGCCAGGCTTCGCGCACCCGCGACAGGATGAACACCTCGTAGTCCATGGAGAGGCCGAAGAGCACAGCGAACAGGGCCATCGGCAGGAACGAGATGATCGGGACCGTCTGTTCGAGACCGATGAGGTCCTTGGCCCATCCCCACTGGAACACGGCGACGATCACGCCGTAGGCGGCGGAGATCCCTAGGAGGTTCATGGCTGCGGCCTTGGCTGCGACGACTGGGGCTCTGAACACGGCGGTCAGCAGGACGAAGCTGAGCAGGACGACGGCGGCGATGAAGATGGGGAGGCGGTCGTTGAGTCGTTCGGAGATGTCGATGTAGAAGGCGGTCGCGCCGGTCACCTCGATCTGGGCTCCGGTGTCATCCTCGAGGTCGGTCTCGGCGCGGATGGCACGGACCAGGTCGGCGGTGGCTTCGTCTTCGGGGCCGCTGGAGGGGGTGACCTGCACGATCGCGCTGGTACCCGCTTCGTTCGGCAGGGCCGGTGTGGCCTGCTGGACCTGCGGGAGGTCCGCGAGCCGCGTGGTGATGGTCTCCGCGGCGTCGGGTTCGGCGTCTGTCAGGTCGATGACCACGAGCAACGGGGCGTTGGCACCGATGCCGAAGCCGTCGGTGAGCAGGTCGAAGGCGACGCGCGGGGGCGATCCCTCGGGTCGGTTGCGGGCGTCGGGCCATCCGGTGCGCAGGCTGAGCGCGGGGATGGCGAGCACGAGGAGGAAGGGGACCCCGACTGCGAGCGCTGCCCACGGCCGACTGGTGACGGCTCGTGCCCATCTGGCGCTCCACGCCGTGGTGGAGTCGGGGTCGACCTCGGCTCGGACCTGCACGAACGGGGTGCGGAGCCGGTCGATGTTGGTGCCGACCAGGCCGAGCATGGCGGGCAGGAAGGTGATGGCGACGAGTACGGCGGCAGCGACGGTGATCGCGACCGAGACGCCCATGCTGGCGATCAGCGGGATGCCGACCAGGGTGAGCCCGAGCATCGAGATCATGACGGTGACGCCGGCGAAGATGACCGAGCGGCCCGCGGAGTGGATGGCCAGCCCGATGGATTCCGTGGGTTCGAGGCCGTCGGCGAGGTGTTGTCGGTGCCGGGTGACGACGAACAGGGCGTAGTCGATGCCGACCGCGATCCCGATCATCGACGCCATGGTCGGGGCGACGGAGATGACATCCATGCCGGTCGCGAGGAGCCGGATGAGGAGCAGTCCGACGCCGACACCGAGGATCGCCCCGACCAGCGGGGCGACCATGGCGAAGACGGAGCCGAATGCCACGAGCAGGACGATCACGGCGACGATCAGCCCGATGATCTCCGAGGTCCGTGCTTGTTCGGGCTCTGTCCGCTCGACGATTTGGCCGCCGTAGCCGACCTCTATGCCGGCCGCATGGGCAGGGTCGGCGGTGGCGAACAGCGCTTCGAGCTGATCCTTGGGCACCGCTCGGACGCCGGCGTCGTAGATGATCTGGGCGTAGGCGACGGTCCCGTCTGGAGACTGCAGGATCGGGGCGGCCGGCCCGAAGGGGTCGATGATCTGGTGGACGCGATCGAGGGCCGCGATGCGCCCCAGGGTCTCGCGGATCGCGGCCTCGTTGGCGGGATCGTCGATCCGGCCGTTGCTGGTGGCGAACACGGCGACGGCCCGACCTCCGGCCTGGTCCGGGAAGCGCTCCTCGAGCTGGTCGAGGGCATGCTGCGACGGTGTCCCCGGCACCTCCAGGTTGTCGGTCGTTGCTTCGCCGAACGCGATGGAGAGTGCGGCGATCACCAAGATGGCCATCAGCCACCCGGCGATGACCCGCCACGGGTGGGTCGCCGAGAACCTGCCCAGGCGGTACAGCCGCGAGTTCACCTGTCCACCATTCGAGGTGGTCAAGTTGACGCCAGGTCGCGGTTGATGTTGCGCCAGCGGCCGAGTTCACGGGGCTCTTCGGTCCAGGCGATGGCCCCGAAGTAGTTGACGACCCGGGTCGCGATGCCGTCGTAGCGCTCCGCTATGGCATCGGCAATGGTGGCCCATGTGCCCTCGACGGTGAAGTTGGCGAGGAGGTCGTCGGTGATGACGGCGGTCATGGCTGCGATGTCGCCGCCCTTCTGGTGGGTGCGGAGGGCGGTTGTGGTGCCGTCGTAGCCGAGTTGGTCGAAGATGAACGAGTAGTTGGGGGTGGATCCGTAGAAGGCGACTTGGATGCGGGCGAGCTCACGCCACCGTGCCCGCTCGTCGGGGGTGTCACCGACGACGATGAACGCAGGGACGATGATCTCGAGGTCGGCGAGGGTGCGTCCGGAGGCCTCTGCGCCTGCTGTCAGCTCGGGTAGGACGGTGCTGCGCAGGTAGGTGGGGGTGTTGAGTGGGTGGACGTGGACGCCGTCGGCGTGCTGGCCGGCGGCGCGCAGCATCCAGGGGTTGACTGCGGCGAGGTCGATGGGCGGGTTGGGTGCGTCGATGGGGCCGGGTGACCACATGGCGGGTAGGAGGCTGAGGTCGTAGTGGGGCCCGTGGTGGTCGAGCGGGGCGCCGGTCCGGAACGATTCGAAGCAGGCGCGCACGGCGAGGAGGTAGTCGCGCATGCGGGGCCCGGGCGGGTCGAACGTCGAGCTGTAGCGGCGCTCGATATGGGCGCGGACCTGGGTCCCCAGCCCCAGCCGGAAGCGGCCGTCGCTGACATCGGCGAGCTCCCATGCGGTCTGCGCAGTCACCATCGGGCTGCGTGGGAACGCGACGGCGACGCCTGTGAGGATCTCGATGTCCACGGCGAGAGCAGCCGCGGCACACGACAGGTACGCGGTCCGGCCGGCCTCGGTGATCACCAAGCCGGCGAATCCAGCGTCGCTGGCGTGCTGGGCGAGGTGCTGCATCGAGCGCAGCGGCAGCCCTCCGGTCATGACGTCAAGCTTCATGGGCTGTTCCTACGGTTCGGGGAAGGTGAGGGGCAGGGTGCGGGGACCCCGGACCTGGCCGGCAGACCAGGTGACGGCGTCGGGGTCGGTGAGCGAGAACTCGGGGATCCGATCGAGCCACGTCTCGATGGTGACCCGCAGCTCCATGCGGGCGAGGTTGGACCCCAAGCAGCGGTGGATACCGACCCCGAAGGCGAAGTGCCGGTTGGCCGCCCGGTCGAGGATGACCTGGTCGGGTTGGTCGAAGGCGTCGGGGTCGCGGTTGCCCGACGGGAACGGGAGCAGCACCCGGTCGCCGCGTTGCATCGGGCAGCCGCCGACGACGGTGTCCTCGATGACCTCGCGGGCCATGGTGACTGGGGCGAAGGCCCGCAGGAACTCCTCGGTGGCGGAGTGAATCAGGCCGGGCTCGGCGACGAGGCGCCGGCGGTGGTCGGGATGGGTGGCGAGGTGCAGCAGCGACGATCCAATGGCGGACCAGGTCGTGTCGATCCCGGCGAGGAGCAGCAGGAGGCACACACCGAGGATCTCGCGGTCCTCGAGGGTGCGGCCATCGGGCATGTGCGCGTCGAGGAGGTGGGTGATGATGTCGTCGCGGGGTGTGTCCCGGTGATCGGCGACGTGTTCGGCGAGGTAGCCGCCGATCTCGAAGATGGCGTCGAAGGAGGCGTCGCCCGCCAGAGGGCTCTCCTCGATGAGGCGGTGGATCCAGTCGCGGAACCGGGCGTGGTCACTGTCGGGGATCCCGAGCATCCGGGTGATGACCTTGATGGGGACGTGCTGGGCGTAGTCCGCGGCTGCATCGCATTGCCCGTTGCTGATGAACCCGTCGATGAGGTCGTTGGCCAGCGCTCGGGTGATGGGCTCGTAGGCCGCGACGACAGTCGGCGAGAACATCGGTAGGAGCAGTCGGCGGATGTCGCTGTGGTATGGCGGGTCCTCGGTAATGGGCGGGGCGTGGAACCCGAGGTCTGTGGGCGACTCGACCCGATCGGTGATCAAGATCGTGCGCGACGAGAAGTGCTGGTGGTCATGCGCGATCGTGGCGAGGTCGTCGTAGCGGGTGGGGATCCACACGCCGTGGTAGCGGTCGGTGTGCGCGATCGGGCACTCGTCGCGCAGCTGGTCGTAGATGCGGTCGGGGTCAGCCACAAACGCGGGGTCGAGGTGGTCGAAGTCGGTGGCCCAGTCGGTGACGGGTGGTCGGCTCATAGAGTGATCTCCGGGATCGAGGGATCGGGGCGGACGGTGTGATGGAGACGTTGCCAGGGCACCACGGGTGGACGGCTGAGCCTGGCCTTCACCTGAGCGCTTCGGCGGGTTGGCTGGCAAGGGCGTCGAACTCGGCCGTGAGCCGCTGGCCGTCTTCGTGGGCTGCGAGCTCGGCGCGTACCTGCGCCAGGCGGTAGTCGAGGATGCGGTCGAAGCGGGCGCCGGTCTGGTTGTCCAGAGCGGACCGGCAGGCGGCGTCGACCAGGTCGGCCCCGGGGATGGTGCCGCCGCCGGTGGTCTGGACGGTCATGGTGGCCAGTTCGGCGAGGCCACACTGGAGGTAGCCGACGTGGATGTCCTCGTCGGTGCGGATGTGGTCGATGGTCGCCCGGGCGAAGTCGGCGTCGGCGCTGCAGGCCGGGTCGCCGAGGACCTCCGAGGCCCATGCGAAGGTGTGGTAGGCGAGCAGCTCGATCACCAGGATCTGGAGCATGGCCCGCACCAGCAGCTGCAGCTCAGGAGCGACGTCGTCGCGGAGCCCGTCGAGCATGCCGCCGACGGTGATCGCCTCTGGGGCAGGTTTCGCCGGGCCCTGGTAGCCGGGCGGGGGTGCGATCGGGAGGTTCTCGAACATGTCGAGCGTGACGGGCGGGTCTGCCAGAGCTGCGTTGCGGACTGCGAACCACATCTGGTCGTGGCCGGCTTCGTTGCCTCGCCCGGCCTCGTCGTTGCCGTGGGCCTCGAGGAGACCCTTGAAGAGGTGGCCCAAGCAGGTGTCGTCGATCGGTTCGACCAAGAACTGTTGGAGGTCCATCGCCGGTATGAGCTTGATGCCGTCGTTGCCGAACCCTTCGACGACCCCGATCAGGGTCAGGATCCGGGTCATCGCCCCGGTGGCGCCGTTGCGGAGCAGCATCTTCGCCTGCTCGGTGTTGGGCACGAACGCCCGGTCGACGGCGTCCGGCTCGATGACTCGGCTCGGGTGGCCAGCGCCGGCGAGCTGACCGGTCCACGCAGCGATCGCCTGCAGCCGGAACGTGGACCGGGGTGGCAGGTACTGGCCGTCGGCGTCGTAGCCGCCGTGCAGGAGGACGCCGTCGCGTTCGATGCGCTCGGCGTACGCCGGGTCGGTGAGCAGTTCGTCGTTCGTGTAGCGCAGGCGAGTGGTGGTCATCGAATGGTCCTTTCGGGGGCGGGAGTGAGGCCGTGCAAGATGAGGTGGTCGAGTCGCTGGGACATGGCGGGTGGGTCGACGGGTTTGCCCGTGAGGATGTGGTGGAGCCCGACCATGGTCACGGCTCCGTAGATGGCCGAGGCGGTCAGGTCGTCGTCGGTGCCGCAGAGCGAGCCGTCGTGCTCGCCGTCGTCGAGGAGCTTGCGGACAGGCTCGTGGAACGCTGCCCAGGTCGCGTCGGCCAGGACCGGGATGCGGGTGATGCGCCCGAGATCGGTGAGCAGCACGGCGCACAGGTCGCGGTGGTCGGCGAACAGCTGGAGGTAGGCGGCGATGATGGCGCCGAGTCGGTCGCGGGCGGGCTCGTCGCGGCCGACGATGTACGCGACGTCAACGGCCAGGTCGCTGAGGAGGCTCCGCAGGAGCCAGGCGAGGATCTCCTCCTTCGAGGAGAAGTAGTAGTAGAGGGTGGGGCGCGGGACGCCTGTCGCGTCGACGATGTCTTCCATGCGGGTGCCGTCGAGGCCGCGGGCTGCGAATACGGCGGCGGCCTTGGGCAGCGCGGCAGCCACGCTGCCGGTGACTTCCCTCATGCGTCACCTCCGCGATCGATGGCAGTCAACCCCTCCCCGCTGTTATAGACGTTGTTTAGACCTCGCGTCTAGACTTAGCGAGGAACCTCGTGAGGCGGCCCCGTGAGCCAGGTCGCACTCGGGGACGAGATCGACCACACCAGGAGCAGCGCTGTTGACCACCACCACCGGAACCGGACCGCCGGCGCAGGCCCCTGCGCACAACGATGAGGTCATCGTGGATCCGCGACGGCGACTGCTGATCCTCGCCGCCATGTGCGTCGCGCTCGTGGCCGTAGTCGCATCGGTATCGGGACTCAACGTCGCGCAGCAGGCCCTCGCTGAAGATCTCGACGCGTCGCAGAGCCAGCTGCTGTGGATCATCAACGGCTACACCCTCGCCCTCGCTGCCCTGCTGATGCCGGTTGGCGCGATCGGCGACCGGTGGGGACGCAAGCCGGTCCTCATGATCGGCCTCGTCGCGTTCTCGCTCCTCAACCTCGCCTCCGCCTTCGCGACTGAGCCGAACGTGCTCATCGCGCTGCGAGTGCTCGCCGGCGCATCCGCTGCGATGATCATGCCCGTCACCCTGTCGGTGATCACCACGAGCTTTCCTCGCGAGGACCAAGCCAAGGCCATCGGCACCTGGGCGGGCTTCGCAGGTGCAGGAGGCATCATCGGGCTATTCGCCTCGGCAGCCATCATCGACAACGCCACCTGGCCGTGGGTCTTCGCCCTACCGATCGCGCTGGCCGCCGTCTCCTTCGTGCTGACCACGGCGTTCGTCCCGCACTCCGTCGAGCACACCGAGGCAGGATTCGACATCGCCGGATCTCTCCTCTCCGCGCTCGCAGTGGGCGGGCTCGTACTGGCGTTCCACGAGGGACCCGAGCGAGGGTGGACCGATCCCCTCACCATCGCCGCGCTGGCTGCCGGGTTGGTCGGCTCCGTAGCGTTCGTGCTCGTGGAGCTCCGCCGGGAACACCCGCTCGTCGACGTGCGGGTCTTCGCCGTCCGTGGCCTCGCCGCCGGCTCGGTCAACCTGTTCGTGGTGTTCGCCGTCATGTTCTCGCTGTTCCTGGTGCTGGTGCAGTACCTCCAGGCCGTCCTCGGCTACTCGGCGCTGAAGGCAGCATCAGGGTTGCTGCCAATGGCGCTGATCATGATGCCGCTCTCCACGATCGCGCCGACCATCGCCGAACGGATCGGGTTCCGGCGCACCCTCGTCACCGGCATGCTGCTGCTCGCCGGGGGTCTCGTCCTCTTTGCGACGCTTGCGGATCCGGATGGCGGGTACCTGTCGGTGCTCCCGGGCATCTTGGTGCTCGGCACCGGTGTCGGACTCGCCATGAGCCCGTCCACCGCTGCGATCACGTCCTCGCTCCCCGAGGAGAAACAAGGTGTCGCCTCCGCGCTCAATGACACGGTTCGCGAGATGGGCGGTGCCGTGGGCATCGCCCTCATCGGCTCGGTCCTGAACTCCGCCTACCGGTCGAACATCGAGCCGACCGTCGCCTCCCTGCCGCCGGAGGTCGCCGAACCCGTGACTTCAGGCATCGGCGGTGCCTTGGCCGTGGCCGGGAAGATGGGCACTGGCGGAGCCGCGCTGGTGGATGCGTCCCGGCAGGCCTTCGTCGACGGCATGGCCCCGGCGCTGTACCTCGGCGCAGGACTCGCCCTTGCCGCAGCCGTCTTCACCGCACTCCGAGGCCCCAAGACCGCAGCCGAAGCAGAACCTCGCCTGCATGCGGGCGACCAGACCGCTCCACGACCCGATGTGCCCGATCTCTCGGTGAACCACACCGCCCGAAGCGGCTCCAACCACCCCAACGTGGAGTCCACCGGAGCCGAGGCCGCTGCACCCGGCGAGTCCAGCGGCAACATGACCGGCGTCATCGACACCGGTGGAGGCCCCCGGTGACGCGCGCCGCCAGTGGATGGCCTGAACCGGAGTCCCCGTCTGCGTCGAACGAGGACACAGGGGCGAGGCCGTGGACCGGCTAGCTGTCGTGGTGGGCATCGACGGGTCAGACAAGTCCCTGGTGGCGCTCGCAGCCGCAGGTCGCCAGGCCGCCCTGGCCGGCAACCGCATCGTCGCCATCCACGTCGTTCGCGCCCATCCCCTCCGCCTTCCCTCCGACGTCAGCTACGCCGGAGAGATCGCCGTCGCTGAGGACGCGCTCACGGATCGCTGCCACCTCGACTGCGAGGTGGTCCTCGCCGGCGTCGATGCCCCGTGGCAGTTCGAGGTCCGCCACGGCGACCCGGTCACCGAGCTGGCCCGGGCTGCAGCCGACCACGACGCCATCTGCGTCGCCATCGGACGCAGCGCCCGGCGCCGCTTCGGATCCCACCTGTCCACGAGCGAGCGTCTCGTGCAACGGTGCGACCGACCCGTGCTCGTCGTTCCTCCGGAATCTGGTAGCGCCGCCCCCGATGACCCCAGTTGAGGGCCGTCCCCTGTCTGTGCGACGTCAGCGCCGCGCTGCGAGTCTGATGGGGGCCGCATGACCGACGGTTCCGTCTGGCTCGATGAGCACATCGTCGTGGCTTGTCCTCTCCGCGAAGCCCTCGAGTGCTTGAACGGGCCGGTTGCGATCGCAGGCTGGTTCGGCTGCAAGCGCGCGGGATCCCAAACGACGATCGCCTCAGCGGGAGGCGACCTGGTCGTTGAACTTGCCCACGAGGAGTGGCTGCCAGACGATGGTGCGCTCTTGGTGATCGGGACTACCGGCGACGTCTGGCTACGCGCCCACCTCACCGTGCGTGCCGTCATGCAACCTGGCGCTCACCCGTACCTCCATCCCGGCACGGAGATCTGGACCCACCTAGAGCTCGGACCAGCCCGCCGAGCAATGCGTCTCACCGCGCTGCTCCAAGACGTGCTTCGCGACGGCCTCGAACACCTCCGTCTCGAGCTCGACACCTTCTGATCTCCGCCATCGCTATCAGGCGCAGGCTCTGAACGGTGACCGCACATCGCCTTCAGGATGCGGCGGGATTTCGCCAGGCCTATACGGACTCCTCGGCTGTGCCTAGTCCCTCGTTGGCTGCCTGCTTGTCGAGCAGTGGATGCTCAGCGCGAGACAGCATGTCGAGCAACGTGAGCGGTCGCTCGGGAGCGACGAACCGACCTCGCGATGCCACGGGGCCTACGTCGATGTGGCTCGCCTTCGCCCGCAGCGCCCCGACCGTGCAGTCCTCAGGTGCATGATGCTTGAACGGGTCGAATCCGAAGAGGCGCACCGCGTTGCCGTGTGTGATTGCGTCGACAGTCTCGCGGGGAAGGTGCGCGAGCTGCCCGGCCAGGCGTTCCGCGCTCACGGGCCAGGTCGAGTCCGAGTGCGGGTAGTCGGTCTCAACGCAGACGATCTCGGGTCCGATGAGGTCGAGCAGCCGGAGGCCTGCGGAGTCGGTGATGAAGCAAGCGATGAAGTGATCGCGGAAAACCTCGGATGGGAGACGGCCCCCAAAGTTCGACCCAGTCCAGCGGTCGTGGTTCTCATACACGTAGTCAGCGCGCTCGAGCAGGTACGGGATCCAGCCTATGGACCCCTCGGAAAGCGCGAAGCGGATGTTGGGGAACTCTTGAATGACCCGCGACCACAGCAGGTCAGCTGCCGTGTCCATGACCGCCGTGGGCTGCAGGTTCAACATCGTAGTGAAGGGTGCTTCGACGCTCGACAGCTTCACAGCGGAGGACGACCCGATATGGAGGCAGATCACCATCCCGACCTCGTCGCACGCGCGCCAGAACGGATCCCAGTGCGGGTTGTGGAAGCTGGGCACGCCGATCTTCTCAGGGTTCTCCGACCATGTGACCGCGCGTACGCCCAGGGCCGACACCCGGCGCACCTCGGCGGCCATCAACTCAGGATCCCAGTAGGGGACCAGCGACAAAGGGATCAACCGGCCCGGCGCGCCGCCAGCCCACTCTTCGATGTGCCAATCGTTGTACGCTTGGAGCACCGCGAGTGCGAGTTCCTTGTCCTCCGTGTTGGCGAAGATCTGACCGCAGAACTGCGGGAATGACGGGAAGTTCAGCGAGCCCAAGATCCCCCCAGCGTTCATATCGTCGATACGGGCATCGACGTCCCAGCATCCCTTGCGGATCTCGTCGAAGCGGGTCGGCTCGATCCCGTATTCCTCCTGCGGACGACCCGACACGGCATTGAGGCCGAAGTTCGGAATCTCGACGCCCTCGAAAAGCCACATCTCGCGCCCGTCGGAGCGCTCGACCACGCGTGGTGCGCGGTCTGCGTACTTGCGGGCCAGCCTCCCCTCGAACATGTTGGGCGGTTCGACGAGGTGGTCATCGACGCTCACAATCGTGAGCGACTCGGGATCAAGGGTCATCAGTCCTCCGGTAAACGCTAAGCAACCAAGCTCGGTGTACGCCGGCTCTGCGATAGCCGACCGGCTCGACGCATCTTAGACGTGGCATCTAGACTTTACGTTGAAGCCCCGGGTTTGGTGTGATGCGACATGCGTCCCGCTGTGCTGTTCGGTGGCAACTGGGGTCGATCATGCACGAGCGAGCGGCCGGGAGGGGCTGCGTGTCGATGGGTGAGCAGAGCCTCGGCTGAGCAGTTTCGAAATCACGAGGCCGGGAGGCTGGGGTTTGCGACGATCACAGAAGCGCGACTGGGTGAAGCGACTCGCACCCGAGCATGAGTACTACGAGTACAACCTCGAACGCCTCACTGGCCACGCCGCGACGTTGACCTGCGATGGCGCCGAGAACGAACTGGTGGTGACGATGCCGAAGATCCGTGGCCATCAGGTCGAGCTCATCGCAGATGAGCTCGCTACCTTGTGGCCCGGGTTCTTGGCGCCAGCAGGCGTCAGTCTTCGCATCAACGAGAACCAGTTCGGCGATGGCGAGGCCATGGCCCTCCGCTACCACGCCAACCGGGAGCGCTAGCAGAGGGTCGGCCTCCATGGCCCGTCAGCAGCCATGAGGCCGGGGGTCGAGATAGGTAGCCATTCCGTGAGGCGAGGACACCTACCCACAGTCCTTTCGAGGTCAGCGCATCCGAGTCTGACGGCCCGACCGTGACGCTTCTCTACCGATCCCAGTTGCTGACTCCGCAGAGGCCGCACCCCTGACAACCAACAGCTCACCTGTCCGTTCACGAAGCGTGCTCGATGCCTTGAGCGCAGACCGGAACTGGCCGCCGCTGATGCGCATGATGCGCGAGGGGGCGATGGTCTCGACACACGCCGACCGTGGGCGACCGGTGACAACCCCGATCTCGCCGACGAGCTGGCCGGGTGCAAGGTAGGCGAGTTGCCGGTGGTGGGAGTGAACGACGACGGCGCCGTCGAGGACCAGGTAGAGGTCGTTGCTCGGGTCGCCCTCGACGAGCAGCATTCGGCCCGCAGCTACGTCGAACACTTCGGCCTGGCGGCTGAGACGCCGGAGTGTCCCGGCGGCTTCAGTGCGCAACAGCGGGCAGGTGCGCAATGCGTCGAGCGAGCGGGTCATGGCCGCATCCCGGTCGTGCTGGCGATCGTCACATCGGGCGTCATCGGGACCTCTGCGGTGGGGGCTGAGCCGTTCGTCCACCCCGCTCGAGATGAGGGTGCGACGGGTCTGCACCTCCATTACCATCTTGGACGTGGCATCTAAACCTCTTGTCGATGTGTTGGAACCGACCGAAGCGGACCGCCTCGTGTTCGAGGTGCTCGGTGGTGGCGATGGGCGGGCAGATCCGTATCCGCTCTACCGCCAGCTCCGGGCCGGTGCGGCCGTTCACGAGTCGCCTTCGACCGGGGTGTGGTTCTTGTCCGGCTACGAGTTGTCCAAGCAGGTGCTGCACGATCCGCGGTTCGGCCGGGGCAACGGGTCGATGATGGGCGCGCTCGCCGATGCGGAGGTCGCGGATCGGTCAGGCGAGATGCGCCGCTCGTCGCAGAACATGCTGTTCGCCGATCCGCCTGAGCACACCCGGCTGCGCGGACTGGTCTCGAGGGCGTTCACCCCGCGCCGTGTCGAGGAGCTCCGGCCGAGACTGGTCGAGCTCCTCGATCCTCTGCTCGACGCAGTTGCCGACGCCGGCTCGACCGACCTGCTCGATGCTCTGGCGTTCCGGTTCCCGGTTGCTGTGATCGGCGAGCTGGTCGGAATACCCGAAGAGGACCGTGACCAGTTCCGATCGTTGGTCCGGGCGTCCACTGCGATGATCGAGGCGTCCCCCGACGTGGAAGCGCTCCGGCTAGCCGAGCGCTCCATGGCGGAGATGGGCGCCTACTTCCGAGACCTGGTCGTCCGGCGGAGGAGGGAGCCGTCGGACGACCTGATCTCGGCGATGATCGCCATCGAGGACGCCGACGGCGACCGGCTCAGCGGGGAAGAGATGGTCTCGACGGCGATCCTGCTGTTCGGCGCCGGCTTCGAGACGACTACGAACCTGATCGGAAACGGCACCCTCTGCTTGCTACGCAACCCAGATCAGACCCGCCGTCTCCGCAACGACCCGTCGTTGCTGCCGACCGCGGTCGAGGAGATGCTGCGCTACGAGAGCCCCGTCCAGCTCGATGCCCGCTCTGCGCTCGTCGATGCCGACATCGCCGGTCGACCGGTTCCCGCTGGAACCTCGGTGGTCACGTTCCTCGGTGCGGCGAACCGTGACCCCGGTGTGTTCGAGCACCCCGATGTGTTCGACGTCGCCCGCCACCCGAACAACCCGTTGAGCTTCGGATGGGGCATCCACCACTGCCTTGGAGCACACTTGGCTCGTGTCGAAGGACAGATCGTTTTCGGCCGGATGCTCGAGCGGTTCGCCACCATCGAGCTCGACGGCCCAGAGCCGCCGTGGCGCCAAAGCGTCACCCTGCGGGGCCTCGAGCACCTGCCCGTGACGGTGACAGCGACGGGTACCGGGGACCGGCGATGAGAGCTGTGCCGGAGGCGATGGCTGAAAAGCTCATGGCGACCGCAGGCGAGTTCGTCGCGTCGTGGGATGACGTCCGCATCGACGACATCGCCGCGGCCAGCGGCGTCCCGAGGGCGACGCTCTACTACTACTTCTCCAGCAAGGAAGACATCCTCGCGTTCATGCTGCGACGGATGCTGGACCGCCTCACCGAAGCGGTCGCGGCCGCGGACGACGCCGACGACGACCTGCCGACCAGGCTGGCTGCGGTGATACGGGCCCAGCTCTCGCACCTGGGCGAGTACCCGGCCACTGCACAGCTCCTGATCTCCAACCTCGGCAAGGCCGGCAAGCTCCCTGACATCGCCGCCGCGATCAACGCCTCGTTCCACGAACCGGTCCGGCGGCTCCTCGCCCAAGGCGCCGCCGACGGCTCGTTCCGGTCCGTCGAACCCGAGATGGCTGCGACCGCCCTGTACGGGGCTGTCACGATCATCGGTCTGCGCTGCCTGCTGATCGACGGGAGCATCGACGTCGACGCCGTCTCCGCCCAGATCGTGCCGATGTTCTGGAGCGGTCTGCGCCCCGAGGCGGGCGCATGACCCAAGCGATGCTTGTCCCCCAGATCGACGAACTCCCCGATGGCACCCTCCGCGCCACGCTCCCGACCCCGTTCCCGGTCGGCCCCGTCAACTGCTACCTCCTCCTCGGCTCGAACATCACGGTCGTCGACCCTGGGATGGTGTGGCGCGACAGCACCGACCAGCTCACCGCCTTCCTCGCTGAAGCCGGCCTCACCCCCGCCGACGTCGACACGATCGTGGTCACCCACGGCCACCCGGACCACTTCGGTGCCGCCGGGTGGCTCTCGGACCGAGCCGACGCACCGGTGGTGTGCGGCCGAGCCGAGGTACCCAAGCTGCTCGGCCCCCTCGGACGCCTCCAGAACGGTGAGCTCGGCGGTTCGCTCGGGATCCCCGACACTCTCCGCGACACCTTCGCCAGCTTCTACACCGGGGTCAGCAGGTTCACCACAACGATCTCCGACCACCGCGTCACCCCCGTTGATGACCTCGACACGCTGAGCCTCGGCGGCAGGACCTGGACCGCCCAGGTGACCCCCGGGCACGCCGCCGGCCACCTCTCACTACGAGACGAAACCGGCGACGTGCTCCTGTCGGGCGACCACCTGCTCGGCAACATCACCCCCAACCCGGTGATCGAGCCCGACCTCGAACTGCCCGACGGACGCCGTCGCAGCCTCACCGAGTACCTCGCCTCCCTCGACCGGTTCGAGGCCATGGCGCCAAAGCTCGTGCTGCCCGGACACGGACCCGGGTTCAGCGACGTCCCTGCGCTCATCGAACTGACCCGGAACCACCACGACCAACGCTGCATCGAAGTCCTCGACCTCGTCCGCACCCTCGGAACTCCAACCCCGTTCGACCTCTCGGTCGCGATGTTCCCCCGACTCGAAGGCTTCAGCCACATGCTCGGCATCTCCGAAGCCCTCGGCCACCTCGACCTGCTCGAGGACGCCGGCCAGGTCCACCGGATCAGCGACCAGCCCATCCGGTACCAAGCCGCATGAACTTCGACTCCTACAACCAAGCCGTCGCCGACGCGATCCTCGCCGGCACTCCCGGCCAAGCCGGGGGGCTCCCCGACTTCCTCGGGCTCCGCACCGTCGCAGTGGGTCCAGGCACAATGACCGCAGAGATCGATGTACGCCCCGATCTGCTCAACCCCTTCGGCTCGCTCCACGGCGGGGTTCTGTCCGCCCTCGTCGACCACGTGCTCGGCGCCGTGCTGTACCCGCTCATCCCACCAGGCACCTGGGCCGCCACCACCGAGTTCAAACTCAACCTCATCGCACCCGTCCGAGAAGGAACACTCTCCGCCAGCTCGGAGGTCATCGCCATGAGCCGCCGCACCGCCGTAGTGCGCATCGACGCAACCGTCGGAGAGCGACTGGTCGGGGCGGCTCAAGGCACCGTCACCATCACCGAACCAAAGCCTGCTGCCTGAAGTCGCACGCCCACCTCTCGGCGCAAGGAGACATCACCCAAGACCTGTGGACCAGCTCCTACCTCGTCGAGTTCGCCACCGTCCATGCATTCGTCAGGGGGCAGTACCACTGACAGCCGGAGACTGACCGATATGCGGTTGCCGCCCCGGCCGATCGGGCTGGTTCCGCGCACCACATGTCAGCGATTCCGGCGCCTTGCGCGCGGAACCTGTGCAGGTCGACGGCAGCGAAGGCCGGAATTCGTACTTGGAGTCAGACCTCGAACCAGACGACCTTGCCACCGTCGGGTTTGTCATCGAGGCCTACTCGCGTAGCCAGGTCGTGAACGAGCCCTAGACCACGTCCTCCCACCGACGTCATCGGTACTGGAGTGGGCCGTGCCGCCATGAGTGTGCGGAACGCAAGCGTGACGGGCGAACCATCGTGCACCTCGACCCGAATCACTGGGCCGACGGTGACGCAGATGGTGAACGGACCCGAGGCGTGGTGCACGACGTTGGTCACCAGCTCGGAGGTCATCAGGGCGACCGCACCGGGGTCGGCGCCGTGGCCCCGGGAGTGCTTGGCGACGAACGCTCGGGCTCGCCTGATGCTTTCCATGTCTGCAGGGAGTTCTAGTGATGGCACGACCAAAGCTCCGTCTCGCAGCGGACCGCAAATCAAGTCGCCCGCGGCGGACACGCAGAAGCAAAATCCTAGACGGACGGGGGTGAGTGAGTCTGGGCTGTCGCGGGATTTGAACATGCCAGCCAATCGGCCCCAGTTCGCTGCCCCGCTAGAGACAACCGGGGTTGCAATCAGCCAAGCTCCTCGAACCCGACGGTCTGGGCATACCAACCACTTCGCGGGCGGCAGTTGCGCCGCCCGGCGATCTTTAGGGACCCCGCCGCCCCCGTCGAGGCACCTGGTCGGTCGCCCCAGCGGTTCTACTGCCTTTTCTACTGTGCGGCCCGCTACAGCGGTTTACGCATTGGTACGGCTGCTGTAGAGTGAACGGTGAAACACCAGCTCAAGAGCATTATTTGGTATCGGTTGGTACGGGCTGAGATTCTGATTGTGAATCGCATAACGCGAAGGTCGCAGGTTCAAATCCTGCCCCCGCCACCATCTAAACAAGGCGAAAATGCAGGTCAGGCCCTACTCCTCGGAGTGGGGCCTTCTGCTGTCCGGCTACTTCGCAGCGATTTCTACTGTGCTTCTACTGTTCGGATCGGCGAATGCCCTGGTCAGGGCGTGATCGTCGGGCCACCAACCCGAAGATCATTGCCCCGGGGAACATCCGTTGCCGAGTGGCGTACGCGCACTGGGCCGAGGACGAATGCTCGTGGATGGGTCATCAATGCGCGACATCTCGAACCGACTGGCATCTGTGGGTCACCGGATCACGTGGCAGTCCCAACCGTTGACAGCGAGCGGGTTCGCTGGTTCAGCTCGTGAGGAAACCGGGTGACGCCGGCCATCGCCGACGATCGGGAGCGTTGCGTTCAGGTTCGTCGGGTGACCCGGCCGATAAGAGCGCGGACTCGGCGACACCAGGAGGAACGTTCCTCGGTTCGTGCCGCTGGTTCGTGCCCGGCTTGCTTGTTGGCAGGCTTGAGATGCCTGGTGTCTGGTCGACCGGTGAAGTCGCGCATCCAGCGGATCTTGTTGTGGTCGATCCAGTAGTGGGACCGGCATGGGAGCTCTTGGTTGCCGATCGACGGTGACACGCTGACGGTCTCGCCGTCGTAGGTGATGTGCCAGGCGCCCGGCCGGATGGGCATGACCACCTTGGTGCCGCAGCCGCAGGCGCACAGGTGCATCGATGTGCGGAACGGGATTGAGATGTAGAGGATGCCTTCAGTCAGTTCGGGCGGGGCGGACTCGATGAACTCGGGCTGCAGGCTGTTCAGTCGCAAGGGTCGTCCTCGGCTCCGTTGAGGAGCTCCTGGTTGATCACGTGGTTGGTTGCGATCTTGAGGGCGGTGAAGTGCTCGCCGGCGAGGTCGGCGTAGACGCCGCGGTACTTCTTCCAGCGGATGACGGCATCGCTTGCGTTGCGGGCGTTGAGCTCTGCGATCTGGATGTTCGACTTGTAGTCGCCGTCGGGTACGTCACCGACGGTCGGGATCGTTGCGAGGTGGTCGGCCTTGTCGGGTGTGACCATCGTGGTGCGGACGATGCCGCTCAGGTGCCCGTCGATGGCGTTGACGCCCATGCCGACGTCGATGAACGCGATGCCGGCGTCGACGAGTGCGGCGATGATCGGGGTCTTGGCGGCGGCGTCGTCGATGGAGATGAACACGAAGGTCATGGCAGCTAGCTCCGCCACGTTGGCCTCGGTCACTGCATAGGGGTGGGCGACAATCCCGTTGTGCATGCGGCTGTAGATGCCGGTGTAGTGGTCGACCTTGAGGGGCGCAGCGTTGAGCTCGTCGAGCGTGGGGGCGCCTGGTGCCCTGAAGGCGTTGTGGGTGAGCATGACGTCGTCGTCGAAGACGTGGATCTCCGGTGCCAGGGTCTTGGCGACGAAGTCGAGGATGTACTCGCCGGTGCCGCCCAGGCCCACGATCGCTACGCGTTCCTCGGCGAGCTTCTCGTTGATGGCGGTGATGCCGGCACGGGAGGACGCGGTGTCCTCGTAGTTGAACGGCGAGCCGGCGTCGGAGTCCGGCACTACAGGTCGATGCACCCGAGCGGTCGCCGACGGGTCAATGTCGGCGACGGGCGAGCTGATCGCCGCGACGTACTTCGCGACCTTGTCGTGGAAGTCGGGGTACTTGCCGTCGTTGGTCGTGGGCTTCATGGAGAAGGTGCACTGGGTGACGATCCCGTTGCCCTGGTCGGCGACTCCCTTGCCGTTGATGATCGTCGTCAGCTCCTGCCCCTTGGCATCGCAGGGGACACCGCCTGAGAAGCTGGCGGTGTGGTCGCCGGGGGGCTGGGCGGTCTCGCCGGCGAGGGTGAGGGCCATCACGAGGGCACCGTCGTGGTGGACGGTGCCCTCGTGATCGACGAACGGGATGTCTCGGACGACGAGCTTCCCGCCGGTGACCTCGACTGTGTACCCGTCGGCGACGAGCTGGCCGAGGTCTGCGCTACGAGAGATTGGTCGGCGTGACATCGAAGATCATCCCGTCCTTGGCCTTCACGGACTGGCCGGGTCCGAGCGACCCGGCCTTGTTGCCATTGGCCCGCTCGTAGAGGACCGTGTAGCCGGGGTTCTGGCCACCGTGCCCTTCGGGGTAGGCCAGGTGGACGACGTCCTCGTAGGAGATGTCGTCCTTCGCCACCTGGTGGGCGATCGTGTTGACGAAGATGGTGACGGGCTTCGGCCCGTTGCCGCCGCCGGGCGAACCCGGCTTGTCGTTGCCCTTGCCGGGCTTCTCGTTTTCCATGTGGATCCCTTCTGGCGGACCGCGTGCCCGCTCAGTTGCATCCACGGCTCACCTCGCCGGAAGTGTCCGGTGGCCTCAGATTCCGAGGCAGTCGTCGCAGATCGCAGGGTTCTGGGAGAAGTTCGACGCCGGCCGGCGCTGGAAGCACTCGGCGCAGGTCCGGTGCGCTGCGGCCGGGGCCGGGCAGCTGCACCTGCCGCAGCCGTGCTCGCCACGGTGGAAGTAGTCGCTGCAGGTGGGGCACGGAGGCCCGAACGCGGCGAAGTCGACGTCGCAGTGGGTGCAGGAGGCATCGGCCCTGGCTCCTGGTTCGGGAGGGAGAGCCAGACCGTGCTCCCACGGGGGCCGGTTCGCCATGAACACAGCAACGACGACGGCCTGCTCCTCGTCGTAGCGGGCGTCGACGAAGAACGGGCTGCTCGCGGCACCGCTGGCGTAGGTGACGGGGGAGTGGCCGCGAGCGGTCCCGAGCCGAGCCGCCCGCGCGGCGACGCCGTCGGTGCCTTGCGGGGTTCCTCGGCGGATCCGGAACGGGGTGCTGTGGCTCGCGGTGAAGATCGCCACTCCGTCCTTGAGGACCATCACGTGGCCGGGACCCTCGAGACGTTCTGCGGCGCGGACGCAGCACGCTTCGCGAGATGCGTTCGGCGTGGCCGCCACTAGGTCCAGCACCGTTCGGGCCGTTGGACCGGTGCCACCGAAGTGCGCATCGACGTGTTCGGCAGGGATGAGCAGCGTGCCGGCGATCGCGTCGCAGACATCCTCCTCGAGCTGGATCCCGCCGTCGGGTTCCTCAAAGAACAGGTCGTGGATGCCCGTGTCCAAGCGGATGGCTGAGTGGCCGAACTCATGGAGAGCCGAGAAGTGCTGCCGGCCGTTGCTCGCCGCAGCCACAACGGTGATCCGCGCCGGCGGGCCGTAGTCGATGGACGCGGCCACGGAGCACCCTTCGGGGATGGCCGGCTCAGGGCGCAACCGCATCTGGAAGCCGATCGACTCGAGTGCTGCGAAAGGATCTGCCGCCAGGCCGGCTCGGACCTGAGGGTCGACGGTGCTGAGGATCCGGTCGGCGAGCGCCCGGGCATCAGCCATCGAGGTATTGGCCGATCAGCTCCGACCAGGTGTCGACATCACGTTCCCCGGGGGTGGTTCTGGCCGGCATCGCATGAACGGCTTCAGCTGTCCGGAACCGAGCAGCGGCCTCGCTGATCCCATCGGCCACCGCTCGCTCCTCAATCGAGGCCCGGTGCACGGGGCGCTCGATTGCGTGGATGAGCCCGACCGGGAGATCCATGCCGGGACGGAGGCGCTCCGCAGGTACGTCGAGCGCCGCGCTCAGCGCTGCGGCCTCGTCGTCGGTGGGCCGGCGCGCCCGGCGGACCAGTGCTGTCACCTCCGAGACCGGGATCCCCGTCAGATCCGCCACGACCGACGGCCGCAGCCCCCGTGCTTCGAACACATCCCGCAGCGATACCTGTACGGCCGGCATGTCCGGTATCCAAGACGCTGCACCAAGGGATCTGACTGTGGCGGTCAGATCGAGACGGTCGAGCAGATCTGCGATGAGGTCCGGCTGGCTGTCGGCGGCCTCAATCGGGTCCACCGCGACAGTGGCCTCGATGACGGTCCGCAGGGCTGGTGCGCCATCGTCTACCCAGCCGAGAGGGCACCGGAAGACGCCGAGCGGGACGGTGGCGACCACTGGGAGCACCCAGACGGACACGGGGGGTCTGGCCAGATCGATCCGCTCCCGCGTGGACTCCGCCCTCGGCCCCTCCTGGGTCACGGCAGTCACCACGGCGCTGAGCTCGCTCCGCTCCAAGATCAGCACGGCTGCTGCGTCGTTCTCCCAGTCGAGTTGCCAGACCTCACCGATGCCAGGCTCAGCGGTTACGGGAAGCGGCACAAGAGGCTCGAACTCGTACTCGGTCACCTCAGGCGCGCCCTGACTACCGTCGAGGGGCGGAGCCACTCCGGCGATCAGCTCACGACATGCGGCGCAGCCGCTGACATGGCGCTCCACTGCCGCAGCCGCACCGGCATCGAGGTGGCCGTCGACGAACGACACGAGATCCTCGATCACCGGGTGGCCCTCGTCGGGTCGGGGCAGTCCCATAAAGGCACTCACGGCGAACCTCCTGTAGATCGTCCGGCGGACCAGCTCTGCTGGATCTCCAGCAGGCACCGCAGGGCAGTAGCGCCGTCGCGCGAGCCGAGAGCGAACTCGGTGACCCGGCGCTCGAGCTTCGCCTGCCGCGATGCGAGCGCCGACTTCTTCAACCCGAGGACGCCGGCTGCCGCGAGCTGGCGTACCGGCGTGCGGATGTCGGGCAGCAGGACGCGGTCATCCTCGGTGAGCTCATCCCAGAACGCCTCTGCCGCACCGGTGGCGCTGCTGTGCGCCGGAGCGTTGTCCGGCTCTGCGATGTTCTCCTGGCCGACACCCTCATCGACGACCGCTCCGTCGAACTGGATCACTCGCTCGACGACGATGCGGCGCACTGACCGCTGAGCGACGGGGCAGGCCGCGGTTGCGAGCACCGCGTCGCAGGCGGCATCGACGGATGCCCCGGTGGTGGCAGGGGGTTCGCGAGGGCTGTCTTCGGGCCACGGAGGAGGCGGGTCGATCGGCACCCGGCGCACGGCCTCCTCCAGCCTTTTGTCGTCGCCACCCCAGTGGGGTTGGGCCTGGAACAGCTCGAAGGACCAGTGGTCGGGGGTCACCTCGACGATGTCGTCGCGCTTCTTGACCCGGCGCTCCACGCGGCGGTCGAGGACACCCCTGGGCGTCTGGCGGTACCGGTCGATGATCAAGTTAGTGAGCGCCTGCTGGGTAGCACCGCGGAAGCGCCGCACGGCGTCCGGCCCGTATCCGGCTCGCTGAGCGAGGGTCTCCACCCGACCCTGCTGAGCGAAGAAGTCTCCGACGAGGTCGTCGACATCATGCGGCGACCAGTCGAACGAGTTGCTCGGCGTGCTGAACCTGCCGGTCCGTGTCAGCGCGGTTGCTGCGCCGCCGACCGACTCGATCACGTTGCGCGTGACCCGGCCGCCGTGGAGGTCACTCAGTGCTTGGGCAGCGAGGGCGTCGGGGTTAGCCATGTCGTCGCCCTGAGCCGCAGCCGTGGCGCGCAGTGCGCATCCGCAGCTGTGCGCCGCAGATCCGGGAGCACATCACCGGCCCGGCGGCATCAACCACTGGCCCCAGGAGCCCTCGACGAGTAGCGGCCTTCGTAGATCGGTCCTCCGAGAGCGAAGTACTTGGCGTAGAGCCTCCAGATCTGCTGCCACTGCTCAGACGACGGATCGAGCTTCGTGACGGGCAGCCCGCACGCAATGGCGTCATCGGCACCGAACACGGCCGCATGGTTCTTCGGTCCGTCGATAAGCGGGTCCTTCAGCTTGGCCAGCGCAGCCTTCGCTGCCTTGGCCGTCCGGTCCGGCGAGCTCTTCAGCGCCTCCAGCACCAGGTCGCTGCTGCGGTCGATCGCGGAACGGGCCTGCTGGACCATCAGCCCGCTGACGTCGCTCAGCAGTGAAGCGTGCAGGGGGTAGGTATCGGGGTTTGTAGCGATCGCTGCCTCCGCCGCGGCGACGGCCGCGATGATGTCCTTCGCAGCGACAAGGGAGCGCCCGTCAGCGAGCTGGAACTGCGGATCGACAGGACCGAGGTCGCTGGTAGGGCCCATGAGGATCTCGTGTGCTCCGAGGGCGAGGATCGTCGCCGCGCTCTTCGCCTGGTCGGGGACGATGACCGTGAAGCGAGCACACCGCGCCTGCGCGGACCGTGCGAGGCGCACAGCGGTCTCACCGTCGCCACCTGGGGAGTCCAGCATCATGTGCAGGTCCTCGGCCGGATCAGCGTCGAACAGCAGCTCCTCCAGGTATGTGACACCGTCCGGGAAGATGGCGTCGCGCATCACGATGAGGCGGCAGGTGTGCAGTTCCTCGTACTCGCGGATCAGGGACTGGCGCTCATATCTGGCAGCGTGCTCAGCTCCGAACAGCGGTGACTTCGCTACGCCTCGGGCTTTCGGGCGAGCGTCGACCGGGATCGGAACGTCGCCGGCTTGCCGCCCCGGATCGTCTTCGCGTCCTCGCGTGCCTGTTTCGCCCGCTCTGCCTTCTTCTGCCACGTTCCGTCCCCGTGCTTGTCTGGGGCGGTCAAGGCTGTCGAATTCATCATCATGGTCCCCACCCCTTTCATGACTCGTCGCGGATGGTACACGTGCAGTATTCCCAAGGGGTGCGACAGTCAAGCACGCGAGCTCATTGCTGCGACACTCGGCGAAGCACGATCGGCTCGAGGGTCCCTCGGGCGAACCCGCCAGGTCGCGTTACCCGAGCAGCGGCGCTCGAACATCCCGGTCTCTACCGACAGCCCGGTCAACGCGAACTGTCGGGCTGCAGCGTGAGGAGCCGCTCAGCGCCGGCGCTAGCTGTGCTCGCGGTTAAGGGCCACCGCCTCTCGGGGCGATGCACCCGATCGTGAACGCTCGGTCGCTGACCTTCAATCCAGGTTCTGGAGCCAGGTGAGACACGCAGTCGGCCTCACCCCACGGCTACGACGCCTCACTGGAGTTGACCCGCGTTCTTGGACACCCGATCCTCGCTGCCGGGTAGGCCCCGGGCAAGAGGCGCATCTCACCCGACAGCCGGCGGCGGCCGCCGGTGCGCGCCCGGGCGTCGAGCCGTCCGAGCCGCTCGGAATCCAGTACAGGGGTTACCGCCGGTTCGGGTTGGCCGCGGCGTGGACGAGCGGGACGCTGCCTTCGAGCGCGGCTGAGGTGCTGATCACCTGGACGCGGACCCTGGCGGCTTCGATCGCCCGTTCGATGAGTTGGTCGAAGTTCCTGGTGAGCACCAGCCGGACCTGGCCGTCAGCGACGAGCTGGGCCGCTGCCATCCCGACCCGACCTGCCCGCCCGGCGCCGAGTGGCGTCGCTCTACGGACGGGTGGCGAGGAAGTTCGGCACGGCGGGGTTGGCCTCGTGAATTGCCGCCAGTTCAGGGGCCATCCATTGCAGGAGCTCGACCGTCTGGTCCCACACGGTCTGTAAACCGACCATGGTCTGAGTGCCAGACACCCGAACGCCGTTGAAGATCGGCTCGTGATGCGCCGAACGGTTGCGGAGCCGCTGGAGGTTCGATGCTCGGAGGTGTACGGCGTCTCGTGTCGGCCGCCGGGCTCGGCCGCTCGGAGTGAAGGTTTCCCGTTGCGAAGCCGAATCGTAGGGCCGGACGCCAGAGGTTGGCCTCGTAGTCGATGGCCCGACCCAGAGCCGAGGTGCCGCCGCGGCTGAGCAGCATCACCCAGGTCCCCAGCATCAGGTCGGCGATGACCTTGCCGGGTCCGATCGTGCCCTTGACGAGCTGCTTCTTGTGCCTGCGGACGACATCGGTGAGCGTCTCGCTCGTGATGTCGTCGAGCACCAGGTCGGTGCTCGCCCACCAGTCTCCGCGCCCGAAGTGCGCTGCGAGATGGCCGTGGATCGTGTTGCGGAGGGTGACCTCGACATCGCAGGCCAGAGGCGTGAGGGCAGCCGCCAGGTCGATGTTCCATCGGTATAGTGCCCAGGCGTGGTCGTCATCGGCCGCGATCGCCCGGTAGGTCCCAAGCCTCGCCGCGCTGACCGCCGGCTCAAAGCGGGGGTTGAAGGTCACGGCTGGTCAGGGTAACCTGCGTGTAATTCCCCGGTGCCGCTAATGCCTTCGTGGCATGCGCCCGGGGTATTGCCTTTTTGGGATTAGCTCCCGTCCGGAAACTGAGGCGACCTGAGCGTGAGCCCGACGATCGCTCGACACCCGGCGTGCCCTCGGCGACGCGAGGGGCTTGGCGGTTGCCTCATGCTTGCGCGTCGGCAAGGGCATCGTGCCGTCTGGAACGTCAGTCGCTTCTACTGCTTTTTCTACTGTGCAGCCCGGTACGGGGATGTACAGGTTGGTACGTCCTCGGTAGGATGACCCGCGAAACACCAGCTCGAGGGCACTATCCGGGACTCGTTGGTACGGGCTGAGATTGCGATCGACGATCTCATAACCCGAAGGTCGCAGGTTCAAATCCTGCCCCCGCCACCATCGAACATGCAGGTCAGGCCCCACTTCTCGGAGTGGGGCCTTCTGCTGTCCGAGGCCATCGGCGCCGATTTCTACTGTGCTTCTACTGTTCGAACCGGCAAAGACCCTGGTCAGGGCGTGATCGTCGGGCCACCAACCCGAAGATCAAGAGGCGATGAGCGCCACGGCGGACGTAGGAACCCGCAGGCTCGGGGCGATGCGCTCGGCGTTTCGCCTGCCCTCGTTGCTGCCCCGTGCATCGAGGCGGGCAGGAAGATGTGGCTACTGGTCGTGGCGGGCGCCGCGAGCCATGCGGGCGCCGTTCGAGATGACGAAGAGCTCACTCAGTTCGTGGGCGATGACGGCCGCAGGAAGGGTGAGCAGACCGAGAACGGCGCCGGGTACGAGCACGGCGAGGATGAGCAGTGAGAGGGCGAGGTTCTGCCTGACGACTCGTCGGGTTCGGCGTCCGAGTTGGAGGGCTTCGGGGAGCTTGGCGATGTCGTCGGACATGAGGGCGACGTCAGCAGTTTCGAGGGCGGCGTCGCTGCCGGCTGCCCCCATGGCGATGCCGACGGCGGCGGAGGCGAGGGCGGGGGCGTCGTTGATGCCGTCTCCGACCATGGCGACGTGGCCGTAGTCGTTGCTGAGTTGGCGAATGGCGTCGACCTTGCCTTCGGGTTTGAGGTCGGCTCGGTGCTCGTCGGTGCCGACTTGGCGGGCGACGGCTGCGGCGGTGCGGTGGTTGTCGCCGGTGAGCATGACGACGCGGCGTACGCCGATGCGGTGCATCTCGGCGATGGCCGCTGCGGCGTTGGGGCGGATTGTGTCGGCGACCCCGAGCACGGCGAGGACATGATCCTGGTCAGCGAGGGCGATGGCAGTGGCGCCGTTGTCTTGCATTTGCTCGATGACGGGCCCGAACGGGTCGAGGTCGAGGTTGCGTTCGGTAATGAGTGCGGGCGAGCCGACGACGTAGGTGGTGCCGTCGATGGTGGCTTCGGCGCCAGCGCCGGTGAGTGACGCGAAGTCGCTCACCGCAGGGACCTCGAGTTGGCGGTCGTGGGCGGCGTCGAGGACGGCACGTGCGAGAGGGTGTTCGGATCGCTGTTCGATGGCGGCTGTGAGCCGGAGGGCCTGGTCGGCGTCCACGCCCTCGGCGGTCTCGATGCGTTCGAGGCGCGGGTTGCCCTCGGTGATGGTGCCGGTCTTGTCGAGCGCCATTACTTCGACCTGGGCGAGCTCTTCGAGGTGGATCCCGCCCTTGATCAAGATGCCGCGGCGTCCGCCTCGGCCCATGGCGGCGATGTAGGTGACGGGGATGGAGATGACCAGGGCGCACGGTGCGGCGGCGACGAGGACGGTTGCGGCACGGCTGAGTGCTTCGTTCCAGTCGTTGGTGACGATCCCCGCGATCACGGCGACTGTGGTGCTGAGCACGAGCACGGCGGGCGAGTAGCGCCGCGAGAAGCGGGTCATGAACTGCTCGCTCCTGCCCTTCTGCTCTTGGGCTTCGGTGACGAGCTGCACGATCTTGGCCAGCGTGTTGTCCGCTTCGGTGGCGGTGGCCTCGACCACGAGTGCACCTTGGGCGTTGAGGGTGCCGGCGAAGACCTTGGACCCGACGGCCTTGGCCACCGGAACGGCCTCTCCGGTGACGGCGGACTCGTTGACGCTGGAGGCACCGTCGACGACCTCGCCGTCGGTGGCGACCGATTCGCCGGGGCGCACGAGGAACCGGTCACCGGACTTGAGGTCCTCGATGGCGATGTCGGTTGCCTGGCCGGCGTCGTCGAGGCGCTTCACCCGCTTCGGGGCGAGGTCCATGAGCGCCCGTATCGCGCCGCGGGTGCGGTCCTCGGTGAACTCTTCGAGCGCTTCGGAGATCGAATAGAGGAACGCGAGCATCGCCGCTTCCTCCCACAGGCCCAGGGCGCCGGCGGTCACGGCAGCGGTCGTCATTAGGAGCTCGATGCCGACCTCCCGTTCGGCCCAGAGCTCCTCGAACGCCTCCAGAGCGAAGAACCGCACGCCTGCGATCGTCGCGGCGACCCATAGGGTAACGGCGACGGTCTCGTTGCCGGCGACCTGCTCGACCAGGAAGCCCACGGCGAGAAGCAGGCCCGATGCCGCCGACCACTGGACCTCCCGGCTCTGCCACACCCGCTCGGGGGCCTCGTCCGCCGCTTCCTCGTGGTCTCGTTCCATAGCCATCGGCTGATATCATAGCCCAATGGTGATCAGTTCAACTGCGACCGATGTGCAGACGGCGGCCAAGCTCTTCCGGAGCCTCGGCGACCAGACCCGCCTCGCCATCCTCCTCGCACTCTTCGA
The DNA here is from genome assembly GCA_035555395.1 of Acidimicrobiales bacterium. GTDB lineage: Bacteria > Actinomycetota > Acidimicrobiia > Acidimicrobiales > Iamiaceae > Aquihabitans. The sequence goes on from DATMGQ010000253.1 coordinate 30,032, forward strand.
TGGCGAGCGCCGCGTGACCGACCTCGTCCAACAGGTCGGAACCTCGCAGGCCAACGTCAGCAACCACCTGAGGTGCCTTCGCGAGTGCGGTCTCGTCGCAGCCCGCCCCGACGGCCGACAGACCTTCTACCGGATCACCACCGACGAGATCGTCACGCTCCTCGGGGCAGCCGAGGGCCTGCTGGCGCAGACTGGCAACGCCATCGAGCTCTGCAAGCGCTACCGGTGACCCCAGCACGACGAACCTTGATCGCCGTCGCGGCCGTCACCTTGCTGGTGGACGCCGCCACTAAGGCCTGGGCCTCGACCTCCCTCGAGAACGCCATCCACATCGGCGGGTCCCTGTCCCTCCAGCTCAGCTACAACCCCGGAGTCGCCTTCGGGGTGGGCCAGTCCCTCCCGACAGGCGTGCTCCTCGCGCTCAGCGGGGCCATCTGTCTGGCCGTCGCCTGGGCCGGCTGGACCGGCCATCTCGGACCGCCGGCGGCCATCGGTCTCGTTGTTGGCGGAGCAGTCGGCAACCTGCTCGACCGCCTGACCGGCGGATCAGTCGTCGACATGATCCACCTCACCTGGTGGCCGACCTTCAACGCCGCCGACGCCGCCATCTGCACCGGAGCCATCCTCCTGGTGATCGCCTCGCTCCGAGCACGGCCTGCATCGGCCAGCGACCCGACCCCATCGGGGCTCAACCGGTGACCCGTCAATTTCCAGCATCAGCGGGAGTGGTCGGTGCCCGGGGCGACCGCGACTGGGTAGCGAGGCGCCGGCGAGGGCCGCGATGTGGCGTCGCCCGTCGCCGGCTTCGATCCAAGCTCGAGTGCCGTGTGCCCCGTGTCCGCCGCGCACGACGGGCGGGCCTGGCGGCGACGGTGGATCCAGACGGCGAGCGGTACGACCACGGCGAGTCCGATGAGGCCGGCGGTGATGTAGGCGGCGGCGGTGAGGAGCCCAGCGGCGGCCAGGACGCCGAGGATCGGGCCGGCGCAGCATGCGGCACAGGCGGCGGCGCCGACACCGACGAGCCCGGCGCCTTGCTTGGTCACGTCGGAGGCCAACAGCCGGCGGTCCCGAACGCAGCTGTGAGTACCTCTGCGCCGTCCGGTGGTGCAGTGACCTCGAGGGCGATGCCCCGGTTGTCGACGGTAAGGGCGAACGCGAAGAACGGGCAGCACTCGTACTCTGCGGCGGCGAGCCGGACGATCACGCCCAACGGCGCGTCGTCGCCGAAGAGGAGCCGGATCCCGCCGTCGAGGTCCTCGCGACGCACGACGTGATCGGTGACGGCCTGCCAGTCGGCCAGGCGATCCGCCATGTCCCCGGCGGCCAGCGAGCAGGCGATCGGAACCCCTGCATCGACCGCCGTTCGAACGCCGAGCTGTACGGCGTCGGGACCCGCTTCCGGCCCGGCTCCTTCGGCGACGCAGGCGCAGCCGTCGCCGCACGCGCCGTCAACTGGTTCGGTCGCGAGTTGCGCGGCGGTCACCTGGAGCTCGGCGGTAAACGCCCTGAGGTCGGCGATCTGGGTTTGGGCGTCGTTGAGCTTTGATCCGACCAGGAAGCGGAGTTGGTGCTGCACGGGTGCGCACCGGTCGTGGTCCCACGACTCGACGAGGCCGCGGATCTCGTCGAGCGAGCAGCCGAGGCGCTTCGCTCGGGCGATGAAGTTCAGGCGCGCCACGTCGCCGTCGCCGTAGACGCGGTACCCGGCGCCGGTGCGGTCGGGGGCTGGTAGGAGCCCGATCTGCTCGTAGTAGCGCAGCGTGGGGCCTGAGAACCCGGTGCGCTCGGACAACTCGGAGATCCGCAGGCCCGTCGTAGTCGAAGTCATGGCCGGGACGGTACGCCTTCAAGCCGGCTTGAAGGTCAAGCAGTTCCTTCGAGACGAGGTTCAGGCGGGCCGTGGAGCGAACATGATGACGCCGACACCGACGAGGCAGATTGCAGCACCGGCCAGGTCGTAGCGGTCGGGTCGGAACCCGTCGGCGACGACGCCCCAGGCGAGGGAGCCCGCTACGAAGATGCCGCCGTACGCGGCGAGGATTCGGCCGAAGTTGGCGTCCTCCTGGAGCGTGGCGACGAACCCGTAGAGGGCGAGCGCGACGATCCCGGCGCCGATGAACGCAACCCCCCGGCGCTCGCGGACGCCCTGCCAGATCAGCCACGCCCCACCGATCTCCGCAACCGCGGCGAGGACGAACAGGACCAGGGTGCGCAGCACGGACATGGGCGGACGCTACGGGTTCAAGCCGCTTGAGGGTCCAACCTCCGCGGCTTGAGCGGATCGTGTCGTCTACAGGGACCGTCCGAACCGGAGCCGGTTCCCGAACGGGTCGGTGAGGGTGAACTCGCGCATGCCGTGGTCGTGGTCGGCGACCTCGCTCACTTCGAGGCCGCGGGTCGCGAGCAGTGCGTGCCAGCCGTCGGGGTCGGCGACCACGAGGTAGGCGCCGGCGCCCGCCGCAGCCGGTTCCAGTCCGAGGTCGAAGACGCTGTTGCCGTCGTAGGAGACGAAGGCGAACCCGTCGCCGTCGTAGACCCGGACCTCGAAGCCGGCGGTCTCGTAGAACTCGACGGCGGCGCCCATGTCGAGGACGGGCAGCGTCGGGGTCACGTCGATGGTTGCGGACTCCTCGACCAGCCACCCGATGCAGCTGCGGCACACACCTGGACGTCGGGGTGGCACCGAAGGGCGGTCAGCTCGGCGGGGTCGCGCTGCTCACCGCAGCAGGAGCAGGTCATGGCCAGACGGTACCGGTCGGTCCTCAGGACTTCGGGCGTTCCTTGATGCCCGCTTCGAGCAGGCGGACCACTTCGGCGAGGCGGATCGGCCGCTGGTCGGGTTTGCGTTTCGTTGCGGTGATCCAGCGGATGTAGGCGGTCCGGTAGAACTGGGCGAGTCCGTCGAAGAACTCGCCGGCTGCTGGGTTCGCTGTCAGGGCGGCGGCGATGTCCGGGGCGAGGTCGGTGCGCTGCAGTCCCTCGGGTTTGAGGCGGACCTCGACCGCGTCACCGGCGGCGAGGCCCCGGTCTCGGCGCCACGCCGGACCGAGCACGATGCCAGGCTCGCCGGCGAAGTGCTCGACCACGCCTCGGACATCGCAGCCTCCGACAGTGCCGGACAGGTGGTGCTCGGACTTGTGGCCCCACTGCTCGTCGGGGTCGAACGGCACAGGGACGTAGACCCGGCGGCTGGGTCCGACGGCGAGCGTGGTCGAGTACTCAACCACTGCCTTTGTCATGGGACTCGCCGACGGTCGAGTTCGGCGGCCAGTTCCGCGACAGTCGGCGGCGACAGTGCGCATGCAGGTGAGTCCACCGGCTCGCCCCGGAAGGGGTTGTGCCCGTTGATGAGCACCGTCGGCGACCCGGCGAAACCGTCTGGGACCCGCCCGTCCTCGGTGACCTCAACCGCGCGGACGGTCACGCCCGGCTGACCCGCCAGGAAGATGCGCAGCCCCTCGACGTTCGGACAGTCAGCAGTGAAGAGGATCTCCACGTCGAGTGCCGTGCTCGGGGGTGCCACGGCGACAACGTACCGGCAGTGGTACCGGCGGCGCCTAGGAGACAGGGACCTCGAGCGAAGCGAGTAGGGCTCGGACTCGCTGTTCGATGTCGTCGCGGATGGGGCGGACGGCGTCGACGCCTTGGCCGGCTGGGTCTTCGAGTTCCCAGTCCTCGTAGCGGGTGCCGGGGTAGAAGGGGCAGGCGTCGCCGCAGCCCATGGTGATGACGACGTCGGCGGCTTGGACGATTTCGGCGGTCCATGGCTTGGGGTACTCCTGGGTGATGTCGATGCCGACTTCGGCCATGGCCGCAACGGCGGATGGGTTGATCTCGATGCCGGGTTCCGAGCCGCCGGACCAGGCGACTGCGCGGGTGCCGGCGAGGTGGTTGAACCAGCCGAGGGCCATCTGGGAGCGGCCGGCGTTGTGGACGCAGAGGAACAGGACGGTGGGGAGGCCGTCACCGGACTTGCCTTCGACCTTGGCGAGGGCCTTGAGGCGTTGGCGGGCGAAGCGCTCGGCCATGAGGGGGAGGTAGGTGGGGATGCGGGCGTTGGCCGCGAACTGGTCGTAGCTGCTGACGAGGAACTGTTCGATGGTCTCGACGCCGAAGGTGCCGGAGAACTCGGCGGCGAGGTTCTTGGCTGCCGATGTCAGGGCGTACCGGGTGGTCTGGGGGAGGTCGTCGAGGGCGGTCATGAGGGCTCCTGGGTGGTGAGATCGGTGGTGGGGTGGGGGTAGAGGAGGCGGATCAGTCCGAAGGCGATGGCCGTGCCGATGAGCTGCATCAGGATGAACATGGGTGCCGATGAGGGGGCGATGCCGGCGAAGGTGTTCGAGAGGGTGCGGGCGACGGTGACAGCTGGGTTGGCGAAGCTGGTCGAGGAGGTGAAGAAGTAGGCGCCGGCGATCCACACGCCGACCGCGTAGGGCACGGCGTTGGCGCGGCCGGTACGGACGCAGCCCTGGATGACGAGCAGCAGGCCGATGGTGGCGATGACCTCGGAGAGCCACAGGGGACCGGAGGACCGGACGTGGGTGGACCGCTCCAGGGCCGGCAGGGCGAACATGACGTTCGCGAGGATCGTGCCGACGCAGGCACCGATGGTCTGAGCGACGATGTACAGCCCAGTGTCCCGGGTGCTGATCGAGCCGAGGCCGCGGTCGACGAGCGTGACCACCGGGTTGAAGTGGGCGCCGGACACCGCACCGAACATCAAGATGAGCCCGATGAGGGCACCGCCGGTGGCGGCTGCGTTCTCGAGGAGCTGCAGTCCCGTGTCGGTGGAGAGGTTGGTAGCCATGATCCCCGAGCCGACCACGGCGATGAGCAGGAACGCGGAGCCGAGCGCTTCGGCGGTGAGCCGCCGGGCGAGGTCGAGGCGCAGGGTCCCGGTACCGGTCTCGGGCAGAACGGTCAGCTCGGCCGGGGTCGGTTCGGTGGAGTCAGCCATCAGGCAGCGCTCGACTGGGCCACGGCGGCGATGCGCTCGGTGAGCTCGGCGACGGTGGCATCGAACGCAGCGTCGCTGCCGGTGCCCACAGGGTCAGGAACCGACCAGTGGAGCCAGCCCGGGTGGTCGGGCAGCTCCTCGTGAGCCCGGTCGCACACCGTCACAACGAGAGCGGGTACCTCGACTGCGTCGAGGGTCTTGGGGATGGCCGCGCTGAGGTCGAGGCCCGCGCGCTGCCCAGCGGCCACGGCCCCGGCGCTCACGGCCTCGGCGGGGTGGGTCCCGGCGGAGGTGGCGTCCCCACCGGTCAGCTCGTGCCACAGGGCGGCCGCGAGCTGGGAGCGGGCCGAGTTGAGGGTGCAGACGAACAGAGCCGGCCCGGTGCGGGCTCGGGTGCCGATCCGGAGGTCGGCGAGCGCCGGGCGGAGGAGGTGGACGTAGCGGCGGCGCCCGTCTCCGCTCGATCGGGTCCGGTTGATCAGCCCGACGCCGTCAAGCACATCGAGGTGGTGGGCGAGCAGGTTCGACTCGAGCCCGAACAGAGTGCGGAGCTCCACCGGCGACCGGTCCGATGCCGCGAGCTCATCGACGATTGCGAGCCGCACCGGGTCGCCGAGCGCGGCGTGCCGCGCGGATCGGAGCTGGACATCGGGAAGGTCGGGCATGCCCTGACCATTTCACACAACCAATGTTGTGTCAATTGTGGTTGAGCTATCAGCTCAGGTTCCGAGAATCTGCTGGACGAACTCGGTGTGGGCGGGCTCGACGCGCCAGTGCACCCACCGGCCGCGTTTGTCGCCGGCGATCAGCCCGGCATCGGCGAGGACCTTGGTGTGGTGGCTGACGGTCGGCTGGCTCTTGCCGAGCGGCTCCATCAGATCGCACGAGCACATCTCCCCAGCGGCGGCGATGAGGCTGAGCAACCGGAGCCGAACCGGGTCGGCCAGCGCGGCGTAGGTGTGCGCGAGCGCGAGCGCATCTGTCTCGGCGAGCGGTGCACCGGTCAGCGAGACGCAGCAGGTCTCCGGCTCGGCGGTCACGGTGCTGGGGCTGTGCTCATCGAAGGTCCTCCGCTGTCGGATTGACAGTTATCGATGTGTGGCTATGATGGACGCATCGACCACCGTGAATCTACCAGGAGCATCTCATGTCCCGTGTCCAGCTCGCTCTGAACGTCTCGAACATCGATGAGGCGGTCGCCTTCTACTCGAAGCTCTTCAACACCGAGGTCAACAAGCGCAAACCCGGCTACGCCAACTTCGCGATCGACGAGCCGCCGCTCAAGCTCGTGCTCATCGAGGGGAGGGCGGCGGGACCCTGAACCACCTCGGTGTCGAGGTCGAGACCGCTGAGGAGGTCGAAGCCGCCGAAGGGCGCCTGTCCGCCGACGGCGTCGCCACCACCGGCATCGACGACACGACCTGTTGCTACGCCCTCAAGACCGAGACGTGGGTCAACGACCCCGACGGCGCTCCCTGGGAGTGGTACGTGAAGACCGGCGACGCCGAGCAGATGACCAACAGCATTCGCGGCGCCGACGAGAACGCCCAGTGCTGCGCACCGAGCGCCATCAGCGAATCCGCCGCCATCGGCACCGCACCCGGCGCACCCTCCGGCTGCTGCTGACCCCGAGAGCCGACATGCCCTCCGCGCCTCCATCCGCCGGCCGGGCCCCGATCCGCACCGCTGCCGCCTGGCGCCCCAGCGGCATCGCGGACCCGGACGAGTGGACCGTGACCCTCACCGACGCCGAACGGGCTGAGATCGTCGACGCAGTCAGCGCGGCCCGCACCGCCGGCGCCACGGTCAGAGCGGTCGACGCCGCCGCGTTCCCGCTCCCGACCTTGTCGAAGCGGATGGAGGAGTGGTCTGCGCTGCTGAACGACGGGCGCGGGTTCCTGCTTCTCCGCCGCTTCCCCGTCGACCTCCTCGACGGGGCTGGGATCGAGCTCGCCTACATCGGCCTCGGCACCCACCTCGGCACCCCGTCGGCCAAGACGCCGACGCCACCGTGCTCGGCCACGTCCGAGACGAAGGCGTCGCGCGCACCCACCCCGGCATCCGCTTCTACCGGACCAACCAGCGCCAGGACTTCCACGCGGACGGCGCAGATCTCGTCGGGCTCCTGTGCCTGCACCGGGCCCGCCGCGGAGGCGAGAGCCGCATCGTCAGGTCCGCCGCCCTCTACAACGAGATCCTCGAGCGCCGACCCGACCTCGTCGAGGTCCTCTACGAGCCCTTCGCCTGGGACCGCAACGACGAGCAGTCCCCCGGTGAGGACCCGGACTTCGAGATGCCCGTGTTCACCGACATCGCCGGGAACCCGCGCGTCTTCTACATCGGCTGGTACATCCGCGACGCCCAGCGCCACCCCCAAGCGCCCCGCCTCACCGCCGAACAGATCGAGGCCATGGAGCTGCTCGAGTCGATCGCCAACAACGCTGCCTTCTACCTCGAGATGGACTTCGCTCCCGGAGACGTCCAGCTCCTCAACAACGCCCGCATCCTCCACGCCCGCGAGGCCTACGACGACCACGACGACCCCGCCGAGCGCCGCCACCTCCTGCGCCTCTGGCTCGCCGCCAACCACTTCACCAGCGTCGACGAAGTCCTCCAGGGCGGCATCCCCGGCTCGGTGAGTCGGTCAGCACGGCGGAAGCGGCGGCGATGGGCGTGATGGTGCTCGGTGTGTACCTGGTCGTGACCCAACGACACCGTCACACTCACGCCCGTCTCGATCACGATCACAGGCACCGCCACGACGACGGTCACCACGACCACCTTCACCCGGAATGCGAGGTCGTGGACGAGCACAGTCACCTGCACGAGCACGCAGTGGCCGTGCACAGTCATCCCCACGTGTCCGATTCGCACCACCGACACGACCACCGCTGACCAGACCCGCCAACCCGGCCGGTACCGTGAGGGGCATGTCACGCACAGGGTCGATCGCTCGACGCCTCGCCTTCGCCGTCATTGCGGTGGTGGCGATCGTGGCGATGCACGGTTCCGGTGCTGAGGCTCATACCTGCATTCCCGGCGACCACACGATTCAGCCCCCCGGCGATCACGGCCACACCGGCGGGCACGAGCCAGCGGGCTCAAGCGGGTCAACCCCGCAGCACTGCGGGTCGGTGGCGTGCACGGCGGTCGTCGCTCCAGCGCCCCCGGCCGGCACCGTTCGTGCGAACCCCTTCGCCTCGGTGCACCCTGAGCAGCACCGTTCCCCGTATGACACGCCGGCCGCACTCGAGCCGCCCGTTCCGCGGTCCTCCTTGCACCACTGACCCGCTGGCACCCGTCCGGGGCCAGCCCACTCACCTGCAAGGAGAAGCACATGAAGCACCAACGCGCCCTCGGCGCGCTGACGATCGCGACCGCCCTCGTGGTCGCCGCCTGCGGCAGCGGCGAAGCAGCGAAGTCGCCGACAGCCGCCAAGACCATCGAGGTCTCGATGACCGACAACGAGTTCACGCCGAGCTCGATCGAGGTCGCTGCCGGCCAGAAGGTCACGTTCCGGTTCGCCAACGACGGCAAGGTCGACCACGAGGCCATCGTGGGCACCGAAGCTGACCAAGCCGACCACGAGTCCCAGATGGCCGGCGACGGAGCCGGCGGCAGCGGCATGGACGGCATGGACCACGGGTCTGGCACCGAGGCAATCACCGTCAAGCCTGGCAAGACCGGGAGCCTGACCCAGACCTTCGCCAAGCCCGGCACCGTCCTGCTGGGCTGCCACGAACCCGGGCACTACGCATCCGGCATGAAGGCCACGATCAAGGTCACCTGACCGCACCTCACCAGGGAGTCGCCGCCGAAGCATCGGCGGCGACTCCCGAGCGCTTCGCAGCAAAACCGCATCAGCCGGAATATACCCCCCGGGGGTATCAGTTCTATCAGATGAACACCTGCCGCGCTTGGGCTGCGGCACCGATGGAAGGAAGCGACATGAACGTTGCCGTCGCACACGATCACGAGCACTCCGCCCACGAGGGGCACAGCCACCAGGCCGAGAGCCACAACGCCCACGCCGGCCATCACGTCGAGATGTTCCGGCGGCGCTTTTGGCTGAGCCTGCTGCTCACCGTCCCCCTGGTGGCCACCAGCCACATGGTCATGGACTGGTTCCGGTACACGCTCGACTTCCCCGGCATCGACCTGGTCGGTCCGCTGCTCGGCACGTTCGTGTTCCTGTGGGGTGGCTGGCCGTTCCTGGCCGGCGGCTTCGACGAGGCGCGCCGTCGCCAACCGGGGATGATGCTGCTGATCGCGATGGCCATCACCGTCGCCTACGGAGCATCGATGGCCACGTCGCTCGGCTGGTTCGACCTCGACTTCTGGTGGGAGCTCGGAGCCCTGATCTCGATCATGCTCCTGGGCCACTGGCAGGAGATGAAGGCGCTCGGCCAAGCCCAGGACGCGCTCGCAGCACTCGCCGCAATGCTCCCCGACGAAGCCGAGCGAATCGGCGCCGACGGCAACGTCGAGACGATCCCCGCGGCGGATCTCCGGGTCGCAGACAGCGTGCTAGTCCGCTCCGGAGCGCGAGTGCCCGCTGACGGCGAGATCGCCGAGGGAGCCGCCGAGTTCGACGAGTCGATGATCACCGGCGAATCACGCCCAGCGCCGCGCACAGTCGGAGACCGGGTCGTCGCCGGAACCGTGGCGACCGACTCAGCGGTGCGCGTGAAGGTGACGGCCATCGGCGACGACACCGCGATCGCCGGGATCGGACGCCTCGTCGCAGAGGCCCAAGCCTCCAGTTCACGCAGCCAGGTCCTCGCCGACCGAGCCGCCGCCCTGCTGTTCTACGTTGCCGCTGGCGCTGCAGTAGTCACCGCCATCGCATGGACCGCACTGGGCAACCCGAACGAAGCCGTCGTACGAGTGGTGACCGTCCTAGTCATCTCGTGCCCGCACGCCCTTGGCCTCGCGATCCCGCTCACCACCTCGCTGTCGAGCGCGCTCGCGGCCCGCCACGGCATCTTGATCAAGGACCGGCTGGCCCTCGAAGCCAGCCGCACCCTCGACGCCGTGCTGTTCGACAAGACCGGGACCCTCACCAAGGGCCAGCACGCCATCGTCGGAACCGTCGCAACCAGCCGAAGCGACGCGGCTGACGTGTTGCGCCTCGCTGCGTCGGTCGAAGCCGACAGCGAGCACCCCCTGGCCCGCGCCATCGTCACCGCCGCGAACACCAGCGACACGGCAGTTCCCACGGCCACCGACTTCCGATCGCTCACCGGTCGAGGCGTGCAGGCCACCGTCGAAGGACGCAACCTCGCCGTCGGCGGCCCGGCGCTGCTGCGCCAACGCAACCTCACCGAACCCGCCGACATCGCCGACCAGATCGCCAACTGGAAGGAACGAGGCGCAGCGATCCTCTATGTCCTCGACGGAAACGAGATCCTCGGTGCGCTCGCCCTCGAGGACGAGATCCGGCCCGAAGCCCGCCAGGCCATCGACGAGCTCCACGCCATCGGCCGCCAGGTCGTCATGATCACCGGAGACGCCCAGCAGGTCGCCGACGCCGTCGCAAGCGACCTCGGCGTCGACGAGGTCTTCGCCGAGGTCCTGCCCGAGGACAAGGCCAACAAGGTCGCCGAGCTCCAAGCCCGCGGTCTCAAGGTCGCCATGGTCGGCGACGGCGTCAACGACGCCCCAGCCCTCGCCCGAGCAGACGTCGGCATCGCCATCGGCGCCGGCACCGACGTCGCCATCGAATCAGCAGGGCTCATCCTCGCCAGCTCGGACCCACGAGGCGTCGTCTCGATCATCACCCTCGCCAAGGCCACCTACCGCAAGTCCCTCCAGAACCTCACCTGGGCGGCCGGCTACAACATCATCGCCATCCCCCTCGCCGCCGGCGCGCTGCAGTGGGTAGGAATCTCGATGCCCCCGGCCATGGGCGCCGTGTTGATGAGCGTCTCCACGATCGTCGTCGCCTTCAACGCCCAACTCCTGCGCCGAGTCGACCTGCGCACGCCGGAGGCCCGATGATGCACCCGCGGGTGCAGGGGCCC
>DATMGQ010000254.1:0-11908 GCA_035555395.1 Acidimicrobiales bacterium
TCCCCTCGGCGGCCAGCCAGCGCTCCCCGAGCCTGGCCGGCACGGCATCCGCGGGGTGCCCCGCGAAGTCCGACAGGAGGATCGAGGCGCCGTCACCGACCCACCAGCGGATGGTCCGGGTCCCGCCCTCGTCGAGCTCGAGCGCCTCCCACACGAGCGGGAGGACGTCGACGTTGTCCCGGCCTGGAGGGGAGAACGCCGGCTCCTGCGGCCAGAACAGCACCAGCGAGACCGGCGCGCCGGTCTGGTTGACGACCACGAGGCTCGCATCCGGGGTGGCCTGGTTCACGATGAGCGACGGCTGCTCGAACGTCGCCGGGATCTCGCCGTGGAGGGTGCGGTACCCGTGGGTCGCCACATCGGTGTCGGGGTCGTGGTCCATGGAGGTCAGCTCGACCACCGCCTGCCGGGGTTCGCCGTCGACCTGGAACTGGAGGACGGCGTTGGTGCCCGCGTCGCCGAACGCGTCATCCCAGGAGCCGTCGAGGTCCTCGGTCGCCATGCTGGCCAGGTCGCCGCCCCGGCTGTCGTCCGCGACGAGGACCTGGTCGTCGACCCCGGTGAGGGTGAGCACCCCGTCCGCGGCGGAGCCGGCATCGGCGGTGAGCGTGAAGGACCCGCCGCCGTCGATCGCCGCCGGTGCGACCTCGGTGGGGGTGCGAGGCGCGGGGGAGGCGGCGTCGGCATCGTCCGGGGTGCGGGAGCACGAGACGGCCAGGAGGGCGGCGACGAGGCCCAGGGCCGCGAGCGGGCGCCGCCCTGGGCGCGGGCGCAGATCGGTGCCGGCCATCGGTCAGTCCCCGGCGGGCGGGGCGTAGGCGAACGCGTAGCCCCCGGCTGCGCTGCCGGTGATGGTGATGCGGCCGGCCTCGGAGCCGGAGCTCGTCGGGCGGATGACCGTGGCGTCGGCCAGGACCTGCGCCGGGACCACCTCGCCTTCGTCCAGGCCGCTCGGCAGGATCCCGATCGCCAGCGTCCCGTCGGGGCTCCACGTCGTCATCTGCCTGGGCGTCAGCGACGAGCCGGTGGCGGCGACCTGCTCGCTCGCCCAGAAGTGCGCGGTCGCCGTGCCGGTCGCGAGCGAGTTCACGACCTCCACGCTGTCGGCGGCTGCGGCGGCCGGCTGGAGGCGCAGCTCCTGGCCGTCGCCCGTCAGCTGCATCGCCCAGCGCTGACCCAGGTAGGTCTTCGAGCGGGGCGTCTCGTTCCCGAAGGCGTCGGCGGCGCTGACCTGGAGGTCGCCCGGACGCCAGCCGATCGTGCGGATCCCGCCGGTCGCGAGCGCCGCCTCCCGCCACACCACCGGCTGGGCGTTCCCGCCGTCGACCGGCAGGGCGAGCATCAACGTGACCCGCTCACCGGTCTGGTTCACGAGCGTGATGCCGCCCGTGGGCGCGGCGTCGTCGATGACGAGGGTCGGCCGCTCGAGGGTGCCGGGGACGTCGCCGTGGAGCACGGAGAAGACGTAGGTGACGACGCCGGCGGCGGCGTCGTGGTCCATCGAGGTGAGCTCGACCACCGCCTGCCCGCGGCCCTCGTCACCGTCGAACTGGAGCACCGCGTTCGGCGGGTCGTCGCCGAAGGTCTCGTCCCAAGCGGCGGCGAAGTCGGCCAGCGACACCGAACGCACCTCGCGCCCGGGTCGGTCCTCCACGACGAGCACGTCGTCGTCCACGTCCGACAGCGTCAGCACCCCGCCGGTGCCGGAGCCGAACGCCGCCTGCTGCGTGTAGAAGGCCACGTCGGCGGCGGGCGCCTCGGCCGCGACGTCGCTCCCGGCGTCGGCGGCCGTCGCAGGTGCCCGAGCGGCCTCGTGACCGCCGTCGTCCGCGGAGCTCGAGCAGGACGCCAGCACCAGGGCAGCGAGGCCGAGCGCGGCGAAGGAGCGGGTCGTGCGGTGCGAAGCCATGCAGGTCCGTCGGCCAGAACGCACCACCCTTGAGCTGGGCGTTCGCGATCCGACCGAGGCCGACCGGCTGGCGCTCTCGGGCACCACGGGGTCCGATCCCGGTCACCGGTCGACCCGCCTGCACCTACGGTTGTGCCCTGGGCGTTGGGCCCAACTCGCCGGGAGGACCCCGACGAGCCGCCGTGTGGCAAGGGTGGAAGACATGGACGTGCACCTCGTCGACGGGACCTACGAGCTGTTCCGGTACCACTTCGCGCTGCCGTCGCACATCACGGCGGACGGGCAGGAGGTGGGTGCCACGCGCGGCGTCGCGGGGTCGATGCTGATGCTGCTGGAGGACGGGGCCACCCACGTCGGCATCGCCACCGACCACATCATCCCGAGCTTCCGCAACGAGCTGTACGACGGGTACAAGGACGGCTCCGGCGTCGAGCCCGAGCTGCTGTCGCAGTTCCCGCTCATCGAGGAGCTGCTCGACGCCCTCGGGTTCACCGTGTTCCCGATGGTGGAGTACGAGGCCGACGACGCGCTCGGCGCGGCGGCCCTCGTCGCCGCCGACGACGACCGGGTCGAGCGGGTCTACATCTGCACGCCCGACAAGGACCTCGGCCAGTGCGTGGGCGGCAAGGTGTTCCAGCTCGACCGGCGCAAGGGCCTGGTCAGCGGCGTGAACGAGGTGCAGGAGAAGTTCGGCGTCCCGCCGGAGTCCATCGCCGACTACCTCGGGCTGGTGGGCGACACCGCCGACGGCTTCCCTGGCCTGCCCGGCTGGGGTGCGAAGTCCGCGGCCGCGATCCTCGCCCGCTACGGCCACCTCGAGGACATCCCGCAGGACCCGGCCGACTGGGACGTGACGGTTCGCGGCGCGGCCAAGCTCGGCGCCACGCTGCGCGAGCAGTTCGATGCCGCGCTCCTGTTCCGCCTCATCGCCACGATCCAGACCGACGGCGTCCCGACGGTGACCGACGTCGACGAGCTCCGCTGGACCGGCCCGAAGCCCGAACTGGCCGACGTCGCCAAGCGCCTCGAAGCCGACAACCTCGTCGAGCGGGCCGAACGGCTCGCCGCCCGCCTCACCTAGGGGCTGCCCGTGCTGCGCCGGTGCTGCACCCGTCTCGAAGTTGGTGTGGAAGTGAGCGGATGGCGCGCACTTCCACACCAACTTCGACCCCGGCGGGGGGCGGGGGAGATCAGGTGGGGAGGTGGGCGCGCCAGACGTCGATGACGAGGACCGGTTCCATGCCGACCGAGCGGTACAGGCCGAGCGCCGGGGTCGGGTTGTTGGTGTCGACGTGGAGGATGGTGCCGGCCAGCCCAGCGGCGGCGTGGGTGGCGAAGGCGTCGCGCAGCAGGAGCTTGGCCAGCCCGCGGCCCCGTCCTCCATCGAGCACGCCGAGCCGGGCCACGTAGCCGCAGTCCTCGTCGTCCACGAACTGGTCGTTGTCCTCGCGGGCCGCGAGCGGCACGCCGTCGACCTCGAGCAGCACGAGCTGCGACCAGTCGAAGGTCGACCGAGCCTCCCGCACCGCGTGCCACTCGTCGAAGGGCTGGGGTGTGATGCCGAACTGGCCGGCGAAGGCGGCGTCGATCACGGCGTGGGCGGCGCGCCGCACGTCGACGCCTTCGTCGCCGGTGCGCCGCACGACGCCAGCGGGCAGCTCCGGAGCCGGGACCGGACCGGGGTGGTCGATCCGCATGCGGTGGAACGTGGTCCCCGGTTCGAACCCGGCCTCGGCGGCCAGGGAGCGGATGGGGTGGTCGTCCCGGTAGAGCCCGATGTCGATCGCGACCTCGGGCTGGCCCCGCTCCGCCGCGATCGCCCGGGAGCGGGCGACCACCTGGTCCAGCAGCCAGCCGGCCAGGGCGGGGTCGTCGGCCACGACCTCGACGTGGTGCTCGGGCCCGCCGGTGCCGGCGAACACGCAGCCGTAGCCGGAGGGCCGTCCGTCGGCCCCATGCGCGAGCCAGGCGTCGGCCTCCAGGTCGAAGCCGGGCTCGGCGAAGTTGTCGACGATGTCCTCGACCGTGACGTCGGCGAACCCCAAGAGCGCGGTGTTGTGCGTGGCGAACACCGAGAACACGGTGCCCACGTCGGTCTGGTGCGGCCGGCGCACGGCGTGCCCAGCGGGCACCTCGGCGATCTCGGGCTCGTCGGACGCCACGGCGCTCAGTCCCCGTCCGGGGCCGGGTCCTTCTTGGCGCGGCTGGCGCTGACCCGGGGCGGCTCGTTCGGCATCTTCGGGTACTGCGGCGGCCACGGCGCGTCCATCAGGCCGTCGTCGAGGTCCCGGTCGTACCAGTCGATGAGGACGGTGATGTCCTGGGGGTCGTCGTTCATGGCGGCCCAGGGGTTGCCCTCGGCGGCGATCTTGTCGGGCACGTTGGCGATGGTCAGCGCATCGAGGTCGACGGTGGCCACCTCCTCCCACGGGATCGGGCACGACACCTGCGCGCCGACCCGAGGCCGCACGCACCACGTGCCGAACACCGTCTTGTGCGGCGCGTTCTGGTTGAAGTCGACGAAGACCCGCTCGCCACGGTCCTCCTTCCACCACTGCGCGGTGATCAGCTCGGGCCGGCGCCGCTCGAGCTCGCGGGCGAGGGCCACCGCCGCCGACCGGACGCCGTAGCCGTTCCACTCGGGGATGAGCCGGACGAAGATGTGCAGGCCCTTGCTGCCGCTGGTCTTCACGAAGCTGGTGATGCCCTGCTCCAGCAGCAGGTCCCGCACCTCGTACGCCGTCTCGCGCACCATGTCGAACGTGACGCCCGGACCCGGGTCGAGGTCGATCCGCAGCTCGTCGGTGACCTCGGGATCGTCGGCCTTGAACGGCCAGGGGTGGAACCCGAGGCAGCCCATGTTCACGGCCCACAGCAGGTGGGCGAGGTCGGCGATGACGAGGGCGTTGCTGGGCGTGCCGTTGGGCGTGAGCACGTCGGTCTGCTCCAGCCACTCGGGCGCCCCCTTGCCCACGCGCTTCTGGAAGAACGACTTCTTGCCGGCGCCGTCGGGGTACCGCTCCATCAGCGTGGGCCGTCCGCCGAGGGCGGCGAGGACCGGCTCCTCGATCGACTGGTAGTACCGGACGAGGTCGAGCTTGGTCTCGCCTCGCGTCGGGAAGAACACCTTGTCGGGGCTGGTGATGCGGACCTCGCGCCCGCTCGCCTCGACCAGGATCTCCTCGCTCGCCATGGGCGCACGGTACCGCTGGAAACCAGGTGACGGGGGATGGCCGGTCGCCGTACCGTCGCCCCATGAGCACCACCGACGCCCCGGACGCGCAGGCATGGTTCGACCGCTGGGTCGACACCTACGACGCGGATCGCCGCGTCCTCATCCCCTGCTTCGACGCCTTCTACGGCACCGCGGCGGAGGCCGCCGCGCTCGACCGGAGCGGTCCGGTGCGCATCCTCGACCTCGGCGCGGGCACCGGGCTGCTGGCCTCCGTGCTCGCCGGGTCGCTGCCCGACGCCGAGCTCGTCCTGCTCGACGAAGCCCCCGCCATGCTCGAGAAGGCGAAGGAGCGCCTGGCCCCGCTGGGCGATCGGGTCGCCACGGTGGTCGCCGACCTGCGGGACCCGCTCCCCGACGGGCCGTTCGACGTCGTCGCCTCCGCCCTCGCGATCCACCACCTCGACGACGACGCCAAGGCCGACCTCTACCGCCGAGCCGCGGACGTGCTGGCGCCCGGCGGCGTCGTGATCAACGCCGAGCAGGTCGCCGGCCCCACCCCGCAGCTCGACGCCCAGTTCAAGGCCCGCTGGCGCGAGCACTGCCGGGCCCTCGGCGCCACCGAGGAGACCCTCGCCGCCGCCGACGCCCGCATGGCCATCGACCTTCCGGCCTCCGTCCCGGCGCAGCTCGCGATGCTCGACGCCGCCGGCCTCGTCGACGTCGCCTGCCTCTTCCAGTCCTGGCGCTTCGCCGTCATCGCCGCCTGGAAGCCCACCTGACCCCCCTCCCTCCGACACGCCCGACCCCCCAAGGCGAACTTCGTATGCGAGGAGGCCGAGTACGGCACGCTCACATACGAAGTTCGAACGGGGTCGTGCCCGGCGCCCGAACTTCGTATGCGAGGAGGCCGAGTACGGCGGGCTCACATACGAAGTTCGAGGGGGGTGAGCGGGGGTTCGACGGGGGGTGAGCGGGGGTGGACGGGGGCGACCGGGGGTGAGCGGGGGTGGCGACCGGGGGTGAGGGGGTCAGCAGCGGCGGTGCTTGGCGGCGAACATCGCTTCGTCGGCGGCGCGCAGGAGGGAGGCGGCGGTGTCGCCCGGGGCGGCGGTGGCGCCGCCGGCGCTCACGGTGATGGCCAGGCAGGCGCCGTCGGGGGCGTGGACCGGGGCGGGGGAGAGGGTCGCTTCGCCGATCTGCTGCACGTAGGACCGCAGCGCCGGGCCGGTGAGGCCCGGGCACACGATCACGAACTCGTCGCCGCTCATCCGGCCCACCAGGTCTCGCGGGCGGACCAGCCGGACGAGGTGGTCGGCCACGGCGATGAGGGCCTGGTCGCCGGCTTCGTGGCCGTGGGCGTCGTTGATGCCCTTGAGGTCGTCGAGGTCGACGTAGATCACCGACAGCACCGGGTCGGCCTCGAGGAGGAGCCCGTTGATGGTGCCCAGGACCTTCGTGCGGTTGGCGAGGCCGGTGAGCGGGTCGCGGGTGGCGAGGCGCACCAGCTCGGGCTCCTCGGTGTGGTCGACCAGCACCACCGTCACGACCTTGTGGTCGGCGTCGGTCCCGCGGGTGTGGAACTCGGCCTCGACGACCCGGCCGCCGAACCGGCGGCGGGTGGTGGCCACGACCGTGCGGGCACCGGTCGTGTGGAGCAGCGTCGCGTAGGCCGCCTGCACCACCGGCTGGTCGCCGTGGACGACGAGCTCGGAGACGGGCAGGCCGGTGAGGTCCTCCCGCGTGGTCCCGAGCAGCTCGGCGGCGGCCTCGCTCGCGAACCGGATGCGTCCGTGGCGGCCGAGCGCGAGGTACGCGGTGGGCAGCTCGGCGATCGCGGACAGCTCGGCGTCCCCTGCCGGCTCCGACCGACCCGGTTCGGCCGGCAGCTCCCGGATCACCGCGACCATGCCGTCGATCCCGGGCTCGCCGAAGCGGTTGTGCATGCGGACGAGGCAGCGGCGCCAGGTCCCGTCGGCGTGGAGGAAGCGGACCCGCACCTCGCCGCTCCATCCCGGGCGGGTGCCCTTGGCGGTGTCGCCGATCTGGAACCCACGGGGGAGGTCGTCGGGGTGGAGGTGGGCGAACACGTTGGTCCCGAGCCCGGTCGCGTGGCCGAGCAGCCCCATCGGCGGTGACAGGCGCGCCTTCAGGTCGCCGTCGCGGTCGAAGACGTACACCGCCTCCGACAGGAACGGCAGCATCGCATGGAGGTGTTCCGCGCCGACCAGCCCGGTCTCGGCCGCGTGGAACGCGCCCCCTCGGACTCCTCCCGCGCCATGGTCCATCCCGGGCCTCCCACTTCACCCGCTGCGTCGAGTCTGGCACTCTCCGCAGCGGCGTGGTCGAAACACCTCGAGAATGGGTCAGATGGCCCAGTCGTCGTCGAGTACGGCCTCGATGGCGGTGCGGCCCGCTTCGGCGAAGCCCGGCGTCGATGCCCCGTTCGCCAGGTAGGCGAGTCCGAGGGTGAGGGCCCAGCCCCGGCCGCGGGCCCACGTCGCATCGTCGACGCCGACCTCGTGCCGTAGGAGCGGCCGGTTCTCGGGCGGGAGGAGCATCCAGGCGATGCCCAGGTCCGTCGCCGGATCACCGCCGGTCAGGTCGCCGAAGTCGATCACGGCCACCACCTCGCCGTCGCGGACCACCAGGTTGTGCGGGTGGAGGTCGCCGTGGAGCCACTGCGGCGGGCCGTCCCAGCGCGGCAGGTCCACGTGGGCCCGCCAGCACGCGTGGGCACGCGGCCCGTCGACGTGGTCGGGGAGCTGGTCGATCCACGCCCGGGTGCGCTCGTCGCGGTCTGCGAGGGGGATGCCCCGGAACGGGTTGGCCGGCGCGTCCGCCGGAGCGGGCTGGTGGAGCGCGGCGAGGAAGCGGCCGAGCAGGCGGGCGGTCGAGTCCGGGTCGGCGGGCGGGGCGTGCAGTGCCGTCTCGCCGGCGAACCACGGGCTGACCGACCAGTGCCAGGGGTAGGTCGGCGAGGGCCGCCCGACCCGGAGCGGGACGGGGATCGGCAGCGGGAGGCGCGGGGCCAGGTCGGGCAGCCACCGCTGCTCGTGCAGCACGAGGGGCGCGGCGAGGGACCGCCTCGGCAGCCGGACGACGAGGTCCTCGCCGAGCCGGTAGATCACGTTGTCCCAGCCGGCGTCGAGCTCGACCAGCGGCCGGTCCGCCAGGTCGGGGTGCTGCGCGGCGAGCAGCGAGCGCACCAGCTCCTCGTCGATGTCGACCTCCGCCGAGGGCTTGGCGACCGGTCCGCTCACGGGCCCCAGTCTGGCGGGGCGGGCGAGCCGGTGCCCCGGGGCGCGTCCACGGCCGGGACGCGCCCCTACGCTCGGGAGGTGCTGCGCCGCCGGACCGCTCGTGTCGACCTGCCCCGGGTGGTGGCCGCATCGGACTGCGAGCACTGCCGCGACGGGCTGGTCACCCAGCCGGCGAACACGGTGTCGAGCCTCGCCTACGTGGCGGCGGGGGCCGACCTGCTGCGGCGGCCCGACCCCGACCGGGCGTTCGCCTGGGCGGTCATCGCGGTGGGCGTGGGCTCGGTGGCGTACCACGGCCCGGGCGGCGTGCTCGGCAAGTGGGCGCACGACAGCTCGCTCATCGCCATGTTCGGGCTGCTCACCCTGACCGACGTCACCAAGGCGGACGGCCGGCCGATGCCCGATGCGGCGGTCGCCGGCGTCGTCGCGGCCGCGGCGGTCGCAGCCCACCCGCGCACCACCGACTACGCGCAGGGCGGCGTCGGGATGCTCGCCGTGGTGGCTGAGGCGCGGCGCCACGTCCGCCAGGCGTCGGGCCGTGAGGCCGCGGTGTCGCTCCCGCTCATGGCCGGCGGCCTGGTGCTCCACGTGCTCGGCCGCACCGGCGAGCGCTGGTGCCGGCCGGACTCGCTCCTGCAGCCCCACGCGGCGTGGCACGCGCTGTCGGCGGCGGCGCTCTGGACCCGCCGCCGGTTCTGACCGGCGATCAGGCGGGGACCGGCGGCTGGTGGCGGAAGCCCCAGCGGCGCCGGCGCTGGCTCGAGTAGATCGAGCTCGAGCCCGACGTGAGGAACGACACCAGGCAGGCGATCGAGAACACGAGGGCGAGCGCGGGGTGCCACCCGAACAGCTCGAGGCCGAGCACGGTGCTCGCGATCGGCGTGTTGCTGGCACCGCCGAAGACCGCGCAGAGCCCGGCGGCGGCGAGCAGCGGGATGGGCGCGTCGAGCAGGTGGCCCATGGTGACGCCGAGCGTGGCGCCCACGACGAACAGCGGGGTGACCTCGCCGCCGTAGAACCCGCTGCCCAGCGTGAGCGCGGTGAACACCGCCTTCAGCGCGAACGCACCCAGCGCGACCCCGGTGCCGCCCGCCACCGACAGTCCGATGAGGGGGAGCGAGAGGCCGAGGTACTCCCGTGAGCCGACCAGCCCCGTCGCCAGGATCACCAGCACGCCGCCCACGAGCGGCCGGGCCGGCGGCCACGAGAGGAACCGGGCGAACACCGCCTTGGTGCGGTGGAGGGACTCGGCGAACACCAGGCCCATGGCCCCGAAGGCCGCGCCGGCGACGGCGACCTTGAGGAGGAGCAGGGCGTCGACGGGGACGTTCCCGAGGTCGGGCAGCACCGAGTGCGTGATGCCCGTGGCGAGGACCGTCCGATCGGCCACCACCGATGCGACGACCGCAGGCAGCACCGCCCGCCACCGCAGTGAGCCGAGCGGCTGCACCTCGAGGGCGAACAGGATCCCGGCGGCGGGCACACCGAACACGCCGCTGAATCCGGCCGCGATCGACGCAGCGAGCAGCACCCGCCGCTCGTCGCCCGTGATGCGCAGCCGCCGGGCGATGCCGTCGGCGATGCTGCCCGCCATCTGCACGGCCGTGCCCTCCCGGCCCGCGGACCCGCCGAACAGGTGGGTGATGACGGTCCCGGCGAAGACCAGGCCCGCCATGCGCCGCGGGATCCAGGCCCGGGGCTCGTGGATCTCGTCGAGGATCAGGTTGTTGCCGGCGGCCGAACCCTTGCCGACGTAGTGGTAGGCGGCGCCGACCGCGAAGCCGGCGAGCGGCAGCCCGAAGAGCAGCAGCCGGTGCTCGACGAACGCCTCCGTCGCCCACTCCATCGCCGCGAGGAACGCCGCCGACGCCAGGCCCGACAACACGCCGACCACGAGCGCCAAGCCGGTTCGGATGGCCACGGCCGCGACCGGACCGCTGGGTCCCTCGTGCGGGTGCGCCGGATCGGCCGGGGGGCTCGGCTCGGGGGTGATGGGCTGCTCGGACACAGGGATGCTCCTACGCGACGTCGACCGTCTGTTCGCAGGAGCCATCAGCCTGGCGGCGGTTTCGGCGAGCCCCATCGCCTCCCTGCACCCTAGCGAGGGCCGTGGCGCCCCCGGCAGCCGACGGGCCGCCGGCCGGGCCACCGGTCGGCCGGGCGGACCCGCCGAGGGCGTTGGGTAGGGTCGCCCCCATGCGTTCCAGGGGGAAGATCCGCGTCGGGGTCATCGGTCTCGACCACAACCACGGCCTCATGCTGGCGGCTCGGCTCTGGCAGGCCGGCGCCTCGATCACGGCCCACCACGCCACCGGTGCCGCCAACCTCGTGGCCATGAAGCTGCTCGGCCCGAAGGCGAAGTCCCGTCCGGTCGACGCCATCATCGACGACCCGGACATCGACCTCATCGTGACGGCGGCGATCCCGTCCGAGCGGGGCGACATCGCCGTGCGGGCGCTCCGGGCCGGCAAGCACGTCGTGGCCGACAAGCCGGGCGTCACCACCCTCGACGGCCTCGCGGCCATCGACGCGGCGCTCGCCGAGACCGACCGGCGCTGGTGGGTCATGTTCGGCGAGCGGTTCGAGAACCGGGCCATCTCCGAGGCGTGCCGACGGGCCCGCATGGGCGACATCGGGCGGGTCGTGTCCGTGCTCGGGCTCGGCCCGCACCGCATGGGCGCCGACGGCCGGCCCGACTGGTTCTGGGACCCGGTCGCCACCGGCGGCATCCTCGTCGACATCGGCTCCCACCAGGCCGACCAGTTCCTGATGGCCACCGGCGCCGGCACCGCCGACGTGATCACCTCGCAGGTCGGGAACGTGTCGGTCCCCGCCCACCCGGAGATGCAGGACATCGGCCAGATGGTCATCTCGGGCGGCGGCGCCATCGGCACCCACCGGGTCGACTACCTCTCGCCGAAGGGCCTCAAGACCTGGGGCGACGGCCGGCTCATGATCGTCGGCACCGAGGGCACCCTCGAGGTGCGCACCAACGTCGACATCGCCGGCAAGAAGGGCAAGGAGCACCTGATCGTGGTCGACGCCAAGGGCACCCACCGGATCGACTGCACCACCACCAAGGTCGACTGGGCCCGCCGCCTGGTGGCCGACGTGGTCGACGGCAGCGACACCTTCGTGAGCGCCGACCACGTCCGCGCCGTCAGCGACCTGACGCTGCGAGCCCAGGAGGCTGCCGGCGCCTGGGCGGCTGCGGCTCCGAGCGAGGAGGTGGCGTCGTGAGCAAGCTCCGCATCGGCGTCCTGGGCCTCGGCATCGGCCGCCTCCACGTCCTCGCCCTCCTCCGCCTCCGCTCCCACTTCGACCTCGTCGCGGTGGCCGACCCGAGCCCGGCCCGTCGCCGCCAGATGCGCGTCCTGGGCGTGAAGGGCGTCCCCGACCTCGAGTCGCTCCTCGCCCTCGGCGTCGACGTCGTCGACATCTGCACGCCGCCGCACCTGCACGAGGCCCAGATCATCCAGTGCCTCGAGGCCGGCGTCGACGTGGTGTGCGAGAAGCCGCTCGTCGACTCGGTCGAGGCCGTCGACCGCCTGGCCGCCGCCGAGG
>DATMGQ010000255.1:0-1903 GCA_035555395.1 Acidimicrobiales bacterium
GAGGCCGTGGACCAGCTGCGCTTCGGCGTGGTCTCGTGCTCGAACTACGGGTACGGGCAGTTCCACGCCTACCGGCACCTGCTGGAGCGTGACCTCGATGCCGTCATCCACCTCGGCGACTACATCTACGAGTACGCCAACGCTGGCGAGGGCGAGACCTACGGCACGGTGCGGAAGCTGGAACCCGGGCACGAGATCCTGAGCCTCGACGACTACCGCACCCGCTACGCCCAGTACCGCTCCGACCCGGACCTCCAGGAGCTCCACCGGCGCCACGCCATGATCCACGTCTGGGACGACCACGAGTTCGCCGACGACCCCTTCATCGGCGGCGCCTCGAACCACGATCCGGCGATCCACGGCGACTGGGACGAACGGGTCGCCGCCGCGCTGCAGGCGTACACCGAGTGGCTGCCGACCCGCATCGAGGGCAACCGGATCTACCGGGCGCTGGAGTACGGGCCCCTCGCCACCGTGCTCGGCCTCGACCGGCAGCGCCGGTTCCTGTGGCCCGAGGACGAGGACGGCGACCACTACCTCGGCGCCGCCCAGACCGCATGGCTCCACGACCAGGTGTCCGGGTCCGAGGCGACGTGGTGCGTCTTCGCCCAGCAGACGACGTTCGCCCCCGTGAGCCTGGAGATGACCGGCGGCGGCTGGCGGGCCGAGGACCGGGCTGCGGTGCTCGACGCCGTGGCCGACCGCCCGTCGGACCTGGTGGTCCTGGCCGGCGACATCCACCGGTTCCACGCCATCGACGTCGTCACCGATCCCGCCGCCTACGACGCCGAGGATCCGGAGTCGGGCGGCACCGCCGCGGTCGAGTTCGCCTGCGGCTCGATCACGTCGCCGGGATCGGACTGGATCGGCAACGGCACGCAGGTCCGCTGAAACGACGGCGACGCCCGGGGCTACAGCGTCCTCACGCTGACCCCGGAGGCGGCCACCTGCGACTTCTGGGGCATCGACGGTGCGAGCCTCACCGACGAGGCGCTGCCCGCGGAGCGCTGGCTCGCCGGCTGGCAGGCCCCGAAGGGTGCCAACCGGCTCACCGAGACGGACGCGCCGCAGGGCTGACTACTCGGCGAAGTCCTCGACCGGCGGGCAGCTGCAGATGAGGTGGCGGTCGCCGTGGGCGCCGTCGATGCGGCGCACCGGCGGGAAGTAGCGGTCGCCGCGGCGGACCGTGGGGGAGGGGAACGCCCCCTCCTCACGGCTGTAGGGGTGATCCCACTCGGCCTGGGTGAGGCAGTTGACCGTGTGCGGGGCGTTGGCCAGCGGGTTGTCGTCGACGGGCCACTCGCCGCTGCCGACCTTGGCGATCTCGGCGCGGATGGCGATCATGGCGTCGCAGAAGCGGTCGATCTCGCCCAGGTCCTCGGACTCCGTGGGCTCGATCATGAGGGTGCCGGCCACCGGGAAGCTCATCGTGGGGGCGTGGAAGCCGAAGTCGATGAGCCGCTTGGCGACGTCGTCGACCGAGACCCCGGTCTCCTTGGTGAGCGGGCGGAGGTCGACGATGCACTCGTGGGCCACGAGGCCGCCGCGACCGGTGTAGAGCACCGGGAAGTGCGGCTGGAGGCGCTGGGCGATGTAGTTGGCGTTCAAGATGGCCACCTGGGTGGCGCGGCGCAGGCCCTCGCCGCCCATCATGCGGACGTACGCCCACGGGATCGGCAGGATGCTCGCCGAGCCCCACGGGGCGCCCGAGATGGGGCCGGGGCCCGTGGCCGGACCGGCCTCGGCCACCAGCGGGTGGTTGGGCAGGAACGGCTTCAGGTGCTCGCCCACCGCCACCGGGCCGATGCCGGGGCCGCCACCGCCGTGGGGGATGCAGAACGTCTTGTGGAGGTTCAGGTGGCTCACGTCGGCCCCGAAGCGGCCCGGGCGGGCCAGGCCGACC
>DATMGQ010000256.1:0-9323 GCA_035555395.1 Acidimicrobiales bacterium
GGCGGCGATGCGGCTCGAGACCTTGTCGCCCATGACCTCGATCGACTCGGGCGGCGGGCCGATGAAGGTGACGCCGCGCTCGGTGATGGCCCGGGCGAAGTCGGTGTTCTCGGAGAAGAAGCCGTAGCCGGGGTGGACGCCGTCGGCGCCGGACCGCTCGATGATCTCGAGGATCTTCTCGGTGTTGAGGTAGCTCTCGGCCGCCGTCTGGCCGCCGAGGGCGTACGCCTCGTCGGCGAGGCGCACGTGGAGCGCATCGCGGTCGAGCTCGGAGTACACCGCCACGGAGGCGATGCCCAGCTCCTGGCAGGCACGGATGACCCGGACGGCGATCTCGCCCCGGTTCGCGATCAAGATCTTGGTCAGCACAATCGCAATGTCTACGGCGTCGGCGGGGGCAAGTGCCAGATGACACGCGTGGAAGTCGTCGCCGGCCTTGCCCGCACCCTCCGCCGCAGGGTGGACTGCCCTCCGTGGACGACCGCTCACCAGGGGATCTCGCCCGTTCCGCGCTCGCCGGCAGCCGCTTCGCGGACGTCCGCTGGGTGGCCGAGACCGGATCGACGAACACCGACGCGCTGGAGCTCGCCCGCCAGGGCGAGGCCGAGGGCGTGGTGCTCGTCGCCGACCACCAGACGGCGGGCCGGGGCCGGCTCGGCCGCACGTGGGAGGCCCCGGTCGGTGGTTCGCTGCTGTGCACGATCCTGCTCCGGCCCCCGGCCGCGGTGGCCCCGTCCACCACGATGGCGGTCGCGGTGGCCGCAGCGGAGGCCGTCGAGGAGCTCACCGGCCGGGCGCCTCGCCTCAAGTGGCCGAACGACCTGGTGTGGCCGGGCGACGGCTCCGCCGCGGACCGGAAGCTGGCCGGCATCCTCGCCGAGGTCGACTGGCCCGCCGCCAGCCAGATCTCCAGCGGCTGGCGCGAGCCGCGCCCGCAGGACCGGCTCGTGGTGGCGGTGGGCATCGGCATCAACGTCGCCTGGGGCGACGACGTGCCTGCCGACCTGGCCGACCTCGCCGTGGCCATCGACCACCTCACCGCACCCGACGCCGCGCCCGATCGCGCCGACCTGCTCGTCGCCCTGCTCCGCCACCTCGACCGGCGCTACGCCGAGCTGCTGGCCGGGCCCGACGGCGCCGCCGCCCTGCGCGAGGCGTGGCGGGAGCGTTCGGCCACCCTCGGCCGGCGCGTCCGCATCGACCTCGGCGCCGACGACCTCGAGGGCACCGCCGTCGACGTCACCGACGAGGGCCACCTCGTGGTCGAGACCCTCGAAGGCGACCGCCGCACCATCGCCGTCGGCGACGTCGTCCACCTCCGCCCCATCTGACCGCCCCCACCCGGGCGACCCCGGGCCGACCCCCCCGATCGAACTTCGTATGGCAGAGCGCCGCTCCGGGCGCCCTCGCATACGAAGTTCGCCCAGCAGGGCCGGACCCCGATCGAACTTCGTATGGCACGGGGCCGCTCCGGGCGCCCTCGCATACGAAGTTCGCCCAGTGGGGCGGGGGAGAGGGGTCAGGCGCTTTGGCCGGGGGAGGGGACGTCCTCGTAGGAGCGGTCGGGGTTGGCGGGGACGAGCTCGCCCTCGCCGGGGCCGGACCAGTCGCAGACGCCCTGGACGAACGTGCCCCGCAGCTTGCGGAGCTGGTCGGCGGTGAGGTCGGCCTCGTAGTCGGCCGGGTCCACCGGCTTCAGCGCGCACTTGAGCACGTGGTCGGCGCGCGGTGCGCCGGCGGCGGTGCGGGGGTCGCCGGAGATCGGGTAGCGGTCCTCGCACGGGTCGTCGTCGGTCCCGCAGTCCCGGACGGCGTCGTCGGGCCGGTTGCGGAAGAGGGCGACGTCGATCGAGCCGCCGGTCGGGTCGTCGCTCAAGGCGGTGAGCCACTCGTCGACCACGTCGATGGCCTCGACCGGGTCGTGGGCCGCCGGGGTGGTCGTCCAGATCTGGAACCCGGGGGCGGACTCCGGGGTGCCCCCGGTGAGGCGGTCGAGCATCGAGAACGCCCGGAACCGGTCTGCGGTGGCGCCGGTCGGATCGTCGTATCGGTCGATGTCGATGATCGGCACGGCGGCCTGGTCGCCGCCGGCCATCGAGATCCGCCCCGTCTCGTAGGCGTGGAGGACCGCCTCGGGATCGGCCTCCTCGCGGTTCCGGGTGATCTGGCCGTCGATGTCGTAGCCGCCGATGGCGGCGTTCAGGTCGAGGAACTCCTGGAAGTCGATCGTGCCGGCGTTGAACGCCTCGAGCCCGTACTGGACGCCGACGTTGTCGAGCGGGCGGGCGGCCCAGCCGTTGGCCGGGTCGGCGCCGAACTGGTTGCGGTTGGCGTCCTGGAGGGTGCAGCGCAGCCCGCCCCGGTTGGTCTTGGCGTCGTAGAGCGCCGTGGCCGGGATCTTCGGGTCGCAGCCGTCGGTGGGGTCGATCGTGCCGAGCCACGTGTCGGCCCAGGTGTCGCAGGTCTTCGTGGTGGCGTGGCCGTTGACCGCCCGGCGCTGGCCGTCGGTGAGCGCTGCGCCCTCGGGCGTGCCGTAGTAGTGCCGGAGCAGCCCGCAGTCGGTGACACCGGACCAGACCGACAGCACGTCGGGCAGCGGCTGCGAGGCCACCACCCCGTTGACCAGGCCCGGGTAGTTCTGGACGAGCAGGTGCAGCTGGGCCGCGCCGCCGTCATCGCCCTGGCCGATGGTGAACCGCGGTGCGCCGAAGCGCTCGATGAACCGCTCCTTCACCATCATCGTGGTCTCGGCGGAGAGGACGTCGTTGCACTGGACGTCGAAGTTGTTGAAGCTCGCCGAGGCGACGGCGTAGCCCCGGCGGAGCAGCTCGACGTCCTCGGTGCCGGCCGCGAGCCGGCCCTGCCCGTAGGTCGTGCCGCACCCGCCGCCGAACCGGTAGACGAGGGCGCCGTTCCAGCCCGGCCCCGCGGGATCGGTGTCGCCCGGGCTGGTGTCGATCGAGGAGACCTCGTACACGGAGCGGTTGATGACCCCGCGCTCCCGGCGGACGTACAGCGGGACCTCGGTGCCGTCGACGTCGGCCCGGGCCAGGTCGGCCGGCGGCTTCGTGCGGTCCGCCAGGTCGGCGACGGTCCCGGCGGTGGTGACGTACCGCCAGCTGACCGACGGCGCGGCCGAGCAGTCGGCATCGAGGGGCGCGCCCAGCCCGGCCTCCTCGGTGGCGCACGCGAGCAGCGGGAGGTGGGGCCCCGAGATGACCGGGCCGGTGAGGGGCCAC
The DNA here is from genome assembly GCA_035555395.1 of Acidimicrobiales bacterium. Classification (GTDB taxonomy): domain Bacteria; phylum Actinomycetota; class Acidimicrobiia; order Acidimicrobiales; family Iamiaceae; genus Aquihabitans. Next base: position 3,240 of record DATMGQ010000256.1, read on the forward strand.
GCACGGATGCGCTGCAGGACCTCGTGGCCGCCGGCGGTGGCGGTGACCGTGTTGTTGCCCTCGATCAGGCCGCGGACGACGCCTTCGAGGTGTCCGTCGGCGGCGGTGAGCGACGACGTGGCCTCGACGTCGTTCACCCGTACGCGCACCGCCGACGCCGGGGTGCCCGGCGGGGGCGTGACCCGGATCCGGGCGTCGTCGCCCGAGACCCGGTCGGGCTGGCTGCTCAGCACCTCGATGCGCAGGCCCTCGCGCAGCGGCGACGTGCCGCTGCCGAGCGGTCCGGTGGTCGTCGGGCCGCCCATCGAGGGGTCCTCGGTGGTGGTCGTGGCGCCGGGGTCGGACCCCGATGCGCCGTCGCTGCCGCCGGTGGAGCAGGCCGCCCCGGCCAGGCCGAGCAGGAGGAGCAGGGCCGCTCCCGTCGCCCGCCGCCGTCCGCTCACGCGGGGTCCAGCGTCCGGGCCTGGAGGGCGGCGAAGGCCTCGGAGGCGGCGGTGGTCAGCGGCCCGGGCGCACGGAGGCCGAGCGGGGTGCCGTCGACCGCGTCGATGGGGTGGACGTCGCGGGTGGACGACGTGAGGAACGCTTCCGACGTGCGGCGCAGGTCGTCGAAGGTGAGGTCGTCGCGCTCCACGACGTCGACCACGTCGCAGACGAGGGCGCGGGTGATGCCGGCGAGGCACCCGGTGGCGAGCGACGGCGTGCACAGCAGCCCGTCGAGCTCCAGGAACACGTTCGAGCCGGTGCCCTCGGACAGGAACCCCTGCGTGTTGGCGAGGAGGGCCTCCGAGGCGCCGTGCCGGTGGGCCTCGGCGAGGGCCACGACGTTCTCGGCGTAGGACGTGGTCTTGGCGCCGGCGACCGCGCTGCGCTCGTTGCGGACCCAGGGCACGGTGGCCACCGCGGTCGTGGCCGGCCACGGGCTGCCCGGCCCGGCCGCCGCCACGAGGGTGGGCGGGACGTCGCTGCGGTCCGACCCGAGCGGGCCGGGACCGCCGGTCACGGTGACCCGCAGGCGCTGGACCCCGGACTCGGCGTTCGCGGCGTCGATCTCCGCCGCGCCGATGGCCTCGGCGCATGCCGCCGTGAGGGCGTCGTCGTCCCACGGCAGCCGCAGGCCGATGATGTCGGCGGACCGCCGGAGCCGCCCGAGGTGGCGGGTCAGGGCGAACGGGGTCCCGTCCACGACCTTGCAGGTCTCGAACACCCCGTCGCCCACGGTGACGCCGTGGTCCAGCGCGGCGACGCGTGCGTCGCCCGCCGGGGAGAGGTTGCCGTCGACCCAGACCCAGGTGCTCATCGCGCTCCAGTGTGGCGCGCGCGGCCCGTGGGCCTCCCGGTCAGCTCGTGGCCGGGAGGAGCGTGCGCCGCCAGAACTCGTTCGAGCCGAGCACCATCGCCTCGACCCGCTCCTCGCGCAGGCCCCCCTGGATCTTCTTGGTCCAGTAGGTCCAGCCGCTGGGGTCGGGCGTGCGGTTCAGGTAGTTCGAGTAGGCGGCGGCGACGATCGGACGCACCGCCTCGTCGGAGTACACGAGGATCCGGGCGACCTTCTCGCGGCCCTCTGGGGTGTTGCCGTACTTGCTCGCCCACGCGAAGTCGTCCGAGCTGGCGGAGCCCGTGAAGGCGTAGAAGATCGTCTTCACCCAGCACATGAACGAGCCGGCGGGGGCGAACTGGGGTGCGATGGTGTCCCGGCAGGTGGTGACCTTCTTGCCGGCCGCCCACTGCTGGATCAGGAGCTCGCGCACGGTGGTCTTCGCCATGGCGTCCACCATCGGCTTCGCCTGGGCGACCGTGGCGCCGGGAGCGACGAGCCCGACCCGCCGGGCCAGCGTGCGCCGGTACTCGCTCGTGGCGACCTGGGTGACGGCGAACCGGTCGCGGCTCATCCCGGCGCGCAGCTTGTCGGCCCAGTACGTGCGACCGGCCGGGTCCGGGTAGCGGCCGAAGAGGCGGAGGTACGCGGCCCCGACGTAGTCCTCCTCGTCCGTCTCCCAGCGGGCCACGGCCGACGGCAGGGTCGTGCTGGCGGGGGCGTAGCCCTCGGCGGGCATGAAGGTGGCGCCGACCGCGTTGGCGCCCAGCGCCAGCGACACCGGGACCTGGTAGGTCGTGCCGCCGGACACGGCGACGGCGGCGTCGCCGATGACGACGGTGCCGCTCGGCTTCGCCCCCGAGGACGAGGTGACCGACACCTCGAAGGTCGCCTTGCCCGGGCGCCACGGCTGCGGCGGCGGGGTGACGGTGATCGTGCTGGGCGGCGTGGCCACCGACCGGTGGACGAGCGCCGAGCGCGACGGCCCGTGGGTGGCATCGCCGGAGTAGCTCGCCCGCAGGTTCAGGGACTGGTACGGCGGGAGGATCGTGGCCGAGGCCGACCCGTCGGCGGCCACCGGCACGGTGGCGAGGGCCACGCCGTAGCTCGAGAAGGTGACGGTCCCGGTGGGCGCCGGCCCCTCGTCCCAGTTCGTGATCTGGGCGTGGAGCGAGGTGGTGAGGCCGAACGTGAGCGGCCCCGGGTCGTCGACGGTCACCGACGACAGGGACCGGTCGAGGTCGACGGGCACCAGCCGCGACTCGGTGCTGCGGCTGCCGACCAGCCAGAGCCGGTCTGCGGTGGGGTCGGCGACCACGAACGAGGCGCCGAAGATCGACTCCCCGGGGCCGGTGTCGGCGGCGACGGTGGAACCGCGGGGGCCGGTGGCGTCGAAGCGGATGAGGTGCGAGTCGTTGGTCCCGCCGCCGGTCACGGCCCAGCCGCTGCCGTCGGGCCCCTCGGTGGCGCTGTTGATCAGGTTGTTCGTGGGCATCGTCAGGTCCACGGTGGTCACGGCGTTGCCGGCGCCGATCCGGGCGGCCCAGCTGGAGCCGATGACCCAGGGCGCGCCGTCGATGGTGGTGACGTCGCGCTCGAAGCCGGCGGGCAGGCCGAGGGCGGTGATGGTGCCGTCGGCGGCGATCACCCAGTCGTTGGCGCCGACCGCGAGCAGCGAGCCGTCGGACCCGGCGCCGATGTAGCTCGGGGTCACGGCCTCGGGAAGCGGGATGTCGGTCATGGGGCCGCCCGGTGCGCCCCGCTGGATGCGGGTGCCGTAGCCCGAGCCGCTGATCGTCCAGACGGCGCCATCGGTGCCGACGACCAGGTCCCCGATGGCGGTCACCGAGCCGGCGAGCGCCCGGGTGGTGACGGCGCCGTCGGGGGCGACGGTGCCGATGGTGCCGGTGAGGCCGCCGAACCACACCGTGCCGTCCGGTGCGACGGCGAGGCGCCGGGCGTCCAGCCCCGCCGGGAGGGTGATCGTCTGGAGGGGCGTGCCGGGGACGAAGCGCTCGATCGTGGTGCCCCGCGCCAGGTAGATCGCGTCGCCGGGCACGGACGCGGCGTCGAGGACGTAGACCACGCCCGGCACCGCCACCTCCGGCGTAGGTGCGGCCCCGGCCGGGGTGGAGCCTGCGGCCTGGACGGTGGCGAAGCACGATGCGAGCACCGCGACGAGGAGCAGGGTCCGGGTGGAGCGTCGACCGTGGGGGCGCGCCAGGCTGGGGAGGTTCACAGGGTTCCTTCGGTCCGCGGGGAGCAGGACCTTAGTGACCGGCGTCAGCGTGGGACCCGGCAGCGACGCGCAGGAGGCGGCGCGCCTTGAGCTCGGTCTCCTCCCACTCGCCGCCCGGGTCCGAGTCCCAGGTGATGCCGCCCCCGGTGCCGAACCGGATCTCGTCCTCGTGGAACCAGAACGTGCGGATGGCGACGTTGAGCGATCCGCACCGGCGGTCGGCGTCGACCCAGCCGACGGCGCCGCAGTAGATCTGCCGGTCGGCCGTCTCCAGCGCGGCGATGTGCTCCAGGGCCGCGACCTTCGGCGCACCCGTCACCGATCCGGGCGGGAACGTGGCCGCCACGGCGTCGGCCCACCCGAGCCCGGGGCGCAGCCGGCCCTCGACCGTGGAGACGAGGTGGGCGAGGCCCGGGTGCTCCTCCACCGCGCACAGCGCGGGCACGTGCACCGACCCCCACTCGCACACCCGGCCGAGGTCGTTGCGCACCAGGTCGACGATCATCACGTTCTCGGCCCGGTCCTTGGCCAAGAAGGCGTCGCGGGTGGCGGCCGTGCCCTTGATGGGCGACGACCAGACGCGGTCGCCGTCGCGCTCGAGGAAGCGCTCGGGCGAAGCCGAGGCGACGTGGATGCCGTGCGACGGGATCCGCACCACCGCGGAGAACGGGGCCGGGTTGCGCTCGGCCAGGGCGGCGCCGAGGGCCGCCACGTTCGCGCCGGGCGGCAGGGGAGCGGCGAGCACCCGGGTGAGGTTCACCTGGTACACGTCGCCCCGGCCGATCGCGGCGCGGATCGCGGTGACGCCCTCCTTGAACGCGCCCTCGTCGAGCGACGACCGCCAGGTCGAGGGATCGACGCCGACCCACGGCCGACCCCGCCACGGACGGGCCGGGCCCACGTGCTCGAAGCGGGCGCACACCGGGTCTCCCGCGAACGGGAGCACGACCGCCCAGTACCCGGACCCGTCGAGGGCCGCCAGGTCCGACGTCACGTCGCGCAGCCCCGTGAGCAGCCGGTCGCCGACGACGGCGAGCGGGGGAGCAGCGGAGGGCCGGGGCACGGGCGGAGCGTACGCGGCGCCCGGCCGGGATCGCCCCGGTGTTCGCGCCGGTCCTACGCTGCGCGGGTGGAGTTCGAATTTTCCGAAGAGCAGGAGATGTTCCGCAAGGTGGTGCGGGACTTCGCCGAGTCCGAGATCGCCCCGTACGCGGAGGAGTGGGACCGGGACCACGTGTTCCCGACCGACACCGTGCGGGCCATGGGCGAGCTGGGCCTGTTCGGCCTGCCGTTCCCCGAGGAGTACGGCGGCTCGGGCAGCGACTTCACCACCCTCTGCATCGCCATCGAGGAGCTCGGCCGCGTCGACCAGTCGATGTCGATCACGCTCGAGGCCGGTGTCGGCCTCGGCGCCAACCCGATCTTCACGTTCGGCACCGAGGAGCAGAAGCAGCGCTGGCTGCCGGACCTCTGCGCCGGGCGCACCCTCGGCGGCTTCGGCCTGACCGAGCCCGACGCCGGCAGCGATGCGGGCGGCACCCGCACCCGTGCCGTGCTCGACGAGTCCACGAACGAGTGGGTGATCAACGGCGAGAAGGCGTTCATCACCAACTCCGGCACCGACATGACGTCGCTGGTCACCATCACCGCCCGCACCGACGCCCCGGGCAGCACCGGCAAGCCCGAGATCAGCACGATCATCGTGCCCGCCGGCACCCCGGGCTTCGAGGTGCAGCCGCCCTACCGCAAGATGGGCTGGCACGCCTCCGACACGCACGGCCTGTCCTTCCAGGACTGCCGGGTCCCCGCCGAGAACCTGCTCGGCGAGCGGGGACGAGGCTTCGCCAACTTCCTGGCCACGCTCGACGACGGCCGCGTCGCCATCGCCGCCCTCGCCGTCGGCGTGATCCAGTGCTGCCTCGAGGAGAGCGTCCGCTACGCCAAGGAGCGCAACGCCTTCGGCAAGCCCATCGGCTCGTACCAGGCCGTGGCGTTCAAGTGCGCGGACCTGGCCGTGATGGCCGAGCAGGCCCGCAACATCACGTACCACGCCGCCTGGCTCAAGGACCAGGGCAAGCCGTTCAAGCACGAGGCCGCCATGGCCAAGCTCTACGCCACCGAGGCGGCGGTCACCGCCACCCGCGAGGCCACCCAGATCTTCGGCGGCTACGGCTTCATGGACGAGACCCTCGTCGCCCGCCAGTACCGCGACGCCAAGATCCTCGAGATCGGCGAGGGCACCTCCGAGGTGCAGCGGATGATCATCGCCCGGGGCCTGGGCCTGCCGCTCTAGCCCGGTCTCGTCACTCGTTCGCTGCGCTCGCTCCGTTCCTCGAACTGGAGGAAGGCCTGACGGCCAACACCTCCTCGAGGGCGCCGACTGCGTCGCACGCCCTCGTCTTGGGGGGGGCTCCGCAAGCTCTGCCCCCCCCCACCCCCCCCGGTCTCGCTCCGCTCGGAACCCAACCCCCGCCTCGCGCTCGCTGGGTGCCTGGTGGTGGGGGTTCTGCACCGAATGTTCACAGTG
>DATMGQ010000257.1:0-4028 GCA_035555395.1 Acidimicrobiales bacterium
GGTCCTCGGCGAACACGCCGCGGTCGCGGAAGCCCACGTTCGACGCGGTCACGTCCATGAGCACAGCCCGCTCGTGGCGGGCCACCACCGCGGCCACCCGCCGGCTGATCGAGAGGCTGCGCTGGCGCAGCAGCGAGCTGAGCGGCATCGGCACCCGGGCGACGTTGCCGAGGTCGCCGACGTTGCAGACGCCGACCGCCGCCACCTGGGTGAGGAGGGTGGCGACGATGGTGTCGAGCGTCTCGGTGAACGCCCGGAACCCGGTGCCGTGGATGGCGTCGTTGGAGCCGACGGCGATGATCACGAGGTCGGGGTCCAGGTCGAGCGCCGCCGGGACGACGGCCCGCACGTGCTCGACGCGGGAGCCGCCCACCGCCAGCGAGACGACGTCGACGGTCGGCTCGAGGTGGAGGTCTCGCAGCGACCGGCGGAGCCAGATGTCGTCGGGGTCGGTGAGCCCGGGGCCGGTGAGGGTGCTGTCGCCGAGGGCCACGAGCCGGATGGGTGCCCGCTGCTCGCCCGCCGCACCGGGCACCGGGCCGGTGGCGTCGATCCCCTGGAGCGACGGGAGGCGGCGGCGCGCCGTCCAGATGGCCTCGGCGCCCAGCATGGCGATGCTGCCCGCGAGCAGCGCGGTGCTGGCGCCCAGGGCCGCGTCCCGGCGCCAGCGCCGGGACCCCCCGGCGCCCGAAGGGAGCGCGGAGTGCATGGGCGCAGGATGCCCGGACGGACGCCGGTTCACACCCTGACCTGGCGCGGACGGGCCCTTCACGCCGGATCGAGCAGCCGGAGGGTGGCCCGTTCAGCCCGGGTGTAGCGGCTCGATCGGCGCGACGCGGACCACGCGCTGGCCAGCTCGCCCGACTCGTAGGCCGGCTCGATCGCAGGGTGGATGTAGCTGGCCCGGCACACCGTGCGGGTGTTGCCGAGGCGCTCGGCGGCGACGTCCACCGCAGCCAGGAACGCCGACGTGGTCGGCTCCTCGTGGCCCAGCGGGCCGAGGTCGCGGACGATGGTGACCGTCCCGCCCCAGGTGCGGAAGTCGCGGGCGCTGATGGCCTCGCCGCCGTGCGCACGGAGGTAGCCGTTGACGTCGTCGGAGGTGACGTCGACGACCTCGTCGTCCTCGAGGTAGCAGAACAGCTGCTCGCCGTCGGCGTCGTCGCAGGCCTGGACCAGTCGGGCGAGCTGCTGGTCCCGCAGATCGACGTGGTGCTCCACGCTGGACTTGCCGGTGAAGTCGAACGCCACCGCGCTGCCCTCGACGTCGACGTGGCGGGACTCGATCGTGGTGAGCCCGAACGAGTCCCGGGCCGTCGACGCCTCGTTGCCCACGCGGATGAGGGTGTCGTCGAGCAGCCGGGCGACGAGGGCGAGGACCCGCTCGCGCGGGAGGCCCCGCCGCCTCAGATCGGCGTCGATCTGCTCCCGGAGGCTCGGCAGGCACTGGCCGAACGCCGCGAGGTTCTCGAACTTCTCGGCGTCGCGGACCTCGGTCCAGCGGGGGTGGTAGAGGTACTGCTTCCGGCCGGCGTCATCGCGGCCGACGGCCTGGATGTGGCCCTTCGGCGACGGGCAGATCCACACGTCCGTCCACGCCGGCGGGATCACCAGTGCACTGATCCGGGCCTTGTCCCGGTCGGACGCGGGGTCCCCGTTCGCCCGCTGGTAGCGGAACCCCGAGCCGGCGCGGATGCGCCGGATGCCCGGGTCCTCGTCGCTGACGTAGCGGAGGCCGGCGCCCTCCGCGGCTTCGGCCGGATCGGTGGTGGCGACCATCAGGCGCGCACCACGGTGTCGGCCAGTGGATCGGTCATCAGGCGTTCGACGGTGTCCGCGAGGACGACCGGGTCCTCGGCCTTCAGCTCGACGCGCACCTCGATCGCGCCGTCGCGGCGCTCCATCCGCCAGTGCGCCACGTCCACCCGGTCGTCCCGATCGATGAGGGCCCGCAGGTCCTGCGGCCCGGCGCCGGGCCGCAGCACGCAGTGCAGGCGCTGGTGCGGCCGGCGTCCGACCTCGAGCAGCCGGGACAGGACGGGCGGCAGCAGCGCGAGCATCACGAGCGCCACGACCGCCACCGTGATGGCGTCGCCGGCATCGCCCACGCCGGCGGAGAGGCCCACGGCGGCCGTGAGCCAGAGGGTGGCCGCGGTGGTGAGGTGCTGGACCTGGCCGCCGTGCCGGAAGATCACGCCGGCGCCGAGGAACCCGATGCCCACCACCACCTGCGACGCCACCCGGGTGACGTCGATCTGCACGTTGGTGGAGGCGCGCGGGGCCACGAACTGGTCGAACCCGGTGGTGGACACCAAGCCGAAGAGCGCGGCCCCGAGGGCGACCGCAGCGAAGGTGCGCGTCCCGGCCGGATGGCCGTCGCGCTCGCGCTCGAACCCGATCACGAGGCCCAGCCCGGCGGCCAGCAGGATCCGGCCCACGGCTTCGGGTTCGATCGACCAGTCCACGGCCGTCATTGCCCTGGCGAGGGTGGCTCCAAACCCACCAACGGCGGGGGCCGGTCGGTCAGTCTCCGGGCCCCGCCGCGAGGTGGTCGGCGAGGCGCTCCAGGTGGTCGCGGTAGCGCCTCGCGAAGGCGGGGTCGTCGGGGCGGTCGCCGGTCATGACCTCGCACACGTCGGGCAGCAGCACCGGGTACAGGGCGGCGCCGAGGAGGCTCAGGAGCAGCAGGTCGGGCTCGAGGTCGGCCGGCAGGCGGCCCGCCTCCTGTTCGGCCTCCACCCACGTCACCCGCTCGCGGTAGCGGACCCGCCGCTCGTCGAGCGCGGACACCTGGTCGTCGTCGCCGTGCTCGTCGAGCGCCTCCCAGAGCACGACCCGCACCCACTCCGGGTCGGCGTTGGCCCGGTCGAAGAACCCCGCGAGCGTCTCCCGGGCGCGGGTGGGGGAGCCGGTCAGCTCGCCTCCCCCGCGCAGCCGCCGCTCGCGCATCACCGCGTCGTAGAGGCCGCGCTTGCCGCCGAAGTGGTGCGAGATCAGCTGCTTGTTCAAGCCCGAGCGCCGGGCGATGGCCTCGACGCGCGCCCCGGCGAACCCGTGCTCGGCGAACTCCGTGAAGGCGGCGTCGAGGAGCCGCTCGCGGCTGCGCTCGGGGTTGCGCTCCCGGCCGGTGGGACCATCGTCATCGGCAGCTATCATCCAAACGGATGATAGCTGAGCCGGTCGAGTCGAACCCCCACGCCCTCGAGCCGGAGCTCGACCCCCGCCGTTGGATCACCCTCGCCATCATCCTCACGGCCGTGCTGATCGCGGCCCTGGACTCCACCGTCTTGAACGTCGCCATCCCGACGATCCTCGAGGAGTTCGACACGACGCTGCCGGCGCTCCAGTGGGTGGTCACCGGCTACAGCCTCACGTTCGCCGCACTGCTCATCATCGGCGGCCGGCTCGGTGACATCTTCGGAGCCCGGCGCATGTTCATCGTGGGGGCCGCCCTCTTCGGCGTGGGCTCGTTCCTGGCCTCGATCTCCAACGGGGTCGTCGCCCTCGTCATCGGCGAGGCCGTCATCGAGGGGATGGGCGCCTCGCTCATGCTCCCCGCCACGATGGGCATCCTCTCCTCGACGTTCACCGGCCGGGAGCGGGCCACCGCGTTCGCCACCTGGGGTGCGGCCATGGGCGCGGCCGTCGCCTTCGGCCCGCTCATCGGCGGCTTCCTCACCACCAACTACTCGTGGCGCTGGGCGTTCCGCATCAACGTGATGGTGGTCCCGTTCGCCATCGGCGGCGCCCTCCTCTTCATGCCCAAGAGCGTCCTGAGCGGCCGGCGCGAGCGCATCGACGTGCCCGGCGCGCTCCTGATCGCCAGCGGCATGTTCCTCCTGGTGTTCGGCATCAGCGAGGGCGCGACCTACGGCTGGCTCGTGCCGGAGAAGGCGTTCGAGATCGCCGGTGTGGAGCTGTGGCCGGTGTCGATGCCGGTGAGCATCGTGCCCGTCGCGTTCGTCGCCTCGGTCGTGCTGCTCGTGTCCTTCTACCGGGTGCAGCGGGCGAAGGAGCGCACCGGCTCG
>DATMGQ010000258.1:0-45413 GCA_035555395.1 Acidimicrobiales bacterium
CTCCCGATGCTGCTCGTGCCCCTGCTGATGCTGGTGCTGCTGCCGGCGTCGGTCGGCCTCGCCGCGAACGGAGGCGGCCTCGACCCCACCCGCTTCCTCGAGATGGTGCCGAGCACCCTGGCCGACCCGGTGTCGCGGTACCCCGTCAACGAGCAGGTCGTGATCCTGGTGCTGGGCTACCTGGTGGCGCCGCTGTTCCTCATCGTGCCGCTGATGGTCTCGGCGGTGCTGGCCGGCGACGCCTTCGCCGGGGAGAAGGAGCGCAAGACGCTCGAGACGATCCTCCACCTGCCGGTGCGGGCCATGGACCTCTACATCGGCAAGCTGCTCGTGGGGTTCCTGCCGTCGGTCGCGGTGTCGTGGATCGGCTTCGGCCTGTTCACCATCACGGCCAACCTCGCCGCCTGGCCCACCATGGAGCGGGCGTTCATGCCCACCAAGCTCTGGACGATGATGATCCTCTGGATCGCGCCCGGCGTCGCGGCGGTGGGCCTAGGGGTGATGGTCCGCGTGTCGGTCCGGGTGAACAACACCCAGGAGGCCCAGCAGCTGGGCGGCGCCGTGGTCCTGCCCCTCGTGATCCTGGCCGTCGCCCAGACCACCGCCCTGCTCCTCGCCGGCCTGTGGCCGACGTTCCTCGCGGGCTGCGTGGTGTGGGCCGTCGCCATCTGGCTGAACGTCCGCGGCGCCCGCTCGTTCACCCGCGACCGCATGGCGGCCCGGCTCTGAGCGAGCCGTCGCCTGTGGCGCTCGCGGGGCCAGCCCGTAGGGTCGACGGCCTGTGGGCCGCTTCGACACCATCTCCTTCCTGACCGACTACGGCACCGCCGACGAGTTCGTCGGCGTCGTCCACTCGGTCATCCGCCAGATCGCCCCCGAGGTGCGGGTCATCGACATCTCGCACCACGTCCCCGCCCACGACGTGCGGGCCGGCGGGCTCACCCTCGCCCGGTCGGCGCAGTACCTCGCCCCCGGCGTCGTGCTCGCGGTCGTCGATCCCGGCGTGGCCACGAGCCGCCGGGCTGTGGCCATCGAGGTCGGCGGCGGCGCGTCGATCCTGGTCGGACCCGACAACGGCCTGCTCGCCCCGGCGGTGTCGATGGTCGGCGGCGCCACCCGGGCCGTGGCCCTGGAGAACCTCGACTACCAGCTGCCTGCTCCCGGCCCGACCTTCGCCGGCCGCGACATCTTCGGACCGGCGGCGGCCCACCTCTGCAACGGCGTCGACCTGCTGGAGCTGGGCCCAGAGCTCGACGTCAACGGCCTCATGCCGGGGATGATCCCCATCACCAGGGTCGAGGACGGCGCCGTCGTCGCCGAGGTCCTCTGGACCGACGGGTTCGGCAACCTGCAGCTGAACGTCGACCCCGACGAGATCGAGGCGTTCGGCCCCCGCGTCGAGCTGCGGTTCGACGACCGCATCCGCACCGGCGTCCGCCACGACACCTACGCCGACGTCGCCACCGGCGAGATCGGCCTGGTGGTCGACTCGTACGGCTTGGTCTCCATCGCCGCCAACCGCACGTCGGCCGCCGACGAGCTGCGCATCGGCACGGGCGACGAGGTCATCCTCGCCGCCATCGGCGACGACGCGCCCCGTGCCGGCGTCATCACCCCGGTCACCCTCAAGGAGAAGCCATGAGGCCCGCCACCACGATCGTGCTCGCCGTCCTGCTGGGCATGATCCTGCTCGCCGCCACCCTCCAGCTCGTGGTGATGAACTAGCCCATCTCGTCGGCGCGGTCCTTGGCCGCGACCACCGCGTCGATGATCGCCGCCCGCACCCGGCCGTCCTCGAGCGCCCGCAGCCCCGCGGCCGTGGTGCCGCCGGGCGACGTCACGTTCGCCCGGGCCTCGGCCGGCGGCGTGCCCGCGGCGAGCAGCTCGGCGGAACCGCGCAGCGTCTGGATGGCCAGGTCGGAGGCCACGTCCCGGGGCAGGCCCACGAGCACGCCGGCGTCGATGAGCGCCTCGGCGATGAGGAAGACGTAGGCCGGACCCGACCCCGACAGGCCGGTGACCATGTTGATCTGCGCCTCGGTCACGCGGGTGACGGTGCCGACCGCACCGAGGACCTCCTCGGCCCAGACCAGGTCCTCCTCCGCCGCGGCCTCGCCGCCCACGATGGCGGCCGCGCCCATGCCCACCAGCGACGGCGTGTTGGGCATGGCCCGGACGACCGCGGTCCCGGCGGGCACGACGGCCTCCATCGAGGCGAGGCGGATGCCGGCGGCGATGGACAGCAGGCGGCGGATCCCCAGCTCGCCCAGCTCGGCGCACACGTCGGTGATCATCGGCGGCTTCACCGCCAAGACGGCGCCGTCGGCCGCCACCGGCGACCCCGTGACCGTGATCCCGGGGAAGCGGTCGGCCAGCACCGACTGGCGGGCGGCGGCCGGCTCGACCACCGCCACCTCCTCGGGTGCCGCCCAACCGCTGGCGAGCAGCCCCCCGAGCAGTGCCTCGCCCATCTTCCCGCCGCCGACCACCAGGAGCTTCGTCATGGCCGCAGGCTAGGGCACCGCCGGTGGGCGGCTGCGGGGAGAAGGACGGGTTGCAGCCGGTCTGGGGGGAGGGAGAGACCGGCTGCAACCCGACGAGCCCGGACGCAGGTGCACCTTCCCTCGATGCCACCCGTTCCGCCGGGAGCCCCACCCTATCGAAAGGGATGGAAAGGTGTCAACAGATATGGAAGTGACGCGGGCGTCAGCCGCCGAACCGTGAGGCGAACCCGATGCGGAGCGCTGGGCGGAAGCACTGCTCCACGTAGGCGTAGAACGATCCGAGGATCCGGTCGAGCTCGTCGTCGGTGACGGCGTGGACAGGGAGCGAGCCCTGCAGGAAGACGGCGTCCTCGATGCCGATCACGAACGCCATGCCGGTGAGGCCCTGGTTGCGCCGCAGCAGGTGCTCGTAGAGCTTCCCGTGGTTCTCCTCGGGCGCCGGCATCACGTAGGTCTCGTAGTGGAGCGTCCGCTGCCGCAGCGTCAGCCACACCGTGTAGACGTCCTTCTCCTCGCCGCGGATCCGGAGGAACCAGCGCCGGCCCTCGGAGGCCGGGGCCCGCTCGACGGCATCGACGACCGGGTTGCCCTCGAGCTCGCGAGCGGCCCACGCGTCGATCCGGGCCTCGATCGTGTCGAGCTCGTGGTCGGGTGCGAGGTCGCTCATGCCGCGCAGTCCACCAGGGATCGCTGGGCCAGGTCGGCGTAGATGCGCCGGAGGCGGGCTGCGGCGGTGGACCACGTGTAGCCCTTGGCCCGCTCGGCCGCATCGGCGCCCATGCGGGCGGCCCGCGCCGGGTCGGCGAGGAGCGAGCGGACGGCGGCGGCGTAGGCGCCCGGGTCGCGGCGCTCGATGAGGAACCCGGTGCGGCCGTCGTCGATGAGCGTGCGCAAGCCGCCGACCGCAGCGGCGACGACCGGGATGCCGCAGGCCGCCGCCTCGAGGGCGACCAGGCCGAAGGACTCCGACCGGCTCGGCACGAGCACGACGTCGGCGGCCCGGTAGTACGTCGACAGGAGGTGGTGGGGCTGGGGCGGCACGAAGCGGATCTGGTGGCGCACGCCGTGGTGGTCGGCCAGCTCCAGCACCGCCCGCAGCTCGGCGTCGCCCTCGGCGCCGCTCGGTCCGCCCACCACGACCAGCTCGGCGTCGGGGCGGTGGAGCTCCGCCAGGGCGCCCACCGCGACCGGCAGGCCCTTCAGCGGTTGGATCCGGCCCACGAACAGCAGCACCGGGTGGTCGCCGATGCCGAGCGCCTTGCGGGCACCGGCCCGCTCGCCCGGCGAGAAGAACGCGTGCTCGACGCCGGGCGGCACGATCTCGATGCGGTCGGGGTCGGCGCCGTACAGCGACTCCAGCTGGCCGACCTCCTCGATCGAGTTGGCGAGGATCACGTCGGAGCAGCCGATCACCTCGGCCTCGGCATCGACGCGGCGCTGCGGCTCGGGATCGCCCGTCTCGGCCTTGACCCGGGCGAGCGTGTGGAACGTCGACACGAGCGGGAGGTCGAGCTGGTGCTTGAGCCGGTGGCCGGCCACGCCGGAGAGCCAGTAGTTGGCGTGGATGACGTCGACCGGGCGCAGCAGCAGCTCCTGGCGCACGCCCTCGGTGAAGGCGGCGACGGTCTCGGGCAGCTGCTCCTTGGTGAGCCCGGCCGGGCCCGCCGGCACGTGCACGACGCGGAAGCCGGGCTCGACGGCGACCTCACGAGGCAGCGCCGGATCCCAGCTGCGCACGTAGACGGTGGTGCCGACACCCGACTGGGCGAGCGACGCGGCCAGCTCCCGCACGTACACGTTCATCCCGCCGCTGTCGCCCGTGCCCGGCTGGGTGAGCGGCGACGAGTGCAGCGACAAGACGGCGAGCTCGGTCACGGATGGCACGGGGGGTTCAACGCCCGGCGAGCGCCTCGGATTCCGGATCGTCGGCGTCGCCGTCGGGGGTGTCGTCGGGGGTGTCGTCGGACACGACGGCCAGGGTGGCCGGGGGCGGGACCTCGGCGTCGTCGTCCGCTTCGTCATCGAACGACGCCTGCCCGACGAGCTCCGGCTCGAAACCTGCGGCGCGCCGCTCGGCACGGAACGACTCGTAGATCTGGACGAGGGTCTTCTTCTGCTCCTCGTTGAGCCAGATGTCCCGGCGGATCTCGGTGATGAGGTCGGTGTCGCCTTCGCGCGGCTCGAGGATCCCGGCGCGGATGTACAGCGTCTCCGAGCTGATCTCGAGGGCCCGGGCGATCTGCTGGAGGATCTCGGCGGACGGCTTGCGCAGCCCGCGCTCGATCTGGCTCAGGTACGGGTTGGAGATGCCCGCCATGTCGGAGAGCTTGCGGAGCGACAGGTGGCCCACCTTGCGCTGCTCGCGGATGAACTCCCCAAGATCGTGCCAACGCGCTTCGAGCTCGGCCATGGACGAAAGGCTACGGCGTCCCTCTGTGGAAAACCCAACCGACGCGAGCATCCCTTTGCTCCCCGCGAGCGCGGGCAGGGCCACGGGCTGCGTTCAGACCGGGCCTCGAAGGCACGGAGAGGCGGCCCCGCCGCCGCTAGCTAGCCGCCGCTCAGGACGTCGTCGACGCGGGCTTCGCCGTCGCGGTAGCGGCGGGTGATCTCGGCCTGGAGGGTGTCGATGCGGTCGAACAGCTGACGGCGGAAGCCCGAGACCTCGTGCTCGAGCTCGCTCAGGTCGGCGGCGACCTGGGCCAGGGCCTCGTCGTCGGCTTCGGCCGGGGTCTCGATCGGGACCCGGTCGGAGATCTCGGTGAGGCGGTCGGCGAGGCGGCCGTCGAAGTCGCCCGGCTCCATGCTGGGCGTCAGCCGGCCGGGGCCGGGGGCGTGGATGCGGTCCGCGAGGATCTCGGGCAGCCGGTCGACCAGGTCGGACACGTCGTAGCGGTCGCCGCCGTGGCTGCGGCGGTCGATCTCGCCGGTGACGATGTCGTGGCGGCCCTGGACGAGGCGGCGGAGGTACGAGAGCTGGGTCTCGACGGTCTGGCACTCGGTGCGGAGGGCGCGCAGGTCGGCGACAGGCCGATCCGCGAGGCCGACGAGGTAGTCGTCGGCGAGGATCCGATCGAGCTCGGTGTCCATGGCGCCTCCTGGGCGTTCGACGGCCGTCGGCCGATGTGACCGACTGTACTGCGGCGGCCTCGCCCGGTGGTCAGACGCCGCGGGCCAGGTAGAGGCCGATGAGGCCCGCCCAGGCCGGTGCGACGACCAGCATCGTGTCGAGGCGGCGCAGGGCCGGAGCGTGGGCGTCGGCCTTGGGGAGCAGCGCCGAGGCGAGGATCTGGCCGGCCGGGCAGGCGATCATCGCCAGCACCGAGAAGCTCCAGATGTCGCTCCCGTGGTCGTTGAACGGCGGGGCGCTGACCACGGCGAACACGGCGGACGCGGCGGCGATGAAGAGCATCCCGGCGAGTGGCCCCTCGATGCCGTTGGTGGCGCCGGAGCCGACGATGAAGTCGCTGGCGTCGTAGACCATCACGAACACGAGCAGGATGATGAGCGCGCCGATCTCGTACTCGGCGAGGAGCACGAGGGAGGCCGCGGCGCCGCCGCAGATGCCGGCGGCGGCGACGATGTGGCCGGCGCGGGGCAGCGGCAGGCGCCCGGGCTCGGGCGTCCCGAGCGCGGCGGCGAGGGCCGCGGCGACGAGGAGCAGGTAGCCGAGGCCGAGGGCCTGGGTGCCGAGCGTGGCGGCGACCGCCAGCCCGGAGGCGCCGAACGCGGCGACGGCCCGGTCGGCGCTGGTGCGGTTGCCGCGGTGGGCGTCGATGACCTGCGCCGCCGCGGCACCGGCCACGACGCCGTAGAGGACCGCCAGCCCCCACGGGCGCAGCGCCTGGGGCACCAGCACGGCCACGACCGCGATCGCCCAGAGGACGCCGAGGCGGACCTTCGGGCCCTGCGTGTTGTACGGGATGCCGTAGCGCCGCCGGAACGGCGACATGTGGTCCTCCTGCTTCGGCAGGAGGTCCTCGGCCGGCGGCCGGGTCGCTCGGATCCGGCGCAGCCGACCGGTGTGGGTCTCGGCGTGCTCGCCCTCGGCGGGGGCCGCGTGACGCCTCCGACGGGGTCGCTGCCCCTCGGGCGGTGCCGGCTCCGGGTCCGCCGGGGCGGCCGGCGGGATCGCCGCCGGCGGCTCGGCCGGGGGCGGGACGGGCGTCTTGAACGTCACCCCCGTGGGCGGCGCCGTCGGCGGCTTCGGCCGCGGGGCGCGCACCACGGGCTCGGGGCGCGGGCCGGGCGCCTCGGGGATCGGGCGCTTCGGGCGGGGCTTCGGACCGGGCGATCCCGCTGGCGGGGGCGTCGGGGGACCCGCGGGAGGGCGCGCCGGGCCCGTGGGGCGGGCGGTGGGGCGCGGCGGCCGCGGCGGGCGCCGGGGCCCGCCCGGCTGGTCGGCGTCGCTCACGAGGCGCCACCCGACACCGGGGGCAGGACCGCGACCTCGTCGGCGTCGGCGACCGGCTGGTCTCCGTCGGCCGGCTCACCGTTCACCCACACCGCGCAGCTGGGCAGGACCGCGGCGAACCCGTCGCCGTACCGCTCGGTGGCGGAAGCGAGGATCTCGGCCACCGTGTCGCCCGGCACGAGGTCCCGGGCGGTGCCGGCGGCGGTGCGGGCAGCTGCGAAGAGCCGGAGGACGGCCATGGCGGATGGTGATCCTACCGGTGGGTCGCGGCCGCGGCCCATCCGGGCGGCGCGCTCCCGGCCACCCGGTACGGTGGCCGGGCCATGACCCGCCTCCTCCTCGTCCGCCACGGAGAATCGATCTGGAACGCCGACGGGCGCTGGCAGGGCCAGGCGGACCCGCCGCTCTCGGAGCGGGGCCAGGAGCAGGCCGCCGCAGCCGCGGCCTCGATCGGCACGGTCGATGCGCTGGTCACCTCCGACCTCGAGCGAGCCGCCGACACCGGCGCCATCATCGGCCGGATCCTCGGCATCGAACCGGTCCTGGTCGAGCCCCGTCTGCGCGAGCGCGACGCCGGCTCGCTCTCCGGGCTCACCCGGCCGGAGATCCACGAGGCCTTCCCCGGCCTGCTGCCCGACGATCCGGCCGGGTTCACGCCCGGACCCGACGGCCAGCCGGCATGGCCCGCCGACTGGGAGTCCGACGAGGACCTGTGGGAGCGGGTCGAGGTCGCCTTGCTCGCCCTCGGCCGGCTCGTGCCCGACGGCGACGTCGTGGCCATCACCCACGGCGGCGTGATGTACGCCATCGAGCGCCGCCTGGGCGCCCCGGACCGCGGCCGGCTCACGAACCTGGGCGCCGTGTGGCTCGAGGTAGGCGGCGACCAGATGGCGATCGGGCCCCGCCTCGACCTCATCGATGCCGCCAGCACCACGGCCATCGAAGCCGACCGCATCTGATCGGGGCCCGATGGAGGTCGATGTCATCCGCAGCGCCAAGCGCCGGAAGACCGCGCAGGCCCGCATCGTCGCCGGACGGCTCGAGGTGCGCATCCCGGCCCGGTCGTCCAAGGCCGAGGAGCAGCGCCTCGTCGAGGTGTTCCGCCGGCGCTACGAGAAGGCGGGCTCGTCCACCTCGATCGACCTGACCGTCCGGGCGAAGAAGCTGGCGAAGCAGTTCGACCTGCCGGTCCCCACCGAGATCCGGTGGGTCACGAACCAGGCCCACCGCTGGGGCTCGTGCACCCCGTCCACCGGCGTCATCCGCATCTCGGACCGCCTCGCCGCCTTCCCGCCGTGGGTGGTCGACCACGTCATCGTCCACGAGCTCGCCCACCTGGTCGAGCGCCGGCACGGCCCGGCGTTCTACGAGCTCGCCAACCGCTACCCGCTGGCCGAACGGGCCGAGGGCTACCTGCTCGCCAAGACCGGCGGTGACGCCCCCGACAGCGACGCCCTGGCGGACGACGAAGAGGACGTCGACGGCGACGCCGGCGACCTCGGCGCGGCGGGCGCGGCGGGCGCGGCGGAGCCGGGCCTCCCCGGCGACGGGCGCCTGTTCCCCTGACCGCGGCCTAGCGGAGGCGGGTGGGGTCCTCGGCCAGGAGGGCGTCGTCGATGGGCTGGCCGGTCGCCGGGTCGACCCCGTAGGTGCCGGCGTCGAGGGCGGCGATGGCGGCATCGACCGCGTCGAGGTCACGCTCGATCTGGCTGAGCGCCTCGAGGTCGACCGTCGGGCGCTCGGGCACCTCGGCCACGGCCTCCTCGACCACGCTCTCCTCGACGATCACGCCGTCGACGAGCACCTCGTCGACCACGACGACCTCGTCGTCGGTGGCGATCACGGCCTCGACCTCGTCGACGACCACCACGCCATCGTCGGTCACGACCTCGGTCTCGATCACCTCGATGTCGACCTCGATCTCCTCGTCCCCGTCGTCGGGCTCGCCGAACTGCACGCCCTCGGGCAGGAACGCAGCCAGGTCGACCTCGAGCTCCCGCTCCCCTCCGGGCAGCGACGAGGACTCAGGCGTGGGATCGGAGGACGGCAGGTCGGACACGGCTGCGGAGCCTACCGTTCGCCCTCGGACCCCGGCCCCGGCGCCACGATGCACCGCGCCAGCGGCCCGCGCGGCCGCCGCGATCCGCTCGATGTCGTGGTTCCGCTGGGGCACCGTGGCCCGCGGACCGCAGCGGTGGTGGCCGCGGCGGACTAGAACACGTTCTCGTTCTGGCCGGTCCTCCTCCGGCCGTGGGAGGTCCCGAAGATGTCCGTGGTGCTCGTCGACAAGCCGGATCCGCAGATCGCGGTGGTCACGCTCAACCGGCCCGAACGGCTCAACGCGATGTCGATCGAGCTGGTGATGGAGCTGGCCGACGCGTTCGAGGCGATCCGCGCCGACAACGCGTGCCGGGTGATCGTGCTGACCGGCTCCGGTCGGGCGTTCTGCTCGGGGCTCGACCTGAAGGACCACGGCGCCGTCCCCGGGATCGACGGGCTCCAGGTCGGCCAGATCGCCCAGCGCTCGATGCACGTCTACTCCCGGCTCACCCCGCTGATGCGGTCGCTGCCCCAGCCGATCGTCGCCGCGGTCAACGGCGACGCCTACGGCGGCGGGATGTGCCTGACCCTCGCCGCCGAGCTCCGGTTCGCCGCCGAGGGCAGCCGGTTCAACGCCACGGGCATCGTGAACGGCCTGAGCAGCACCGAGATGGGGGCGTCGTGGCTGCTCCCCCGCCTCGTCGGCGCCGCGCACAGCAACGACCTCCTCATGACCGGTCGCGTCGTCGACGCCGACGAGGCGCTGCGCATGGGCCTCGTCTCGCGAGTGCTCCCCGCCGACGAACTGCTCGACGTCGCCCTGGCCACGGCGGGACGGATGGCGGCGTTCAGCGCCTACGGCCTGGCGATGACCAAGAGCACCATCTGGGCGAACCTCGAGATCGCCAGCCTCGCGGCCGCCCAGGAGCTCGAGGACCGCAACCAGCTGATGATGGGCTTCACCGCCAACCTGCCCGAGGCGATGCGCGCCTTCGCCGAGGGCCGGGACCCGATCTACACGGACGAGCCCCGCCGCGACCTCTTCAGCTGACGTCGGCCCGCGGCCCGGCGCGCCCACGTCACGTCGAGCGTCCCGCCCTCGGGGAGCGCCCGCCAACGGGCGAGCATGGCCTCGAGCTCGGCATCGACCGGCGTCGCCTCGCCCCGGCGCCAGGCGAAGTACACGTCGTTGACCTGCACCTCGGCCTCGTCGAGCTCGACGGCGTGGCGGGCGATGACCTGCTTGCCCTGCGGGGTGCGCTTGCGGCCGAGGGTCTTGAACGTGGCGCCGTCGGCCACGCAGCCCCAGAAGCCGTGCTCGATGCCGAGGGCGTCCTCGACGACGAACGTCATGAGGTCGTGCGGGAGGTCGCCGCCGGCCGCCATGGCCGGGCCGGGCACCTGGGTGCGCGGCGGCCGCAGGGCGACCCAGGAGCAGACCCGGCCGCCCTTGCCCTTCGTGAACGTGATCTCCACCCGCCCGAGGCTACGGATCGGCGGTGACGGCCCCAGCCCCGGTTTCGGGCGCTGGCTACGCCGGGCGCGTTCTTGTCGCTGAACGACACCCCCACGGTGCAGAACGACGACAAGAACCGAACGAGCGGCGCGGTGCGGCCCGAGCGCCCGCCACGGAGGGGACGGGTCAGATGGCGATGAGGATGGCGGCGCAGGCGGCGACGCCGAGGCCGACGAACTGCGGGAGGTGCAGGCGCTCGCGGAGGTGGGACTGCGCGAGGAGGATCGTCGAGGCCGGGTAGAGGCCGGTGAGGGCGGCGACCACCGAGAGCATCCCGTGTCGGAGGGCGATCAAGTAGCAGATGTTCGCACCCATGTCGAGGGCTCCGCTGACCATGACCGGCCGCGAGAGGCGGGGCACCTGGAACGACGAGAACCCGACCTGGCGGGCGATCAGCAGGGCCAGGAGCGGCACCGAGGTGAGCCGGGCGGCGAGGAGCGGCCAGAGGCCGGCACCGTCACCGGTCTGGTGCAGGAACACGAAGAACATGCCGAAGATGGCACCGCCGCCCAGGGCGAGGCCGATGACCTTCCGGCCCGCCGGCACGTGGTGCTCGCTGACCCGCTCCCGGGTGATGAGGACGACCGCGACCAGCGACACCGCGATGCCGACGACGGCGAGGCCGCCGGGGCGCTCGCCGAGCACGATGCCGGCCAGGATCGGGACCACCGACGCGGCGAGGGCGGTCGTGGGCGCCACCACGCTCATCGGGCCCGTGGCCAGGGCCCGGTAGAGCAGGACGATGCCGGTACCACCGAAGACGCCGGCGACCGACCCCCACAGGAGGTCGGTGGCGGTGGGCGTGGCGTGGCCGAGGAAGGGCATGGCCACGAGCAGGACGACCAGGCCGGTGAGCTGGGCCCCGAAGGCGGTGATGATCGGCGAGGTGCGGCGGGCGGCGAGCCCGCCGACGAAGTCGGCCGACCCGTACGCGAGGGCGGCGCTGAGGGCGAGGGCGATGGCCATGGGTGATCCTTCCGTGAACGACGTGCTGGATCAGCTGCCCTGTCCCTCGGCCCACGGTCACTGTGCTGCACCGGTCGGTACAGTCTAGCGCACGTTCATCAGAGTGCACCACCCGGATCACCACAGTGACCGCCCCCACCGAACTTCGTATGCCAGAGCGCCGCATCGGGTGCTCTGGCATACGAAGTTCGGGGGGTGGGGTGGGTCGGTAACCTCGGCGGGTGCCTGATCCCGACGAGGTCGCTGCGGCGATCGCCCGCAACGCCCGCGACCTGCGGAGCGAGCGCCAGTGGTCGCTCGACCAGCTGGCGGCCCGCTCGGGCGTGAGCAAGGGGATGCTCGTCCAGATCGAGCAGGCCCGCACCAACCCGAGCATCGCCACGATCTGCCGCATCGCCGACGCCTTCGGGGTGAGCCTCGCCCAGCTGGTGGAGCTGAGCGCGGGGTCGACGGTCCGCGTGGTCGACGCCAGCGAGGTGGTCCGGCTCTGGGAGGGCGCCGAGGGGTCCGCCGGCGACCTGCTGGTGGGCACCGACCGGTCCGAGCACGTCGAGCTGTGGCGGTGGCACCTCGCCGCGGGCGACGACCACGACTCCGAGGGCCACCACCCGGGCACGCGCGAGCTGCTCGCGGTGCTCTCGGGCACGCTCACCCTCGAGGTCGACGGCGAGGACCACCGCGTCGAGGCCGGCGGCGCCGTGCTCTTCGACGCCGACCGCCCGCACCGCTACATCAACGCCCACAAGCGGGCGCTCGACCTGGTGCTCGTGGTGGTCCAGCCCGCCGTCGTCGAACCGGGCTCGGCGTCCCACCCCAGCTAGCGGCGGGTCAGCCTCCGGGCTCGCGTCCGGCGGCGTCGTCGGCCGCGTCAGCCGCATCGGCCTGCTCGAGCAGCTGCTCGCCGAGCTCGGCCTCCTCGATGGCCTCCTGCTCGGCGATCTCCGCCGCGACCGCGTCGGCGGCCTCGTCCCGGGCCAGCTCGTCGGCCGTCTCGGCCTCGCGCTCGCGGGGCACGACCGGGGCCGGACGGCGGCGGCTGATCACGATGTAGGTGATCGACCCGATGATCAAGATGGCGCTCATCCAGATGTTGACCCGGACGCCCCAGATCAGCGAGGCGTGGTCGATCCGCAGCTCCTCGACCCAGAGCCGGCCGATGCCGTAGCCGAGCACGTAGCCGGCGAACAGCTCGCCGGGCCGCAGCTTGCGGCTCCGGTCGATCCAGATGAGCAGACCGGCGACGGCCAGGTTCCACAGGCCCTCGTAGAGGAAGGTCGGGTGGAACGTCGTGAACTGCTCGTAGCCGATGGGGCGGTTGGCGGCGTCGATCTCGAGGCCCCACGGCAGGGTGGTGGGCCGGCCGAACACCTCCTGGTTGAACCAGTTGCCGAGGCGCCCGATGGCCTGCGCCACCGGGATGGCGGGGGCCACCACGTCGAGCAGCGGGGCCACGGGCAGGCCCTTCTTCTTCACGACGATCACGCCGACGAGGACGCCGAGCAAGATGCCGCCGGGGATCCCGAGCCCGCCCTGGGTGATGTTGAACGCCGCGCCCCAGTCGTCGCGGTAGGTCTTCCAGTCGGTGGCGACGTGGTAGAGGCGGGCACCGATCACGCCGGCCGGGACCGCCCAGAGGGCGATGGTGCCGATGTCGTCGGGGTTGCCGCCGCGGGCCTCCCAGCGCTTCGACGAGATGACGACGGCGGCGATCACGCCCAGCGCGATGCAGAGGCCGTACATCCGCAGGGTGAGCGGACCGATCTCGAGCGTGTGGAAGCTGGGACTGGGGATCGACGCGACGACGGTGGTGGCGAGCGGGGTCAGCACGTCACCGGGTTAGCACAGGCTCCGGCCCGCACTCAGTCGAAGGGGTCGCCTGCCACCTCGGGCCGGCCGTTGTTGGCCAGGAGGACGAACCGGTGGCGCCGGCCGAACCGGTGGGCCGGGTCGTGCCAGCGGACGCGGTACGTGTGGCGTCCGGCGTCGGGGCCACCGACGTGGGTGACCTCGAGCGCCCAGCCCTGGTCGTCGGCGGGTCGGCCGCCGGGGGCCGCGGGGACCCAGGTCGCGCCGTCGTCGTCGGACTGCTCGACGCGCACCAGCGGCTCGTGCCAGCGCAAGCCGCCGGGTGCGACGTCGACCCAGCTCTGCTCCCAACGGGCGTCGTCGGTGGCCGTCGGGTCGGTGAACAACGGCTTCGACGAGAACCGCCGTTCGGGCGCAGGGCCGCTGGGTGCGGCGGCGAGGAACCGGCGCACCTTGAGCGACCAGGACCGGTCCTCGATGTCGAGGAACAGCCCGTGGTCGACGGTGGCGCCGGCGACGGCCGCGGCCTGGGCGGCGAGGAAGCGCTGGGTGTTCGGCCCGTAGAGGGTGTGGCCGCCCTCGTAGAACTGGCGGCCGTACTCCTCCTCCGTCGCGACGTAGCCCCAGAAGTCGTTGACGAGGGAGCACACCACGACCCGCTCGACGGCCCGGTCGGTGAGCGCGCCCTCGACGGCGCGGGCGATGCGGCGACCGGACTCGGTGGTGATCTCGAACGGCAGGCCGACCAGCACCGACCGCCCGACACGCAGCACCTGCACGAGGAGCCGCCGCGGGAACGCCTTCTTCTTCAGGACGAGCGGCTGGAGGTAGCGGGAGCCGATGATCCACTTCGGCCCGTGCGCCCCCGCGCGGCCGATGCGGCGGGGGTGGCCGGCCTTGAAGGGCGGGATGCGGTGGATGACGGGCGTGAGGTTCTCGGCCGCGCCCGCGACGAGCGCGGCGCCGACCGCGGGCCGGTCGGGGATCTCGACGTCGCCGATCCGGCGGTTCTTGGCCTTGTCGAGGTCGACCTCCCGCAGCCCGGCGTCGAGGTGCAGCTCGTCGCCGAGCTCGTGGCCGAGGCGGTCGTACAGGTCGGCCGCCTCCAGGCCGATGCCCGAGCCGATGCGCTTCGCCTCGCGGTGGCCGGCGAGGCCCGGGCGCAGCGCGGGCGCGACGTCGGCGTGGGTGCCCTCGGAGGCGCCGACGACGGGGCGGGCGTCGTGGCGCCGCAGGATCTGGTGCTTCAGCTCACCGACCAGGTACGCCCAGACGTCGGCGTTGTACTCGTGCGCGTGCTGCGAGACGCCCGTGCCGTGGATGGCGAACATCAGGGCGGCGGACAGGGGCTCGGTGCCCTGCTCGGTGATCCGGTCGACGCGGATCATGTGCAGCAGCGGGTTGACCGCCACCCACTTGCGCTGGGGGTCCATGCGCTTGTCGGTGACGGTCCGGTTCTTCACGTACGGGTCGTGCGACCGGTTGCGGGTGAGGCCCCAGACCTCGGTGTCGCCCACGGCGACCTTCGCCGGAGCCCGCGTGTCGTGGGCCTCGATGACGGCGCCGGCGATCTGCTGCACCAGGAACTCGGTGTACGCCGGGTCGAAGCCGGGCCGGTTCGACGCGTGGTGGTTGTAGAAGTCGGTGCCCATGAACTGGCCGGGCCCGGCGTGGGTGTGGGTGGCGCCGATCCAGATGCCCGACAGCGGGATGTCGGTGCGCTCGGCCACCGCCTCGGCCACGAGGTACTGGACGACCGACGAGCCGGCCAGGAGGTCGCACTGGACGATGGCGATCGACGCGCGCCCCGCCCGGAGGTGCGTCACCCGCGCCCGCAGCCGGGTGTGGAACCCGCTGCCGTCGTGGGCGTTGGCGGAGTACCCGGCCTTGGGCATGCCCGGCGGCGGCGTGAGGTCGGCCTCGGCTGCGCCGGCCAGCACGCCCTCGACCTCGGGCAGGTCCGGGACCGGCCGGGCCTTCACCTCGAACCGGGCGCGGGACGTGGCGCCGTCGACGAACGGACCGAGGGCGGTGGTGATCTCGCTGGCCATGGGCGGCGACCCTACCGGTGGCCGGATCGCCGCCCGAGTGACGAGGGCGTGATGCGTCGGGCTTCGAGCGGAGCGAGCTCGGGGAGCTTGAGGGGGCAGAGCTTGCGGAGCCCCCTCAAGCCGAAGGCGTGCGACGCAGTCGTGCGCCTGAGCGAAGACGTCGGGCGTCAGCCCGTCCATCCAAAGCTCGAGGAACGGCGTGAGGCGCAGCCGAACGAGTGACGAGGAGGATCTAGCTCCGCACGAGCCGCTCGATGGCGCGGGTGGCCTCGGCCACCTTCTCCCGGGCGGCCTCGTCGTCGCCGTTGCGGGCGGCTTCCAGGACGCAGTGGTTGACGTGCTCCTCGAGCAGGCCGATGCCCACGCTCTGGATGGCCTTGGTGACGGCGGAGATCTGGGTGAGGACGTCGATGCAGTACGTGTCCTCGTCGATCATGCGCTGGATGCCGCGCACCTGGCCCTCGATGCGCCGCAGGCGCTTGAGGTAATCGTCCTTCTCCATCGTGTAGCCACGCATCAGGGGTTCCTCTCGGGGTCGGTGAAGGCGCTGCGGAAGCCTCGCAGCCGGAGGCTGTTGCTCACCACGAAGATGCTCGAGAACGCCATGGCGGCCCCGGCGATCATCGGGTTGAGCAGGCCGGCCGCCGCCAACGGGATGGCGGCGACGTTGTAGGCGAAGGCCCAGAACAGGTTGCCCTTGATGGTGCCGAGCGTCCGGCGGGCCAGGCGGATGGCGTCGACGGCGGCCCGGAGGTCGCCGCGGACGAGGGTGAGGTCCGAGGCCTCGATGGCGGCGTCGGTGCCCGTGCCCATGGCCAGGCCGAGGTCGGCGTGGGCCAGGGCGGCGGCGTCGTTGACGCCGTCGCCGACCATGGCGACGACCGCACCCTCGCCCTGGAGCCGGGTGACGACGTCGACCTTCTCCTCGGGGAGGACCTCGGCGATGACGTCGGCCGGGGCGATCCCGACCTCGGCCGCCACCGCTTCGGCCGCCGCCCGGTTGTCGCCGGTGAGCAGGACGGGACGCAGCCCGAGGCCGCGCAGGGCCTCGATGGCCTCGGCGGACGTGGGCTTCACGGTGTCGGCGACCACGAACGCACCGCGCACCTCGCCCGCCCAACCGGCGTAGACGATCGTGCGACCGGCTTCGGCCGCCCGGTCCCGGGCCTCGGCCAGGGCGGGCGGCAGGGCCTCGGCACCGAGCTGCTCGAGCACGAAGGCCTCGCGCCCGGCGGCGACGGTCACGCCGTCGACGGCGCCGGAGACGCCTCGGCCCTCGTGGTTGCGGAAGCCGTCGACGGGCGCGAGCCCGCCGAGCTCGTCGACCGCACCGGCGGCGATGGCCGCGGCGATGGGGTGCTCGCTCGCAGCCTCGAGCCCGCCGGCGGTGCGCAGCAGGTCCGACCGATCGACGCCGTCGGCCGTCACGACCTCGACCAGCGCCATGCGGCCGGTGGTGACCGTGCCCGTCTTGTCGAGGACGATCGTGTCGACCCGCCGGGTGCTCTCGAGCACCTCGGGCCCCTTGATCAAGATGCCGAGCTGGGCACCCCGGCCGGTGCCGACCATGAGGGCGGTCGGCGTGGCCAGGCCGAGGGCGCAGGGGCAGGCGATGATCAGCACGGCGACCGCGGCGGTGAACGCCTCGGCGGCGGGTGCGCCGGTGCCGAGCCAGAACCCGAGCGTCGCCGCCGCGATGGCGATGACGACGGGGACGAAGATCGCGGACACCCGGTCGGCCAGGCGCTGGACCTCGGCCTTGCCGGTCTGCGCATCGGTGACCAGCTGGGCGATGCGGGCGAGGGCGGTGTCGGCGCCGACGCGCGTGGCCTCGACCACGAGCCGGCCCGAGGTGTTGACGGTGGCGCCGGCGACGGCATCGCCGGGACCGACGTCGACGGGGACGGGCTCGCCCGTGAGCAGCGACGTGTCGAGCGCCGAGCGCCCTTCGACGACCCGGCCGTCGGTGGCGACCTTCTCGCCGGGCCGCACCACGAAGCGGTCGCCCACCACGAGCTGGTCGACGGGGATGCGGACCTCGGTGCCGTCGCGGAGGACGGCGACGTCCTTGGCCCCCAGCTCGAGCAGCGCCCGGAGCGCGGCGCCCGACCGGCGCTTGGCCCGGGCCTCGAACCAGCGCCCGGCGAGGATCAGCACGATGACGACGGCGGCCGTCTCGAGGTAGATCTCGTGGACGCCGCCGCCCTGGCGGGGGACGAGGTCGAAGCCCATCCGCATGCCGTCGTCCCCGGCGGGGGTGAACAGCAGGGCGTAGAGCGACCAGCCGTAGGCGGCGAGGGTGCCCACCGAGATGAGCGTGTCCATGGTGGCGGCGCCGTGGCGCAGGTTCGTCCAGGCCGCCCGGTGGAACGGCCAGCCGCCCCAGATCACCACGGGCGACGCCAGCGCGAGCGAGATCCACTGCCAGTGGTCGAACTGCGCGGCGGGGACCATCGCCATCACCAGCACCGGCAGCGTCAGCACCGTGGAGATGAGGACGCGCCGCCGGAGGTCGGTGTCGTCGAGCTCGACGTGGTGGCCTTCGTGGCCGCCAGCGGCGTGGGCGGTGTCGCCTCCGTGGGCGGGGGCGGGCTCGACCACCGAGTAGCCGGCGGCCTCGACCTGGGCGACGAGCTCCTCGCGGGACACGTGCTCGGGTGCGGAGACGCGGGCGGCCTCGGTGGCGTAGTTCACGGTGGCCTCGACGCCGTCGAGCTTGTTCAGCCGGCGCTCGATGCGGGTGGCGCACGACGCGCACGTCATGCCGCTGATCTGCAGGTCTTCGAGGCGGCAGACCTCGGGGTCCAGGTCGGTGGCGCTCATGGGTGGCCTCCGTGTCCGGGCATCGTGGTCGTGGTGGTGACCGCGGGTGCCGGGGGTTCCGGGTCGTCGCCGATGGGGCCCACCGCCCGGCCGATGCCGAACGCGGCACCGAAGCTGGCGAGCAGGACCACGGCGAAGCCGGCGAGCTTCGCAGCGGGGTTCACGGCGCTGACCCCTCGTCGGCGAGGTCGTAGCCGGCCTCGTCGAGCGCGCCGCGGACGACGTCGAGCGCCAGCGGGGCCGCGCTCGTGACGGTGACCGCCCCGGTGGGCAGGTCGACCTGGACCTGCTCGACGCCGGAGAGGCGGCCCACCTCGGCGGTGACCGCATCGACGCAGTGCTGGCAGCTCATCCCGGTGACGGCGTAGGTGGCGGTGGTGGTCATGGCGAGCTCCTCAGGTCGTCGTTGTCCCCTCACCATATACCCCTAGGGGGTATCCGCAACCGGTCTTCCGTCTCATCGGAGGTGTGAACCGTCAGAACTCCGGGCATCGTGGGTTCTCCCCCACCATGGATTCCGCCACCCCCCTCGCCCGCAACCTGAAGCAACTGCGCACCGAGCGGCAGTGGACGTTCGAGGACGCCGCCGTCGCCACGGGCTTCGACGCCGAGGTGCTCGAGGGCCTGGAGCGGGGGTCCACGTTCCTCAGCCGCACCCGGCTCGCCGACCTGGCCGAGCGGCTCGGCGTGCGCCTCGACGACCTCGTGAACTGACGCGGCGCGGTCGGGCGCCCACGGTGCGCCCCCACGTGGCAGGGTGGCCCCCGCTCCACCCACGCTCACGATCAGGGGACGACATGCGCGCTGCTGTGCTGGAAGAAGCCGGACGACCGCTGGTGGTCGTCGACGACCTCGTCGTCGACGAGCCCAAGGCGGGCGAGGTCGCCGTCACCGTGAAGCACTGCGGCGTCTGCCACAGCGACGTGAGCATCGCCGACGGCACCTTCCCGTCGGCGCTGCCGGTCGTGCTCGGCCACGAGGCGGCCGGCGTCGTCGCCGCGGTCGGCCCCGGCGTCACCACCGTCTCGGTCGGCGACCACGTCGTGCTCACCCCGTGTCCGCCGTGCGGCGTCTGCCCCTGGTGCGTCCGGGGCGAGTGGAGCCTGTGCGTCAGCAGCGACTCGATGATGACGGGCGCCCACCCCGACGGCGGCACCCGGCTCTCCCGCCACGGCGACGTCGTCTACCGCGGGGTCGGGGTGGCCGCCTTCGCCGAGACGGTGATCATCCAGGCCAACGGCGCGGTGAAGATCCCCGACGACGTCCCGCTCGACGTGGCGTGCGTGGTCGGGTGCGCCGTACAGACCGGCGTGGGTGCGGTCCTGAACACCGCCGGCGTCCGCGAGGGCGACACCGTCTTGGTCATGGGTGCCGGGGGCATCGGCCTGTCCATCATCCAGGGGGCCCGCGTCGCCGGCGCCGGGCGGATCATCGTCAGCGAGCCCGATCCCGAGCGCCGGGCCGCCGCCCTCGAGATGGGTGCCACCCACGGCATCGACCCCACGTCCGACGACCTCCTCGCCGCTGTGCTCGACCTCTCCCCCGACGGCATCGGCGCCGACTTCGCGTTCGACGCGGTCGGCCGCTCCGCCCTGATAGCCGCCGGCATCGACGCCACGCGCAAGGGCGGCACCACGGTGATGGTGGGCGTGCCCGGGCTCGAGGACCCGTTCAGCTACCCCCTTCCCGCCGTGCTGGCCATCGGCGAGAAGAAGCTGGTCGGCAGCCTCCTCGGCAGCTGCAACTCGCTGCGCGACATCCCCCGGCTGATCGCGCTGATGCAGAACGGCCAGCTCGACCTCGCGTCGCTCGTCACCGCCCGGCGCGGCCTCGACGACATCAACCGGGCGTTCGACGACATCCGCTCCACCACGGGCATCCGGACGGTCATCGACTTCTAGCCCGATCGGGTCGCTTCTGACGTCCCCGTCAGATGGGTACCAGGGGCCCATGGCTCGCTACCACCTGCGCGTCCGCACCGACTGGCCGGCCCCGGAGGCCTTCGCCTACCTGGCCGACCTGTCGAACTTCGACGACTGGGACCCGGGCATCGCCTCGTCGGTCCAGGTGACCGGGGAGGGCCCGGGCGTCGGCGCCGCGTACGACGTCGATGCCTCCGGCTCGACCCTGCGCTACGTCGTCGACGTCTTCGACCCGCCGCACCGCGTCCGCGCCCACGCCCGCAACCGCTGGCTGACGTCGGTCGACACCATCAGCGTCTCCACCGACGGCGCCGGGTCGATCGTGACCTACGACGCGGACCTACGCCTGCACGGACCCCTCCGGCTCGGAGACCCCATCCTCGCCCTTTTCCTCCGGCGCATTGGCGATCGAGCCCGAGACGGCCTCCGCCAGAAGCTCCAGGGCGCCACCGTCGACTGAGCGCGCCGGTCGACGTGGCCGGACCTCCGCAGCGTGCGTTTGCGCCACGCCGAGTGCATTCGGTCATCTCCAGGCCCTTGGGACGGCGGCCCCGCGCCAGCGGTCAGACGAAGTTGCAGGCGCGGGTGCCGTGGGCGCGGAGCGCGGCCGCGTCCCGCTCGACCGAACCGTCCGCCCGGTCGGCTGCGGGGTCCAGCGCCACCTCGTGCAGCCGGTCAGCCGCCGGCTCCAGGTCATCGGGCAGCGCCGAGCGGAACCGCTCGTAGCCGGCCTCGTCGGCGGCCACCGCCGCGGCGATCTGCTGGCGGCTCGGCGCGTCGGCCTCGGTGGTGCCGTCGGTGAGGACGCTGAGCCACTCGGGGCCCGACGACGTGACGCCGTTGTCCCAGCCGAAACCCTCGAGGCCGGCGACCTGCTCGCCGAGCGCCGCGCACGCATCGTCGTCGCGCACGACCGTGCGGCCGACCACCAGCACGACGACCGCGACCGCCACGATCGCCACCAACGTGAGAGGTCCCGCCTTCGTCCGCATCCGGTCGACCGTACCGGCCGGCGCGCCGGCCCTCCGGTCAGGCGGCGAGGTCGGCTTCGATCCACGCGCCCGCGGGCTCGGGGGCCGGAGCCGGCTCGGAGCGCGACCACGGGAGGGCGAAGCGCACGATCCTCGACACCACCGAGCCGAACTGCTGCACCAGACCGCCGGAGTGGTACGCCAGGCCGTAGCGCTCGCAGATCTCCCGCACCTCGACCGCCATCTCCGGGTAGCGGTGGGCCGGGATGTCGGGGAACAGGTGGTGCTCGATCTGGTGGCTGAGGTTGCCGCTCATGACGTGGAACAGCGGGCCGCCCTCGATGTTGGCCGAGCCCAGGAGCTGGCGGAGGTACCAGCCGCCCCGGCTCTCGTCCTCGGCCTCCTCGCGGGTGAAGGTCTCGACGCCGTCGGGGAAGTGGCCGCAGAAGATGATCGTGAACGACCACAGGTTGCGGGCCAGGTTGGCGACGGCGTTGCCGGCCAGGGTGAACGGCGCCGACGGGCCGGTGAGCGCCGGCCACAGCACGTAGTCCTTCAGCGTCTGGCTGCCGAGCTTCCTGGCCATCTCGGCTCGGAGCGCGGCGGTCTCGGCCCAGGTGGTGCGGCCCTTCGCCAGGTTCTCCACCTCGAGGTCGTGGAGCATCACGCCGTACTGGAAGAAGGTGGCGAGCAGCAGCGCGTACAGCGGGTTGCCGAGGTCCTTCGGCTTCCACGGCTTGCCCTCGTCGATCCGGATGACGGCGTAGCCGATGTCGCGGTCCTCGCCGACGACGTTCGTGAACGTGTGGTGGCGGTAGTTGTGCGAGTGCCGCCACTGGTCGCCGGGGCAGGCGGTGTCCCACTCGAAGGTGGTGCCCTGGAACGCCGGGTCCTGGAGGAAGTCGTACTGGCCGTGCATCACGTTGTGGCCGATCTCCATGTTGTCGAGGATCTTCGACAGCGCGAGGGCCGTGGTGCCGCCGACCCAGGCCGGCGGGAGGAAGCCGGCGAACAGGAGCGCCCGGCCGGCGAACTCGAGGCCGCGCTGGGCGCGGACGACGGACTGCAGGTACTCGCGGTCGCGCTCGCCGAGGTCGGCGACGGTGCGGGCTCGCAGCTCGTCGAGCTCGGCGCCGAAGGCGTCGATCTGCTCGGGGGTCAGGTGGGCGGCGGCAGCGGGGACGGGCATGGCTGGCTCCTTCTCAGAGCTCGACGGTGACCTCGCCGCAGGCGACGGTCACGCAGAGGCGGATGGGTTCGGCGTCGTCCGCCGAGACGTCGCCGGTGACGACGTTGCGGACGCGGCCGGAGGTCTTGGTGCGGGTGCACGTGCCGCAGATGCCGCGGCGGCAGCCGAAGGCCGGGGCGAGCCCGGCGGCTTCGGCCGTCTCGAGCACGGTGCCCACGGACGGGACGGCGACGCCCGAGCGGGCGAACGACACGGCGCCGTCGCCGACGGCGATCGACGGATCGATGGGTGGCGGGCCGAAGCGCTCGAGGTGCACCCGGTCGGCCAGGTCGAGGTCGGCGAAGACCTGCTCGACCGATGCCATCAGCGGCGCCGGACCGCACAGGAAGACCCGGGCCCGGTCCGGGCGGTCGGTGATCTGCGCCAGGTGCTCGGGACCGAAGAAGCCGTCGAGGTCGCCCGCGCCGGGCGCGCCGGTCAGGCCGATCAGCAGCCGGGCGCCGGGGAGCGCGCCGACCAGCTCGGCCAGCTCGCTGCGGTAGCAGACGTCGTCGGCGGTGAAGCCGTAGTGGACGAACGTGACCGGGCCGACGTGGCGCTCGTCGACCAGCGACCGGAGCATCGACAGCACCGGCGTGATGCCGCTGCCGCCGCTGATGAAGACCAGGTGGTCGCCGGTGGCGGTGCGCTCGGCCGCCGATGGGAGGACGAAGTCGCCCTGCGCCTCGGACAGCCGCAGGACCAGCCCCGGGACGGCGTGCTCGACCAGGTGCCGGCTCACCCGGCCCGTCGGGTTGGCCTTCACGGTCAGCTCGAGCAGCCCGTCGGTGCCGTGGGGCGAGCCGGCCAGGCTGAAGCAGCGGTCGTGGACGGTGCCGTCGATCTCCACGCCCACGACGACGTGCTGGCCGGCCCGGAAGCCGGACCAGGCGCCGTTCGGGCGCAGGAGCAGCGTCACGGTGCCCGGCGTCTGGCGGGTCGCGGCCACCACCTCGGCGCGGACCTCGCGCACGGTCCAGGTGGGGTCCACCAGCTCGAGGTAGCGGTCGACGCCGTGGGGTGCGGTGAGGCGGTCGACCAGGTCGGACGCCAGGGCCTTGCGGACGATGGAGGGCGGAGCGAACCTCGCCATGGTGCTTCCTCGCTCGGGTCAGGGATCGGGGGAACCTGAGTGAACAACTGTTCACAGTATGAGGATGGAGCCTTGCTGTGGCAAGAGTCAGGAGTCACAGGATGGTTTCCTGTGAGTGAACAGTTGTGCCAGACGGGTGGGTCTACGCTGGCCCTCGTGCCCCGTCCGCCCCGCTCGCGCCACGACGAGCCCCGCTCCGTCGACAAGAGCCGGACCCGGCGCGCCCTGCTCGACGGCGCCCTCGACCTGCTCCGAGACCGCAGCCTCGACAACCTCGGCATCCGCGAGGTCACCCGCGCGGCCGGGGTCGCACCGGCCGCGTTCTACCGCCACTTCCAGCGCATCGACGACCTCGGCCTGGTCCTCGTGGAGGAGGCCTTCGCCACCCTGCGCGAGCTCATGAACGAGGCCCGCACCGGCGCCGCCGCCACCGACGACATCATCCACAACTCGGTCACGGTGCTCGTCGCCCACGTCCGCAGCCACCAGGACCACTACCGCTTCATCGCCCGGGAGCAGTTCTCGCCCGTGGTCCCCGTGAAGCTCGCCATCCGCCGCGAGATCAAGCTCTTCGCCACCGAGCTGTCCACCGACCTCGCCCGCCTCCCGGTCACCAACACCTGGCCCACGCCCGACCTGGTGATGCTCGCCGACCTCATCGTCGGCCTCATGGTCGACACCGCCAAGCGCCTCCTCGACGTCCTCGAGGAGGCCCCCGAGCGCGAGCCGGAGGTGGTGAGGGAGACCGAACGCCGTCTCCGTTACCTCAGCTTCGGCGCCACCGCCTGGCACCCGACCCCGGGACCTCACTAGCCACGAGCGAGGGAATGGGTTCCGAGCGAAGCGAGCCCAGGAGAGTCCGAGGGGACGGAGCTTGCGGAGTCCCTTCGGTCAATGAGGTGCGACGCAGTCGTGCCGAACTGCGGAGACGGCCGGGCGTCAGCCCATCGATCGAAAGCTCGAGGAACGGAGTGAGGCGCAGCCGAACGAGTGACGAGAGAGCGGAGCGAAGCGGAGCGCTAGGCGGGGGTGAGGTGGAAGACCCTCAGGTTGCGGCCGCTGGACTTCACGTAGTCGTTGTAGGCGGGCCAGACGGCGATGAGCTTGGGCCAGGTCTCCGCCTTCTCCTCGTCGGTGAGGAGGTGGGCGAGGACGGCGTAGTCCTCGTGCTCGTAGGAGACGCCGGCGTTGGGGTCGGCGATGAGGTTGCCGGTCCAGGCCGGGTGCTTCTCCTGGCCGAAGTTGGAGCCGACCACCCACCAGCCGCCGTCGCCGTCGGGCACGCAGGCCAGCGGCGACTCCCGCGGGAGGCCGGACTTCACGCCCGTGGTGGTGAGCACCATGCTCGGCACCATCATCTTGGAGACGATGATCCGGCCACCGGTGAGCTTGTGGAGGGTGCGGTCCATCGACGGGACGACCTTGGGGCCGACCTTCCGGAACCAGGAGCTGGTGGCCATCTTCCGGGTGAGCTTCCCGATGGGGCCGTCGACGTCGAACGCAGGCATGGGGTGAGAGGCTACGGCCATGGGCAGCAGCGGGTTCGACTGGCAGGGCAGGCACGTCGTCATCACCGGCGGATCGAGCGGCATCGGCGAGGCGCTGGCCGTCGCCCTCGCCGCCAGGGGCACGAGGCTCACGCTCCTCGCCCGAGGAGCGGACCGGCTGGCGGCCGTGGCCGAGCCGATCGGCGCGGCGGGCGTGCCCTGCGACGTGAGCGACCGCGACGCGGTCACCGACGTGTTGGCCACCGCAGCCGAGGAGCGCGGCCCGGTCGACGTGCTGGTCTGCTCGGCCGGCATCACGCTGCCGGGGCGGTTCCTCGAGGCCGAGGACCAGACCTTCCGGGACATGGTCGACGTCGACTACTACGGCACGCTCTGGCCGGTGCGGGCGGTGGCGCCGTCGATGGCCGAGCGCCGGACCGGCTCGATCGTCGGCGTGGCGTCGGCGGCCGCGCTCGTCGGCGTCTACGGCTACGCCGCCTACGGCGCGGCCAAGTTCGCGGTGCGGGGGCTGTTCGAGGCGCTGCGCACCGAGCTGGTCCCCCACGGCGTGCACGTCGGGTGCGTGTTCCCGCCCGACGTCGACACCCCGATGCTCGCCGCCGAGAACCTGGTGAAGCCGGCCGAGACCAAGGCCATCGCCGGCTCCATCAAGCCCATCTCCGCCGACCAGGTGGCCCAGGCCATCATCCGCGGCGTCGAGAAGCGCCAGGCCGAGATCTACGCCGACGCCCAGACCCGCGCCCTGGCCCGCACCGTCGCCCTCGCCCCCGGCGTCTAC
Organism: Acidimicrobiales bacterium; assembly: GCA_035555395.1. GTDB lineage: Bacteria > Actinomycetota > Acidimicrobiia > Acidimicrobiales > Iamiaceae > Aquihabitans. The sequence goes on from DATMGQ010000258.1 coordinate 25,621, forward strand.
CGCACCCTCTTCGACCAGCGCGTCCGAAAGGCCTGAGGGGTCAGTTCCACTCGTCTTCGTCGTCGTACTCGTCGCCGGTCGTGGGGGCCGGGGCGGCGGCCTCGGCGGCCCGCGCTTCGGCTCGCTCCTTGCGGGTGGGCGCGGGCGGGGACCAATCGGTCACGGGGGCGAGCCACTCGGTGATGCGGGCGCGGAGCTCGTCGATGTTGACGTTCTTGGCGGAGCTGACCCAGAGGACGTCCTTCGGGTCCAGCAGGCAGCCGGCGGCCAGGTCCTTGCGGCGCTGGTCTCGCTTGGACGGCTTCACCTTGTCGTGCTTGGTGGCCACGACCTTGACGGGCAGGCCGTGCGACCGCAGCCAGGCGAGCGTCTGGCTGTCGTTCTTGGTCGGTCCGACCTCGGCGTCGATCAGGGCGACGACGGCGTGGAGGTTCCGGCGGCCCAGCAGGTAGCCGTCGATCATCTCGGGCCACTTCGCCCGGACCGACGCTGGCGCGTTGGCGAAGCCGTAGCCGGGCAGGTCCATCACCGAGGTGCCGTCGGGCAGCTCGAACAGGTTCAGCAGCTGCGTGCGGCCCGGCGTCTTCGACACCTTGGCCAGGTTCTTGCGGTTGGCGATCGAGTTGATGAGCGACGACTTGCCCACGTTCGAGCGGCCGACGATGGCGACCTCGCCTCGGGTCGGCGGCAGGTCCTCGACCCGGGTGCCCGACATGACGAAGCGCAGCGGGAGCGGTGGGGTCGCGGCCATCCCCCGTTGCTAGCAGCCTCGCTCCCGACCGGACCCGATCAGCCGGCCGCGCCCAGCAGGATCTGCTCGGCCAGGTCATCGGGGCACTCGGCCTCCAGGGAGTGGCGCCGACCGGGGAACACGTGGAGCACGTTGTCCGGGAGCAGCTCGTGGAGGCGGGCGACGCCCTTGCCCATCTGGGCGCCGTGGTCCTGGTCGCCCCACATCAGGCGCGACGGCTGGGCGATGTCGGGCGCCAGGTCGAACAGGCTGCGACCCAGCTGGTCGGCGGCCATCCCCCAGTACATGGCGAGGAATCCGGGCGACATCACGCGCCGGTAGTAGGCGAAGGTCTCGTCGAGCTCCTGCTGGCGACCCGGGTGGTCGGGCGAGTACCAGAAGCGGCTCTGGGTGCGGACGACCGGCCAGAACATCGCCTGGCGCAGGAGCTTGGATCCGATCACGTTGCGGGTGAACCAAGCGAGCGCCGGCTTGGCCTTCCACGCCGACCCGGGGGCCCACAGCACCAGGCGCGGGAACCGCTCGGGGAAGCGGTGGCCGAGCCGCAGCACGAGGTTGCCGCCGAGGCTCCCGCCCACCGGGATGGCCTGGTCGATGCCGAGGTGGTCGAGGAAGGCGACCAGGGTGTCCTCGTAGAACCGCAGGTCGTAGACCCGGTCGGGCTTCTCGGACTCGCCACTGCCCGGGCAGTCGAGCACGAGCACGCGGTGGCGCTCGGCGAGGGCCGGGAGCATCGGCACGAAGCCCTCGATGCGGGCGGTGTGGCCGGGGATGACCAGCAGCGGCAGGGCGTCGCCGACCGGTCCGGTGTCGAGGTAGCGCAGGCGCATGCCGTCGACGTCGACCCAGCTGGTGTCCGGTCCGTCCCCCACGGGGGACAGGTTGTCAGGTCGGCGCGGGGCCGCGCGGCGCCGGTGCCGGCCCCCGCGGTGCGGGAGCGGGACCTCGCGGATCGGGGGCAGGACCCCGAGGCGCAGGAGCCGGGCCTCGCGGTGCCGGCGGGTTGGCCGCAGCGGGGTCGACCACGGGGCGGGGGCCGCTGGCGATGACCATGGGGATCTCGCTCACCGACAACGGGCGGTGGAAGAGGTAGCCCTGGGCCCGCCGGCAGCCCAGGCGCTTCAGCGTCACGGCCTGCTCGGACCGCTCGATGCCCTCGGCGATCATGTCGATGCCGAGCGAGTGGCCGAGGCGGACGATGGCCTCGAGCAGCACGGTGTCGGTCTCGCCGTCGACGGTCTGGGCGAACGCCCGGTCGATCTTGAGCACGTCGACCGGCAGCGCCCGGAGGTAGTTGAGCGAGGAGTACCCGGTGCCGAAGTCGTCGATCGCGAAGCGGATGCCGAGCGCCCGGAGCTCCTCGAGCAGCGCGAGGTAGTCGGCGCCGGTCTCGACGGCGACGCTCTCGGTGATCTCGAGCACGAGCAGGTTGCCCGGGAAGCCGGTGGAGGCCAAGACCCGCTTGACCTTCTCGACGAGGTACGGGTCCTCCAGCTGGCGGCCCGACAGGTTCACGTGCAGCTCGAGGTTGGCTGGGACCTTGCCCTCGGCCCGCCAGTTGGCGGCCTGCCATGCGGCCATCTGGAGCACGGCCATGCCGATCTCGCCGATCATGCCGCTCTCCTCCGCCAGCTCGATGAACGAGTTGGGGCCGACGAGCCCGCGGTGGGGGTGGTCCCACCGCAGGAGGGCCTCGAGGGCGACGATCCGGCCGGTGACCAGGTCGACGATCGGCTGGTAGTGGCAGAAGAACTGGTTCTGGTGGAGGGCCTGGCGCAGGTCCTGGCCCAGCTCGAGGCGCTCGATCGCGGTGACCCGCATGGCCCGCTCGAACTCGCGGTAGGTGGACTTGCCCGAGCCCTTGGCGGCGTAGAGGGCGACGTCGGCATCGGACAGCAGGTCGGCGCCGGCGTGGCCCGAGGTGGCGTCGGCGACCGCGACGCCGACGCTGGCCCGGGTGAACACCTGGCGGCCGTCCAGCGGGAACGCCATGTCCAGCGACTCGAGGATGCGGCGGGCCACGTGCGACGCGTGCTCGGGCCCCTCCATCTCCTCGAGGAGGATCCCGAACTCGTCGCCGCCGAGGCGGGCGACCGTGTCACCGGGGCGCACGCACCCGCTCAGCCGGGCGGAGACGGACGCGAGCAGGCGGTCGCCGGCGGCGTGGCCGAGGCTGTCGTTGACGGTCTTGAAGTCGTCGAGGTCGATGAAGAGCACCGCGCTCAGGTCACCGGTGCGGCGGCTGCGGTTGAGGGCGTGCTCGACCCGGTCGCTGAACAGCCGCCGGTTGGCGAGCCCGGTGAGCGGATCGTGCAGCGCCTGGTGGCTGAGCTGCTGTTCGCGGGCGGTGAGCTCGCCGATCTTCTCCTCGAGCGAGCTCGTCAGCTCCTGGTTCTCCCGCATCGTCATGAGGAAGCGGACCAGCACGAGGGCGACCGTGGCGACGGTGAGCATGGTGAGGAACTCGTCCTCGGGCTCGCCGGTGGCGAGCAGGATCATGCGGATCGCCCAGGCGATCGTGACGATGGTGAGCGGCAGGGCGGCGCGGCGCAGGTTCGGCGCGGTGTGGAGCTCGGCCCGACCGGACGCGACCGGCAGCGGGTAGCGCATGGCGGCGTAGAACAGCGTGAGGTAGCCCGCGGCCCAGCCGACGTCGGCGAACGACACGGCCTGCTCGGTGCCCTGCATCGTCGTCCAGACGAAGATGCTGTCGGCGACCCCGAGCACGATCAGGCCGATGGCGATCGGCATCAGCGGGACGGCGTCGCGCTCCCGGTCGGTCCGCATGAGGGCGAGCAGCACGGCCGAGACCACGAGCAGGTCGCCCACGGGGTACGCCAGCGTGAGCGCGAAGAGGAACGGGCTGTCGCCGCCCTCCTCCCACGCCGGCCCGAGCACGAGCGGCCAGCTGATGGCCAGGAGGCCGCCGGCGAGGATCAGCCCGTCGAGCATGGCGACGAGCCACGACGACGTGCTCGAGCGCACGGCGAGCGTCCACACGCCGGCGAGCGCCAGCGGGACGGCGAGGAGGTAGCCGACGTCGGCGAACGACGGGAACGGCGCCGCCACCTGCGACACCTCGTAGTAGGTCCACACGACCTGGCCGAGGCACCACGAGGCCGCGGAACCGGCGAGCAGCTTCCAGCCGAGCGCCTGGCGGTCGTCGATGGCCCGGCGGCTGGCCAGCACGCACGCCCCCGCGGCGAGAGCCGGGGCCAGGCACTGGCCCAGGTTCGAGAGGATCACCGCGCCGCGCTCGGTGGGGAGGCCCAGGAGGATGAGCACGGCCCAGACGCCGAGGGTCACCCCGAGGGCGATGAGGAGGACGCGGCGTGAGGGTGGGGTCATGGTGGTGCGGTGGTCGCCAGCGACCGCGGCGTCCACCACCCCTGGTGATCGGCCGCCACGGCCGGGAATCCAGTGGCGGACGACCAGATCAGGCCGTTTGGCCCATCAAGGCGTTGCGGCGATGAAGCCGATGAGCACCGCTGCGAGCTCCGGGCCGCGGTCCTCCTGCAGGAAGTGGCCCCCGCCCTCGATGGTGGTGTGGGCCTGCCCGGCCGTGCCGGGGACCAGCTTGTGGAACACGCGGTCGCCGCCCTTGGTGATGGGGTCGGCGTCGCTGAAGGCGCAGAGGAACGGCCGGTCGAAGCGGCCCAGCGACTCCCACGCGGCCCGGTTGGCGGCCGACGCCGGGTCGTCGGGCGTCGTCGGGACGAGCGAGGGCATCACCCGGGGTCCCGCGAGGTAGGTGTCGTCGGGGAACGGGGCGTCGTAGCCGGCGATGACCTCGGGGGTCAGGGCCGTGGTGCAGCCCCCGTCGATGATGGCGCCGACCGGGAAGACCTCGGTGGTGCGGGCGAACTCCTGCCAGGCGAGGAACGCGTCGCCCATGGGCCGGTCGCCGGTGGACAGCCCGGTGTTGCCGACCGCGACGCGGGCGAAGCGGTCGGGGTGCTCGGCCACGAGGCGGAGGCCGACGAGCCCGCCCCAGTCCTGCCCGAAGAAGGTGATGTCCCGCAGGTCGAGCTGGTCGAACAGCGCCTGGCGCATCCACTCGACGTGGCGGGCGTAGGTGTGGTCGTCCTGTCGGGTGGGCTTGTCCGAGCGCCCGAACCCGACGAGGTCCGGGACGATGCACCGGTGGCCGGCGGCCACCAGCGCCGGGATCACGTGCCGGTACAGGTACCCCCACGACGGTTCGCCGTGGAGGAGCAGCACCGGCGCCGCGTCGCTCGGTCCCTCGTCGAGGTGGTGGACGCGGAGCGTCCCGCCCTCGCCGTCGTCGACCTCCACGTACCGAGGTGCGAAGTCCCAGCCCGGGAGGCCCGTGAAGCGGGCGTCAGGTGTGCGCACGGCGTCCATGGGTCCCGACCGTACTGGGGGCTCGATCCGTGGTCGCTCAATCGCGGGACTTGCCCGTGAGGACGAAGCCGACGCCCCGGACCGTGTGGATCTCGAGGTCGACCTCGACGAGGCGGCGGCGCAGCAGCTTGATCCGGCCGTCGAGGATCTGGCCGTTGGTGCTGCCGGCGGGCTGGCCCGTCGGCCACCCGGCGTCGAGGAGCCGCTCGCGGGACACGACGGCATCGGGTCGGGCGAGGAGGGCCGCCACGATGCGGGCCTCGACGGGCGGCAGGGCCACCCAGCGGGACCCCACCCGCAGCACGCCGTCGTCGTCGAGCAGCGGGGCCGGCCGCTCGGACGGGAGCCGGCGCATCAGCGTGGCCATGCGGGCCTCGATGTCAGCCGGGTCCGCGGGCATGCGGATCCAGTCCTCCAGGACGTCCCAGCTCGTGGGCGGGGCAGCGTCGGGGTCGAGGAGCAGCAGGCGGGGCCGGCCCTCCTCGGTGAGCTCGGTCCGGCGGTCGGCATCGGCCGGCCAGCGGAGGAGCGCGATGGGCGCGTCGCTCGGGGCGAACGTGGTCATGGGAACACCTTTCGTCGCTCGGGCGCGAGGCCCGAGACCAGCGGAGAACGGTTGGGTTCAGCGCGACGAAGGGGGTCCCCGCTGGACGGCGAGGAGGGCGGGGGTCCACGGGGGACGGACCGAGCGGGCGAGGACGAGCAGCCCGACCACCGCGAGGGCGGCGACCAGGAACGACGACGAGGGCAGGGCGACGTCGCGCTGCACCATCGAGCGCCGGTTGGTGGCGACCGGCCGCGCCTCGACGTGGAGGCGCTTGAAGTGGGCCCGCTGGGCGGGCGTGGCGTCGACCGGCTGGGTGGCGAACGCCGACACGCCGAGCGGCAGGGAGAACGTGGCGATGACGGCCACGAGCACGAGGCTCGCGATCCGCTTCCACTCCTCCCTGCCGACCCTGCGCATCGGTACTTCCTATCCGTTCGTGCGGGCGAAGGCGCCTAGACGGCGTCTTCGCCCACCTCCGAGGTGCGGACGCGCATGACCTTGGTGACCTCGGTCGCCCAGATCTTGCCGTCGCCGATCTTGCCGGTGCGGGCTGCATCGGCCAGGACGGTGAACACCCCGTCGACCTGGTCGGCCTTCACGACGATGTCGATGCGGACCTTGGGGACGAAGTCCACGGCGTACTCCGAGCCCCGGAAGGTCTCGGTCTTGCCGCCTTGGCGGCCGTACCCCTGGACCTCGCTGACCGTGATGCCCTGCACGCCGAAGGTCCGCAGGGCGGCCTTGACGTCCTCGAGCATGAACGGCTTCACGATGGCGGTGACGAGTTGGACCACGAGGTCCTCCTTGGTGATCCCCGCCGGGCGGCGGGGGAGCTGGCAGATGGCTTGGTTGGATCGTCGGTGGCCGGCGGCCCTGCGGTCAGCAGGAACCCGTGGCCCCGGATGGCGTGGATCGTGAGCCCCACCGGCCGGAGCCGCTTGCGAAGGGTGTGGATCCGGCTCGTGAGCGAGCTCCGGCTGGCGGGCGGGCCGTCCCAGAGCAGGCGGCCCAGCTCGTCTCGGCTGACGATGGTCTCCGGGGTTGCCGCCAGCCGGTCGAGCAGGCGGGCCTCGGTGGGTGGGACCGGGACCAGGTGGCCCCGGAAGTGGAGCAGTCCGTCCTCGCCCACCTGGGCCTCGCCGGGCACGAGGGCGTTGACCTCGGGGGCCAGCGCCGCCAGGCGCTGGACCCGGGCGTGGACGTCACGCTCGCTGTCGCCCTCCCGGGCCCAGTCCTCCAGGGGCCCGATGGCCGGCGGGAGATCGCCGGTCTCGAGCACCCAGAGGCAGGGCCGCTGGGCCGCGACGAGGTCCTCTCGCCGGCCGGCCTGGGCCGGCCAGCGGAGGATCTCGACGGTGGGCGCAGCCACGGCTCAGACCGACTCGGTCTCGGCGGGCTGCTCGGGCAGCGGGGCACCCGAGTAGGTGGTGTACGTGGCGCCCGCACCGAACTCCATGTGGTAGGCGGTGAGGCCGTGCTCGACGATGTCGATGCCCTCGAGCTCCTCGTCCCGGGCGAGCCGGAGGTTCCAGGAGCCGGGCAGCTGGCGGATGCCGAACATCAGGAGCAGGGCGGCGGCGCCGACCACGACGATGCAGGTCAGGCTGCCGAGCGCCTGGGCGATGAGCTGGTCCGTGCCACCACCGTGGAACAGGCCCTCGATCGACACGCTGTTGTCGTAGCCGTCGGGGCCCGGGAGGCCGTAGCCGGCGGCGAAGAGGCCGACGGCGAGGGTGCCGAAGACACCGCAGATGCCGTGGACCGGGACCGCACCGATGGGATCGTCGATCTTCAGCTTCTCCAGCAGGTCGGTGGCCAGCGGGACGAGCACGCCGGCGATGGCGCCGATGATGATCGCGTCCGCCGGGTTCACCCAGTAGCAGGGGGCGGTGATGGCGACGAGGCCGCCGAGGAGGCCGTTGATCGCCATGCCCACGTCCCACTTCTTCGAGCGGGGGTAGACGAAGAACACGGCGACCAGGCCACCGGCACAGGCGGCGAGGGTGGTGTTGGCGGCGACCCGGCCGATGCCGGCGGCGTCCATGGCCGAGAGCGTCGAGCCGGGGTTGAAGCCGTACCAGCCGAACCACAGGATCACGGCGCCGATGGCGGCGATGTTCAGGTCGTGCGGCGACGTGGGACCGCCACCCTCCTTTGCGAACTTGCGGCCGATGCGGGGGCCGAGGGCCAGGGCCCCGGCGAGGGCGAGCAGGGCGCCGACCGTGTGGACCACGGTCGAGCCGGCGAAGTCACGGAACACGACGCCGTCGGGGACGATCGAGTGGAAGATGCCCCAGCCGCCGCTGTTGAGCCAGCCGCCCGGACCCCACACCCAGTGGGCGAAGATCGGGTAGATGAAGCCCGACACCACGAGGCTGTAGAGGATGTCGCCCTTGAAGCTGGTACGTCCGACCATGGCTCCGGAGGTGATGGTCGAGGCGGTGTCGGCGAAGGCGAACTGGAAGAGGAAGAACGCCAGGAAGGCGATCCCCGTGTCGAACGCGCCCACGTAGTCGTACGTCGCCGGGATGTCGTGCAGGAAGAAGTAGTCCGACCCCACCAGGGCGCCCGCTCCGAACTGGAAGGCGAAGCCGATGGCGAAGTACAGGATCCCGCACAGGCAGGTGTCGAAGATGCACTCCATCATGATGTTGACGGACTCACGGGACCGGGCGAAGCCGGCCTCGAGGGCCATGAAGCCCGCCTGCATGAAGAACACCAGGAACGCCGCCACCAGGACCCACATGGTGTTGATGGCGTTGACCGTGTCGGTCCCGGCCTTGGCGGCCTGGGCCGGCGTGGCCCCGGCGGCGGTCTCGAACAGGAAGTAGAAGAGGAAGATCGCCCCGAACATGGCGGCGATGCCGAGCATCTTCCCGGCCAGGATCACGCCGAAGCGCTTCTGCACCTCTCGTTCCTTGAACGAGGAGATCGGCATCCGCTTGTACTTGGGCTTGCCCAGGAACGTGCGGCCGATCGGCTGCGGGACGTGGTCGATGTCGGCGCCGGAGAGGGCGAGCGAGCCCGCCACCTCACCGGACCATGGGAGTCGGAAGGTGTTCATGGCGGGCAACGTACGAAGCCCGGATTTCACCGTTGTGCGCGCGACGTAACAGGAATCAGGCGGTTCCCTGACACCTACCTGTCGCGAATGACCAGGAATCGGTAGCGAATCTGAACGGTTGGACCCGTCCGATCAGCCCCGGAAGGCGGCCGGGTCCAGGTCCACGTCGGTCCACTCCCCCGCCACGAGCAGGTCCGCGCCGAGGGCGCCGATGGCGTTGGCGCTCTTGGCGGCGTAGCCGTTGCCGCCCGCCGCGACCACCAGCCCGGGCGCCAGGTGCTGCACGTACGGCAGGTCCGACGGCGTCTCGGTGATGAGGCACGGCTTGGTCTCCCACGACCGGGCGGCCAGACCGGGCACCAGCTCCTCGAGGAGGGCGCGCAGCTCGGGCAGCTCCTCGCGGTGCGCGTCGCCCCGCATCCAGGTCCGCTTGGCCTCGGCGGAGGGCAGCTGGAGGTACTCGTTGCGGGTGGCACCGAGCTTCAGCCGGACCGTGCCGTCGGGGTAGGCGGTGGGCGGGACCACGTAGAGGTCCTCGTAGGTGGCGTGGTGGAGGCGGGCCAGGACGGACGGCATGGCGGCGAGCCGGGCCTGCTCGGTCTGGTCCAGCTCGGCCAGCACCACGGTCTCGCCGCGCACCGCGAGGTGCGGTGCCGACTCGGGCGGGGTGACGCCGCGGAGCACCTCGTCGGCGTGGGGACCGGCCGTGACCAGGACCTGGCGGGCGTGCACGGTGCGACCGGCGGAGGTCCGCAGCGACCACCCGCCATCGACGGCCTCCAGCGCGGTCACCTCCTCGGACGCGACGGTGGCGCCCTGCGCGGTGGCGACCGCGAGGTTGGCGGCGAGCATGCGTCGCGGGTCGATGTGACCCGCGGGCCCGGGCTCGCACAGCAGGGTGCTGCCCGCGGGGAGCGACAGCAGGTCCCCGTAGGGTGACGGCCGCCCCGGCTCCACCACCGCGACACCGACGCCCAGCTCGGCGGCGTTGGCCAGGGTGGACGCGATCCGCTCCGGGTCGTGTTCGGCCATGACCACCCCGGCCGGTCGGTGGAACGCGATGCCCGAGGCCTCCTCCAGGGCGGCGTACCCGGCGATGGACCGGGCGGCGAGGACCGCCCACTCGCGGCGGGCGTCGAGGTGGCGGGTGATGCGACCCGAGTCGTAGTGGCTGGCGAAGGCGCCTGGGTGCGACGCCAGATCCGGCGGCTCGCCGGGCCCGACGCCGACCACCGTGGCGCCGGTGGCGGCGAGGTGGCGGAGGGCCCCGCCGCCGATCAGCCCGAGGCCGACGACGGCCACGTCGGCCCGGAGGTCGCCGGGGCTCACGCCGACATCATCAGCTCGGTGATCAGGCTGGTGGCGCGGTTCCACGCCGCCTCCTGATCGGGACCGAACTCGTCTCCCAGCACGTCTCGCAGGGTATCGGCCATCGCCTCGCGGGCGAGGCGGTAGTGACCGGCGCGGACGCCGTAGCCGCGGTGGCGGGCGCCGAGCTCCTGGGCCCGCTCCTCGAGCGAGCCCAGGTCGTTCAGCAGGGCGACCATCGCGGTCAGCTCGTCGGTGAGCTTCTGCTGCTGGGCCTGCACGTCCGGGAACATGCCCGCGGTCTGCGGCGCCGCGGCGAACAGGCGCTCGTAGAAGCGGCCGGCGTACTCGGGGTGCTCGCCGATCTGGGCGATGACCGCCTCGACCAGGCGGATCTGCTCGGGGGTCATGCCACCGCCTCCTCGCCGCCGAGGCGGCTGAGGGCGGCCGCCAGCTCCGAACGCTTCGAGATGCCCAGCTTCGTGTAGGCGTTCTGGAGGTGGTTCGAGACGGTGCGGGCCGACAGGAAGAGGCGCTCGGCCACCTCCTTCGTGCTCATGCCGTCGGCCACGAGCAGCACGATCTCGCGCTCGCGGGCGGTGAGCGGGACCACCGAGTCGACGGTGGTGAGGGCGGCCACGTTGGCGCCGCGGCACTGGCGCAGCAGCTCGTCGGCGCGGTGCTCGTCGGCGGTGGCCTTGCGGGGCTCGCCGCTGCGGCGCCAGGCGTTGGCGGCGGCCGCGAACCCCTCGGCCGCGAACATCAAGCAGCCGAGCGATGCGAACGCCTCGGCGACCGCGTCGAGCTCCGCGCCGTCGTTCGGCGCAGCAGCCCAGCGCGCCGCGAGCGTGACGATGGCGCTGTCGACCACGGCGGCCGCGCTGGCGAGGGCGCGGGCCTGGCTGCCGTCGCCGAGGCGGAGGGCGTCGAGCCGGGCCAGGGCGGCGAGCATCGTGATCCCCTGCGCCTCGGCGGCCTCGGCTGCCTCGACGAGGATCCGGCGCGCCGCGGACGCATCGCCCTCGGCGGCCAGGGCCCAGGCCGTGCCGCGCGCCCGCTCGATCGCGAAGATCTCGATCACGGCGGTGGGGTCGCCGTCGATCTCGTCGACCACCCGGCGGGACGCGACGGCGTCCCCGAGGTGGGCCTCGGCCACGGCCAGGCCCGAGAGGCCGAGCGTGATGGGCCGCCGGTGCCCGGTCCCCCGGCACAGTGCCACGTGCTCGCGGTACCAGCGCTGGGACTGGGCAGCGTCGCCACGCAGCATGGCGATGCGCCCCAGCTCGAGCGAGAACCACATCTGCCCGATGAGGCTGCGGGACCCGACCGACGTGCCGTACCCGAACTCGGCCAGCTCGTGCGCCTCGGCCAGCCGGCCGGCGTGCGAGAGGGCGACGGTCTTGGTGATCAGGTGGTTGCCCGGGTTGTTGGTGCCCGTGCGGTCGGTGAGGCCGAGGTGCACCGGGAACCAGGTGTCGGCCAGCTCGATGGCCTGGCCGGTGGGACCGCAGGTGGCCGCGACCAGCTCGACGATCGTGGCCGCCTGCACCGCGACCCGAGGGTCCTCGGAGGCGAGCAGCGGCTCCACGAGCTCGCGGGCCTCGCGCACCCGACCGGCCCACGCCAGCAGGCCGCCCTGCGAGAAGATCAGCAGGTCGCGGGCATGGGGGTCGGTGATGACCGCCCGGGCCGCCTCGACCTCGGCGACCCCGGCGGCGGAGTCGTCGTGGCCCCAGGTGAGGCTGAGCGCCTTCGACCGGTGGAGCTGCGAGCGGGCTTCGTCGCTGAGCAGCTCGGGCGCGGCGAGGGCCCGCTCGGTGACCGCGTCGACCTCGTCGAACTCGCCCAGCTCGAAGTGGGCCTCGGCCAGCAGCGCCGCCGCGTCGGGCACGCCGTTCTCGAGCGCGGCCCGGCTCATGGCCGCGACCGTGGGCCAGTCCATGTTGTGGTGCGCGACGCGGGCGCTGGCCATGACGACGTCGGCGTCGGGCGGGATGCCGGCGTCGATCTGCCAGCGCACGACCCGCAGGGGGTCGTCGGATCGGCGGGCGCCGCGGGCGCTCACCGTCTCGGCCAGCAGGCGCGACAGCCGGCGCAGGCGGACCCGGCCGATCGACGAGCGCAGGATCTCGCCGTACACCGGGTGGGCGAGGCGGACGTTCGACCGGCGCTGCTCCTGGTCGACCCGGATGAGCGAGCGCTCCTCCAGCACCTCGAGCACCTCGCCGCCCACCAGGGCCTCGAGCAGGTCGAGCCCGACCGGTTCGGCCACGGCCACCAGCTCCAGCGCCTCCCGGGCGACGTCGGTGAGCGACGACATGCGCCCGAGCACCTGGTCGCCCAGCGCGTCGCTGGCCGGGAGGGGGCCGGTGAGGCGCCAGACGCCCGTGACGTTGCGGAGCGAGCCCTCGGCCACGGCGGCGAGCACGAGCTCCCGGAGGAACAGCGGGTTGCCGCCGCTGGTGGCGACCAGCTCGGCCTCGGCCACACCGTCGAGCGGCGCGCCCAGGACCCGGTGGAGGAGCGAGTCGATGGCGTCGGCGTCGAGCGCGCCCAGCGCCACCGAGCGGGCACCGTCGCTGGCCCGCAGCGCGGTGATGGCCTCCGGAGCCCGCAGGCCCGAGCGCATCGTCATCACCAGCCGCACGGTGCCGGCCTCGGCCAGGCTCACGAGGAGGGTGGCCGAGCTGGGGTCGAGGTGGTGGGCGTCGTCGACGTGGAGCACGAGGGGCCGGCCCTAGCTGCGTTCGGCGATCGCGTCGCGCGTGGCGGCGAACAGCGTGGGCGGCGAGTCGATGGCGCCGCTCGGCACCAGGTGGGCCAGGGCACCGAGGGGCGTGGCCCGGGCGGTGTCGGTGGCGGTGGCGCCGGCGACCGGCCAGCCGTCGCGCTCCATCTGGCGCAGGACCTCCCGCGCCAGGCGGGTCTTGCCGGACCCGGCCTCGCCCACGATCACGTAGGCGGGGCAGCCTTCGGCGATGGCCGCGCAGGCGTCCTCGAGCAGCTCGTGGCGCCCGGTCAACGGCCAGGTTCTGGTGAGCACCTCAGGAGCCGTTGACATCGGAGGGTGAGTGTAGGTCCACCATGTCCGATTTCGGGGCACGACGGCCCGGCCGGATCAGGGGCCGACCAGGTCCTCCACCGCGTCGGCGGCGTCGTCGAGGTCGAGCAGCGGCTCGTCGAAGCGGCGGACGTCGCGGTAGGTGCGGTCGCGGCCGGCATCGTCGAGGAACCACTGCCGCAGCCGGGCGGCGACCACGCGGTGCACGGGCTCGGGGAGGGCGGCGAGGTCGGCGGCCGCCAGGCGCCCGGCGACGAGCAGGCGGCCGAGGTCGTAGAGGTCCGACGCCCGCTTCTCCGGCTTGGACGACGCCCGCAGCGGGACCGTGGTGGCCTTCATGGCCACGATGCCCGCCGCCGTGGCCACGAGGCGGCCCGGAGCGGAGGCCAGGCGCACCCCGGTCTGCTCGTCGACGGCCACGATGTCGAGCGGCTGCGCCGTGTCGTGGGCCCAGGTGTGCGCCACCACGTTGAGCTCCAGGTCCGTGAGGTCGGCCCCGTCGGCGAGGAGCTGCTCGAGCAGCTCGTCCGAGGCCAGCGGCGCCACGTCGATCACGTCGAGGTCGAGGTCGCCGGCGAAGCGGTACTGGCCGCCGCCGGCCGCGGTGAGGGCCAGGCGGAGGAGGTCGGGGTGGATGCCGTCGAGGTTCCGGGCGACCGCGTCGAGGTCGACGGTGGCGCGGTGGGGCGAGCCGACCCGGCACATCACGGCCAGGCCGCCGATGAGGCGGAGCTCCTCGGGCAGCTCGGCGAGGAGGGCGACCTCCCGGTGCGTCGTCCCGCCCTCGCGGCCCGACAGGAGGACCGGTTCGGCGCTCACAGCGGGTGGGGCACGATGCCCCAGTCCTCGACGATCTCGCGCCCGCGGGCCGGATCGGCGGCGAGGCGCAGCGCGCACAGCTGCGGGTGCCCCACCGCCCAGGGGTGCGCGTCGTCCGGCGGGTGCTCGTCGTTGAGCGGCAGCCAGGTGACCGGCGCGGCCCGGACCCAGCAGCGCACCGGCCGCTCGACCTCGCGCGGGACCCGGTCGCCGAGGGCCCGGGCCCGGCGCAGCGCGGAGGCGGCGCGGACGTAGCAGCGCGGCGGGAGGTCACCCGCGGCGGCGATGCGGGCGCCCCCGAGGGTGGCGGCCCGCTCGTCGACGCGGACCAGCTGGTCTGCACCCACCCGTTCGGCGACCTCCTCGAGCGGGACCGGCAGGCCGACCCAGCCGTCGTCGGGCCAGCGGGCCGTGGCCTCCCAGAACAGGTCGGGGAGCAGGGGCAGGTGGGTCTGGCGCCCGATGAGGCCCAGCTCGACGAAGCGGCCGATGAGCTCGTGGGTGGCGCCCACGCTCCGCCCGATCTTGGCGGCGACGGCCCGGGCGGTGACCGGCTCGGTCGGCTCGCAGAGCGAGGCGAGCGCGATCTCGAGCCCCACCGTGGTCCAGGCGTTCGACGGCCCGCGGCGGCCGGCCGTGGCGGCCTCGCCCGGCAGCGGCGACTCGATCCGGACCCCGGGCGCCCAGAGGCGGACGTGGCCCCGGCGGTCGAGCCAGCCCCACCCGGCGCGCCGCAGGACGGTGCGCCCGGCATCGCTGATCCGGTCGGCGATGACCACGGCCGGCACCTTGCCGGGCGCCTCGGCGATGAGCTGGCTCAGGTCGGCGGGCGTGGGGTGGGCCCGGCTCACGACGCCCGGCACGAACCGGGTCCCGTCGATGACCAGGGCATCGCCGTCGACGTGGGCATCGATGTCGAGGGAGGCGGCGGCCTCGGCGAGGTCGCGCAGGAGCAGTCCCTGTTCCTCGGTACGGGCCGTCACGAACACAGAACACAGGGTACGGCGGCCTGGTTGACGATGCAACGTTCGGCGTTCGTGACGGCACGAACGCCAGTCTCCCCCGCCCCCACCTCGAACTTCGTATGCCTCAGCGCCGATCTCGGCGCTCACCCATACGAAGTTCGCCGTGGGGTGGTTCGGGGGTCAGCTGCCGAAGGTCTTCTTCGGGCAGTACTCGTCGAGGGCGTCGCGGTAGATGCGGGCGAGCAGGCGGCGGCCGGCGGCGTTCGGGTGCACGCCGTCCTTGCGGAGCACGTCGCCCTTGGGCGCGAGCGTGACGGCCCGGGCCCAAGCGTCGCTCAGGTGCAGGTTCTCGTGGCGCTCGACCTCGGCCTGCAGCCGCAGGTTCCACTCGTCGACGAGGGGCGAGAGCGCCATGGCGTTCTCGTTGTCCTCGCCGCCCGGGCGTGAGGGCAGCGTCAGCCACACCCCGCAGTCGAACTCGGCGGTGAGATCGACCATCTCCTTCATCGACGGGGTGTCGACCTCCCGCAGGCGGACGTCGTTGTACCCGACGAGCACCGCCACCCGCTGGCGCGAGTGGGCAGGGTCGCCGGGCGCGCCCATGGCATCGACCACGTCGGGCAGCAGCATCGTCGACGAGTAGCCGGGGAACGCGACGAACTCGAGCGGGGTGTGCTCGAACTGGTCCTCGATGGCCGACTCGGACATCTGGGTGACCGAGTCGCCGATGATGAAGAGCTCCGGCTCGGGGCCGTCCGGCAGCACCTTCAAGAAGATGAGGGTGCCGACGACCACGACCATGACCAGAGCGAGGGGCAGCATGCAGCCCCGCGAGCTCCGGTCAGCCATGGCGCGGGCTCAGGACTCCGCCGGGTCCTCGACGTCGCGGACGAAGGTGGCCTCGGTGACGTCCGCCGCGTCGATCTCCCCGTCGCCGTCGACGTCGACACCCGTCTCGGTGACCTCGTCGATGATGTCGATCGTGCCGTCGCCATCGACGTCGATGGCGGTGGTGGTGACGCGGTCCACGACGTCGGGCACGCCGTCGCCGTCGAGGTCGATGGCCGTGGTGGTGACCTGCTGGACGATGTCGGGCACGCCGTCGCCGTCGACGTCGACCAGGCTGGTCTCGGTCACGACGACCGTGTCGGCCTCGCCGTCCCCGTCGACGTCGTACACGTCGACCTCGACGTCGGTCTCGACCTCGACCTCGTCGCCCGTCTCTTCGATCTCGTCAGCCATGTCGTTCGCTCCCGCTCCTGTGGTGGACGGGCATCTTGGCACGTCAGGAACCGGCCGGATCCTCGCGGTCCACCGAGGTCGGCGGCACGAGCACCGCGCCGCTCGCCTCCTCGGTGACCGGCGGGATCAGGCCGACGCCGTTCTCGTCCACGGTGAGGGGTCCGTCGACCACCGGGACGTCCTCGGACTGCCACCCGCCGGCGGCCGTCATGTCGGTGGTCGTCGTGATCGCCGGGTCCACGGCGCTGGTCGTGGTGACGGCGGCAGCCGGGGTGGCGGGCGCCGGGCCGGGGCGGGCCCCGGCGGTGACGGCGCCCGCGCCGGCGAGCAGCGCACCGGCCACGGCGGCGCCGGTCGCAGCCTTGGTGATGCCGCCGATCAGGCGGGACTCCCGCAGGCGCGACACCAGGCGGACGGCCTCGGCGCGCGTCGCGCCCAGCACGTCCTCGATCTGGCCGGCGAGGTCGGCGGCGTCGAGGTCCAGGGCGGCGGCGAGGGCAGCCACGTCGTCCTGGCGGACCTCGACCAGCTCGGCCACGCTGCGGCCGCGGCGCTTGGCGGTCAGGTCGACGTACGCCAGCAGCACCACGCGGTTGCTCGCGCCCGGGGGCACGACGACCGACTCGGTGCCGAGGGCGAGCCGGCCGGCGTCCGGGTCGAACGCGAGTCCGGGCTCGGTGCGGCGGTCGCTGGTCGGGTCGTGACGGTGGGCGCGCATGCGCGAACGATCGGCACGACCGGCCGCGAACTGAGGGCGCGGCTCAGGCCTGGGCGAACAGCTGGCCGTAGAAGGCAGCGAGGACCACGTCCTCGCGCACCCGGGCGCTGATCTCGGCGGCGGCCCGCTCGTACACCTCGACCTCGACGCCGAGGCCGTGGGCGGCTCGCTCGATGTCGGCGGGATCGGTGGACCAGCCGACGAGCTTGGCGGCGATGGCCGCCATGGCGAGGGTGATGCCCTCGACCGGCGCGAGGTGCGGATCGTCCGGGGCGAAGCCGCCTTCGGGGTACTCGGCTTCCATCGCCTTGCGGGCGACCTCGCGGGCCTCGGCCTCGACCGCGGCGGGGTCGCCGACGTCCGCGACCTCGGGCTTGGGGTGCGCGGCGGCCGACGCTGCGAACGCCGCGAGGTCGTCGGGCGAGAAGCCGTGCCCGGCGGCCGCCAGCCCGCTCCGGGTCGAGGCGAGCCACTGGGCCGCCTGGCCCTGCATCGCCATGATCGAGCTCGCCATCCGCATCGGGTCTCCCACGGCGCCGACGGTAGTGCCGGTGGTCACACCGCTGGCGAGGCCCGCCGCGCCGTGGGAATGTTGCACGGTGACTGCAACAAGCGCTCCGACCACCACCCCGATCGACCGCGAAGCGCTGCGGGCCCGGTACCGGCTCGAGCGAGACAAGCGCCTGCGACCCGACGGCAACGACCAGTACCTCGAGCCCACCGGGCGCTTCGCCGACCTGGTCGAGGACCCCTACACCGAGCGCGTGGAGCGCGAGCCCGTCCACGACCACGTCACCGTGGCCTTCATCGGCGGCGGCTTCGCCGGCCTCACCACCGGCGCCCGGCTCAAGGAGGCCGGCGTCGAGTCGGTGCGGCTCATCGAGGGCGGCGGCGACGTCGGCGGCGTCTGGTACTGGAACCGCTACCCCGGCGCCATGTGCGACACCGCCGCGATGATCTACCTCCCGCTGCTCGAGGAGACCGGTCACGTCCCGAGCGCCAAGTACACGCCGGCCGCGGAGAACTTCGCCCACGCCCGCGCCATCGCCACCCAGTACGGCCTCTACGAGCACGCCCTGTTCTCCACCAAGGTCACCGGCCTCGAGTGGGACGACGACGCCTCCCGCTGGATCGTCCGCACCGACCGGGGCGACGAGTTCACCGCCCAGTACGTGGCCATGGGCACCGGCCCGCTCCAGAAGCCCAAGCTGCCCGGCATCCCCGGCATCGAGGCCTTCGCCGGCCACACGTTCCACACCAGCCGCTGGGACTACGAGTACACCGGCGGCGGCCCCACCGGCGCTCCGCTCGACCGCCTGGGCGACAAGCGGGTCGGGATCATCGGCACGGGCGCCACCGCGGTGCAGTGCATCCCGCACCTGGCCCGCGGCGCCGGCGAGCTGTTCGTGTTCCAGCGCACCCCGTCATCGATCGACGTGCGCAACAACCACGAGATCGACCCCGACTGGTTCGCCGACCTCGAGCCCGGTTGGCAGCGCGAGTGGCAGATGAACTTCACCATCCTCCAGACCGGCGGCTTCACCGACGTCGACCTGGTGCAAGACGGGTGGACCGACATCTCGCAGCGCATCCGCGACCGCGTCGTGACCGAGCTCTCGCAGGACGGCGCCGAGTTCACCCCCGAGCTGGTCACCCGGGCGTTCGAGGACAGCGACGACGAGAAGATGACCGAGATCCGCGCCCGGGTCGACGCGATCGTCGCCGACGAGACCACGGCCGAGGGCCTCAAGCCGTGGTACCGCCAGCTCTGCAAGCGCCCGTGCTTCCACGACGAGTACCTCCAGTCGTTCAACGAGCCCGGCACCCACCTCGTGGACACCGACGGCCAGGGCGTCGAGCGCATCGACGAGACCGGCGTCTGGGTGGGCGGCGTGCACTACGAGCTCGACTGCCTGATCTTCGCCTCGGGCTTCGAGTTCGGCGCCAACATCACCCGCCGAGCCGGGTTCGAGACGGTCGGCCGCGACGGCGTGACCCTCTCGGAGCACTGGGCCGACGGCATGCGCACGCTCCACGGCATCCACGTGCACGGGTTCCCGAACCTCTTCGTGGTGGGCATCACCCAGGCCGCCAACCTGATCTCGAACATCACCCACAACCTGACCGAGGCAGGCACCACCGTCGCCACGATCGTCGCCCACGCCGACGCCGTCGGCGCCGACCAGGTGGAGGTCACCGCCGAGGCCGAGGCCGCGTGGCTCGGCCAGCTCGACTCCTCCACCGGCCTGTTCGGGAACCTCGACTGCACCCCCGGCTACTACAACAACGAGGGCCAGGCCTTCTCCGAGCGCGACCGCCTCAACGGCGCCCGCTACGCCGGCGGCCCGGTCGCCTACTTCGAGCACATCGAGCGCTGGCGGAGCACCGGCGACTTCGACGGCCTCGAGTTCCGCTAGTTCGAGGAAGGCCTGACCAGGGTCAGTTGCTGGTGGTGTCGCTCGACTCGGCCTCGGCCTTGTCGTCGCCGCTCTTCTTCTTGCCGTCGACGGCTTCGAGGATGAGGTCGGCGTAGGCCTTGCGACCGGTCTCGGTGAGGTGGACGCCGTCGTCGAGGAACCAGTCGCGGTGGCCGTCGGAGTACGAGTACCAGTCGATGACCCCGGCGTTGGTCAGCTCCGGCACCAGCTCCTCGACGAGCTGGTTGTTGCCCTGCTCCCACGAGCGCGGGACGCGGGCGTTGATGATGAGCACCCGCCGGCCCTCGGCGGCGCCGACGATGTCGCGGAGGTTCTGGTCGGTGACCGTTCCGTTGATGCCGACCTGCACCACGACGGTGGGGCCGAGCTGGCCCTCGGACTTGAGCCGCTCGATGACCGGGGTGATGTCGGCGGCCTGGCGGGAGACCTTGGCGTCGATGATGGCCCGGTCGCCGAACTCCTCGAGGACCGTGGGGGCGGCGCCGACCATCACCGAGTCGCCGACGAGCGACACG
>DATMGQ010000259.1:0-1932 GCA_035555395.1 Acidimicrobiales bacterium
CCGAGGTAGTTCTCGATGCACGACGTCCGCGCCGCCTGCCCGCCCAGCGCGACGCCGTCGAGCAGCGCGGTGTCCAGGCCCTCCGAGGCGCCGTACACAGCCGCCGCGAGCCCGGCAGGGCCGGCCCCCACGACCACGAGATCGCAGATCTCCCGGCCGTCACCGATGTCGCAGAGTCCGAACATCGGCGCGAGGTCGGCAGTCGAGGGGTTGCGCAGCAGCCGGTCCCGGTACAGCACGATCGGCGTGTCGCCGGGACCGAGCCCGAGGGAGCGGAGCAGCTGCTCGGCCGTGGGGTCGGTCTCCAGGTCCCGGAAACGGTGCGGGAGCCGGTTGCGGACGGCGAACTCGCGCAGCTGCCTGGTGGTGGCCGAATACCTGGAGCCGATGATCCGGAACCCGATGCCCTCGCCCAGCATCAGCCATCGTCGGACGAGGTAGGCCTGCAGCACGAGATCACCGAAGGCGTGGTCCCGTGCCGCGACGGCACGCAGCCGGTCGGCCGGAACCGCCAGGACCTCACCCGGGTCGACGACGACGTCGCTCAGGAACGCCGGCTGCCGCGTGAGGACACCGAGCTCGCCGAGGAAGCGGCCGGGCCCGTGCAACCGCGCCACACGCTGGTCGGGCGTCCCGAGCGCTTCGACGACGGCGACCCGGCCGGAGAGCACCACGTAGAAGGTGTCCTCCACCTCGCCCTCGGCGACAAGTACGTCCCCGCGTGTCGTGGGCCGACGCTCCCCCCAGGCCGCCAGCTCCCGGAGGCGCGTCTCCTCGAGGCGGGGGAAGGCCCCGGACACGTCCGGCGTCTCCCCGGGCGGCACGTCGGCCAGCAGTTGCCCGACGCCAGGGCTCTGCTGGTCGGCCGACTCCCGGGCGGTCACACCGGTGCCTCGTCGACGAAGCACCACCACCAGTCCTCGCCCGGCTCGAACGACCGGATGATCGGGTGGCCGACCAGGCCGGCGTGCCGGCGGGCATGCCTGCCCGGGGACTGGTCGCAACAGCCGACGTGCCCGCAGGTCAGGCACAGCCGCAGATGGACCCAGGGCGATCCGATCCGCAGGCACTCCTGGCATCCCTCGGGCGTGCGGGGCTCGACGTCGTCGCGGACGAACGCCAGGTGCGGGTCGAGCCCTACCGGAACGTTCATCGGTCCTCGGTTCCCTTCGACTGCAGTGCCTGGTCCAGCCAGCTTCGCAACGCCGGCTCCGGTGCGGCTCCGGGCTGGCGGGCGAGTACCTCGCCGTCCCGCAGGACCATCAGCGTGGGGACGGCGCGCACCTCGAACCGCTGGGAGAGCCGGGGCGCCCGGTCGACGTCGACCTTGACCAGCTTGAGCTCACCGGCTCGCTCGGTGGCCAGCCGTTCGAGGACGGGACTCACCATCCGGCACGGCCCGCACCAGGTCGCCCACAGATCCACGAGTACCGGGACCGGAGCCCGCTCCGCGACCTCGGCGAAGTCGTCGTCGCCCGAGTCGGCGATCCAGGGCAGGCGCTGGTGGCAGTTGCCGCACTTCGGCACCGAGCCTGCGGACACCGGTACCCGGTTCCGCTTCCCGCAGTGCGGGCAGACGATGGTGCTCGTCCGCGCCGTCGCCGAGGCGCTCACGCCTGCGCCCCGACGGGCTGGTGGGTGACGACGAGCCGGTCGTCGCCCACGTCGACCCGGATGGTGGACCCCTCGATGGTTCCGTCGCGCAGCAGCGCGCGGGCGACCTGGGTCTCGACCTCCCGGGCGATGAACCGGCGCAGCGGACGGGCCCCGTACACCGGGTCGTAGCCCTCGTACGCGATGAAGCGGCGGGCGCCGTCGCCGATCTCCACGGTGATGTTGCGCTCGGCGAGCCGCACGCGCAGGTCGGACAGCATGAGCTCGACGATGTTCTCGATCTCGCCCTGGCTCAGCGGCGTGAACAGCACGGTGTCG
>DATMGQ010000260.1:0-6356 GCA_035555395.1 Acidimicrobiales bacterium
CCGGCCATGAGCCGGGGCGACCTGTCCACCGGCGACATCGGCCTGTTCACCACCTACGCCACCGCGGTGGCCAGCCTCCCGCGCGTCACCGCCCGGTGGTCCACGTTCCAGCGCCAGGGCGACGTGTCTGCGGCCCGCCTCGGCCGGCTGATGCCCGACCACGACCCGGACCAGGCATCCGGCGCCGTGCCGACCTTCCTGCGCGACGGGCCCCCGCCGTTCACCACGGTGACGCCTTCGGTGCCCGCCACCCGAGCTGGCGTCGAGCGGCTGACGTCGCTCCGGGTCGAGGGCCTCCGCGTCCGCCTCGACGACACCGACCAGCTCGACGGCGTCGACCTCGAGGTCCACCGCGGCCAGTTCGTCGTCATCACCGGGCCGGTCGGCTCGGGCAAGTCGGTCCTGCTGCGGGCGCTGCTCGGCCTCGTGCCCCGGACCGGCGGCACCGTGTGGTGGAACGACGCCGAGGTCGTCGACCCCGCCACGTTCCTGGTCCCGCCGCGTGCCGCCTACCTGCCCCAGGTGCCGAGGCTCTTCTCCGAGTCGCTGGCCGACACCGTGCTGCTCGGCCACGACCCGGCGGGCCTCCCCGCGGCGCTCGAGCAGGCCCGGTTGGTCGAGGACCTCACCGACATGCCCCACGGCCTCGACACCACCGTCGGCCCCAAGGGCGTCCGCCTCTCCGGCGGGCAGATCCAGCGCACCGCAGCGGCCCGAGCGCTCGTCCGCACGCCCGAGATGCTGGTGGTCGACGACCTGTCGAGCGCGCTCGACGTGGCCACCGAGAGCGAGATCTGGGACGGCCTGTTCGCCCCTGACGCCGCGGCGCTGACGGTCCTCGCCGTCAGCCACCGGCCCCGCGTCCTGGAGCGGGCCGACCAGGTCATCGAGCTCCGCGACGGCCGCCGCACGGCCTGATCAACCGGCGCGCAGCCCCCGCCAGTCGTTCCCGGTGCGGTGCTCCCACGGCAGCAGCGGGCGCGGCGTGCCCATGTCCGCCCGGGCCCACGGCAGGTACCGCTTGGTGCCGGTCACCGTGACCCGCGCCTCCGACGGCATCATCGGCCGGTTGGCCCCGTGCCCGCTGATCCAGTTCCACGCGTACAACGACTTGGTCTCGCTCATGGCATCGACCGTACGGACGCGCCGGATCGCCCGGGTTTCCCCGATGTGCGAGCTCGGTTGCTGCTCCCTGACCTCCACCTGAAGGGGGCCGGGGCGGGCGTCAGCGCCGGGTCAGGACCCGTGGCACTGCTTGAACTTCTTGCCCGAGCCGCAGGGGCAGGGGGCGTTGCGCGGGGTCTTGTCCCAGTCGCTCTTCACGACGGGGGTGTTGACCACCTCGTCCTCGACGGCCACCGAGCCGCCGCCCTCGGCCGCAGCCTGGGCCCGCGCCGCCTCGGCCATGCCGTTGCCGGCCGACGAGGGATCGTCGGGGCCCGAGGTCTGCATCTGGGTGACCGAGGTGTCCGTGGGCTGGTCCTCGACGACGACCTGGACGTGCATGACGTACTTGACGAAGTCCTGGGCGATGGAGTTCATCATCAGCCCGAACATCTCGAAGCCCTCGCGCTGCCACTCGACGAGCGGGTCCTTCTGGCCCATGGCCCGGAGGTTGATGCCCTCCTCGAGGTAGTCCATCTCGAGGAGGTGCTCACGCCAGTGCTGGTCGATGATCTGGAGCATCACCTGGCGCTCGATCTGGCGCATGGTGTCGGGGCCCAGCTCTTCCTCGCGCTTCTCGTAGTAGGCGGTGGCCTCCTCGAGCAGCAGCTCCTGGAGCTCCTGGGTGGTGTCGACGTCGGCGAGCTGGTCCTGGGTGAAGTCGGTGGGCCAGAACGAGCTGATCTCCATGTGGAGGCCCTCGATGTCCCACTCGTCGGCGGCCTCGGACACGCAGAAGGTGGCGACCGACGTGTCGATGGCCTCCTCGAGGTACTCGAGCGTCTCCTCGCGGAGGTCGGCCTCCTCGAGGATCTGGTCGCGGCGCTTGTAGATGACCTTGCGCTGCTCGTTCATCACCTCGTCGTACTTGAGCACGTTCTTGCGGATCTCCGCGTTGCGCTGCTCGACGGTGTTCTGCGCCCGCTCGATGGCCTTGGTGACCATGCGGGCCTCGATCGGCACGTCGTCGGGGAGGGCCTTGCCCATCACCCAGTTCATGGCGCCGGTGGCGAAGAGCCGCATGAGCTCGTCTTCCAGCGACAGGTAGAAGCGGCTCTCGCCCGGGTCGCCCTGGCGGCCCGAACGGCCGCGGAGCTGGTTGTCGATGCGGCGGGAGTCGTGGCGCTCGGTGCCGAGCACGTAGAGGCCGCCCAGGTCGCGGACCTTGGCGCCCTCGGCGTCGGTGTCGACCTTGTACTCCTTGGTGAGCGCCTTGAGCTTGGCGGCGCCCTCCTCGGACTCCAGGTCGACGCCCTCGGCCCGCAGGTCCCGGATGGCGAGGCCCTCGGGGTTGCCGCCGAGGAGGATGTCGACGCCGCGGCCGGCCATGTTGGTGGCGACGGTGATCGAGTGCAGGCGGCCGGCCTGGGTGACGATCTCGGCCTCACGCGTGTGCTGCTTTGCGTTCAGCACCTCGTGGGCGATGCCCCGCTTGTCGAGCGCCCGCGAGAGCTTCTCGGACTTGGCCACCGAGATCGTGCCGACGAGGACCGGCTGGCCGGTCTCGTAGCGCTCGGCGAGGTCCTCGACGACGGCGTCGAACTTGGCGTCCTCGGTCTTGTAGATGAGGTCGGCCTGGTCCTGGCGCAACAGCTCCCGGTGCGTGGGGATCGGCACGACCTGGAGGTTGTAGGTGCTGGCGAACTCGGCGGCCTCGGTGACGGCCGTACCCGTCATGCCGGCGAGCTTCTCGTACATGCGGAAGTAGTTCTGGAGGGTGATCGTGGCGAGGGTCTGGTTCTCCTCCTTGATCTTCACCCCCTCCTTGGCCTCGACGGCCTGGTGCAGGCCCTCGGACCAGCGCCGTCCCTCGAGGATGCGGCCGGTGAACTCGTCGACGATCTTCACCTCGCCGTGCTGGAGGATGTAGTCCTTGTCCCGCCGGTAGAGCTCCTTGGCCTTCAGGGCGGCCTGGAACTGGTGGACCATGTTCTGCTGCACGGCGTCGTACATGTTCTCGACGCCGAGGGCGGCCTCGACCTTGGCGACGCCCTCCTCGGTGGGGGCGACGATGCGCTTCTCCTCGTCGACGTCGTAGTCGACGTCGCGGGTGAGACCCCGGACGATGCTGGCGAACTTGTAGTAGAGCTTCGCCGCGTCGGCGACCCGGCCCGAGATGATGAGCGGGGTGCGGGCCTCGTCGACGAGGATCGAGTCGACCTCGTCGACGATCGCGTAGACGTGGCCGCGCTGGACCTTGTTGGCCGCGCTGGTGGCCATGTTGTCGCGCAGGTAGTCGAAGCCGAACTCGTTGTTGGTGCCGTACGTGATGTCGCACGCGTACTGCTGGCGCTTGAAGGCGGAATCACCGCCGTCGGGCAGGACCAGGCCGATGGTGAGACCGAGCCAGCCGAGCACCTCGCCCATCCACTCGGAGTCGCGGCGGGCCAGGTAGTCGTTGACCGTGATGACGTGCAGGCCCTGGCCGGTGAGGCCGTTCAGGTACATCGGCAGGGTCGAGGTGAGGGTCTTGCCCTCACCGGTCTTCATCTCGGCGATCCAGCCGTAGTGGAGGGCCGCGCCGCCCATGAGCTGGACGTCGTAGTGGCGCTGGCCGATGGTGCGCGACGCCGCCTCCCGGGTGACCGCGAAGGCGTCGACCAGGATGTCGGTCAGGTCCGCCCCGTTGTCGAGCTGCTGGCGGAAGTCCGCCGTCTTGCCCTTGAGCTGCTCGTCGGAGAGCTTCTGGAACTCGGGTTCACGTGCGTTGATGTCGGGAACGAGGCCTTGAAGGGCTTTGACCTTCTTGCCTTCGCCGACGCGGAGGAGCTTGTCGAGAACAGCCATGAGGTCAGCAAGTGTACGCGCCCTGGTCCGGAACGCAGATCGGGCGCCCGACCCTGGCGCGACCGTTCCCTAGGATGCGCCCGACCTGCCCGCCGACGAGCACTGAGCGCACCCCTGCGCCCGGAGGAACCATGCCCCGCCACCAGTACGGCATCTTCGCCGAAGGCACCCGCGCCCAGCACCACCTCGAGCTCCAGCTCCGGGACGGCGCGACGCCCGCCGCGGTCGGCGATGCCCTGCTCGGGGCCCGGCTGGCCAACGCCCAGCACCGCACCAACGGCGGCACCAACCTGGTGATCGGCTTCGGGCCGAAGCTCTGGTCGCTGTTCCCCGACGCGCTGCCCACCGTGGCCGTGCCGGCCTTCCCCGGCTACGACAACGTCGAGGCCGGGCTGCACGCCCCGGCCACGCAGCAGGACCTGTGGGTGTGGGTCCACGGGCCCGAGACCGACCTGGTCATCGACGTCGTCCGGGCGGCGGCCAAGGCGCTCGACCCGGTCGCCACGCTCACCCTCGACCTGCCGGCGTTCGTGTACCACGACTCCCGCGACCTCACCGGCTTCATCGACGGCACGGCGAACCCGTTCCTCGACGACGCTCCGGTCGAGGCGGTCGTGGCCGACGACCAGCCGGGCGCCGGCGGCACCTACGCCATGACGATGCGGTTCGTGCACGACCTCACCGCGTTCGAGGCGCTGCCGGTGGCGGAGCAGGAGCTGGTGTTCGGCCGGACGAAGGACGCCAGCGAGGAGCTGCCGCCCGAGACCAAGCCGGCCGACTCGCACATCGGCCGGGCCGAGGTCGAAGACGACGAAGGCGAGGAGCTGGTGGTGTACCGGCGCAGCGTGCCGTGGGCGACCGCCGCGCAGCAGGGCCTCCACTTCGTGGCCTTCGGCGCCGACACCGACCGCTTCGACCTCCAGCTGCGCACGATGTACGGCCTGGCCGACGACGACCTCACCGACCGCCTCCTCCAGTTCACGACGCCCATCACCGGGTCGTTCTGGTTCTGCCCCTCGGTGGAGGCGCTCGAGGCGATCGCGCCGCTGCCCGACGACGAGGACTGACCGTCCCCGCCGCCGGGCCGGCGGCTCAGGGCTCGACCGGGATCAGTCGGCTTCGTCGATGAGGCCGACGTTGCCGTCCTCACGGCGGTACACGACGGCCGAGCGCGACGTCTCGATGTTGGTGAAGAAGAAGAACCCGTGCCCGATGAGCTCCATGCGCTCGGCGGCCTCGTCGGCCGACATCGGGTGGATGGCGAAGCGCTTGGACTTCACGATGCGGGGCCCGTCGTCGCCGACGCCGTCGACCTCGACGACCTCCTCGATCACCTCGGGCTCCACGAGCGCCACGGCGCCCAGGCCATCGACCTTCTTGTGCGCCTTGGGCCGGCCCTGGTGGCGCCGGGCGAGCTTGGTCTTGAGCTTGTGCAGCTGGTGCTCGAGCTTGTCGTAGGCCTTGTCGATCGCCTGGAACCCGTCCGGTGCCTGGACCTTGCAGCGCACGTGGTGGCCGTGGCCCTCGATCGTGACCTCGCACACCTCCTTGTCCGCGATCCGTGGGTTCTTGTGCTCCCAGAAGTGGACTTCTGCGTGGTCGAGGCCGTCGAGGAAGCGTCCGAGCCTCCCGATCTTCTCCTCGGCCATGACCCTCAAGCTCTCGGGCACCTGCGTGTGGCGACGACTGACCGTGACCTGCACCGGCATGACCTCCGTATGGGGGGATGGTCCTTCGGACCTTAGACCGGTCACCTCGGGTGTGCGGCCGCTACGCCGATGACCCGTGCTGCGCCCACCGTTCGCAAGGCCGCAGCGGCCGCGGCGAGGGTCGCTCCGGTGGTCACGACGTCGTCGACGACGAGCACGGACGCCCGCTTCACGGTCCGCCGGGCGCCGAACTCGGGGCCGTCGCGCCGCTCGATGAGCGTGCGGCCGGTCTGCGGCGGACCCGGCGCGCGCGTGAGGACCGACCAGCACGGCAGCCCCAGCTCGGACGCCACCCGGCGGGCGAGGAGCTCGGCGTGGTCGAACCCGCGGCTGCGCCGGCGCAGGTCCGTGGTGGGCGCCCAGGTGACGAGGTCCACCTCGCCGTGCCGGACCAGCCCGGCGACTCCGGTGGCCAGCCACGCTGCGCTCGAGCGGGCGTTGCGGTACTTGAGCTGCGCCACCACCTGCCGGGCCGGGCCGGCGTAGTCGAGCAGGGCCCGACAGGCGTCGAGGCCCGGCGGCACCGGGACGCGAGCGGCGGGCTCCATGGCCGCGATGCAGGCCGCGCACGGGGCCGGACCGACCGTGCTGCAGGCGGGGCACCGGGTGGCGAGGAGCATGCCCCGACGGTACGGAGGGGGTCTGACACCGACCCGGGAACATCGACGGGGCGACGGCGGTTGGACCACGGTCCCC
>DATMGQ010000261.1:0-2024 GCA_035555395.1 Acidimicrobiales bacterium
CCGCGAGACCGGGTGGCTGCTGACCCAGACGCTCGACGCGGCGGGTGTCGCCGAGCTCCAGGGCTGGGTCGACGAGGTGGCGTCGTGGCCCGACGACGGCGACGGCTGGATGCACCACCGGGAGCTCACCGACGACGGCCCGAAGCTGTGCCGCAGCGAGAACATCATCCCGTTCCACGCCGGCCTGCGAGACCTGCTCACCACCGGCGCCCTGCTCGACACCGCGTCGGCCCTGCTGGGCCAGCCGGCCGTGCTCTACAAGGAGAAGGTCAACTACAAGCTGGCCGGCGGCGCCGGGTACGCGCCGCACCAGGACGCCCCGGCCTACCCCTTCATCGCGTCGCACGTGTCCTGCATGGTGGCGGTCGACGACGCCACCCTGGAGAACGGGTGCCTCGAGGTCGTCGAGGGGATGCACCACGAGGTGCTGGCGATGGACGACGGCGGCTGCATCCACCCCGACCTCGTGGCGTCCTACGAGTGGAAGGCGGTCGAGGTGCCGGCGGGCTCGACCCTCTGGTTCCACTCGCGCACGCCGCACCGCAGCGGCCCGAACGACTCGCCCGTGCCGCGCCGGGCGCTGTACCCCACCTACAACGCCCGGGCCGAAGGCGACCTGCGAGCCGACTACTACGCCGAGAAGCTGGCCCGCTTCACCGCCGAGGGCGGACGGGCCGACGGCAAGGTGCAGGTCTCGCTCATCAACGACTTCCAGGGCCGGGCCGTCTGATGCCGGCGGGCGGCGTCGCCGAGGTGCTCGCCCTGTTCGAGGCGTGGGGGACCCAGAACTACGACGAGGACGTCTCCCAGCTCGATCACGCCCTCCAGACGGCTGCGCTCGCCCGGGCCGCCGGCGCCGACGACGCACTCGTCGCCGCGGCGCTCCTGCACGACGTCGGCCACCTCCTCCACCTCCGCGCCGGGGCGCAGGGCGACGGGCAGACCGCCGTCGACCTGGGCCACGAGGCGACGGGCGCCCGCTGGCTCGCACCGGTGTTCCCGCCGCAGGTCACCGGGCCGATCGCGCTGCACGTGGCGGCCAAGCGCTACCGCTGCGCCGTGGACCCGGCGTACCACGACGGCCTGTCCGAGGGCTCCCGCCGCAGCCTGGTCCGCCAAGGCGGCCCGATGTCGCCCGAGGAGGCCGAGCGCTTCGCCGCCCACCCGGCGCACGCAGATGCCGTGGCCCTGCGCGGCTGGGACGACGGCGGCAAGGTCGAGGACCTCGACGTGCCGGACCTCGACGCCTACCGGCCGCTCCTCGAGCAGCTGGCCCGCTGAGCCTGGGCCGACCGAGCCGAGCTACCCCGCGGCGATGGCGGCGTCGACGTACTCCGTGCTCGATGCCAGGAACACGGCGAACCGGACGTCGTCGTAGCCGCTGCCCAGCTTCGCCACCCCCGCCTCGAGCTCCTCGGCCGTGGGCGCCCGGTCCAGCAGGTCGTCGTACTGGACGGTGACGCGGCGCGAGCGCGACTCGACGGTGCGGTAGAGGTCGGACGCGACCCGCTGCCGGAGCGTGCCGGCCTCGATCCGGGCGACGTCGGCTGCCCGCTCCGACCCGCTCGGAGCGCGGCCGAGGATGCCGGCGTAGAGCCGGTCGACGTAGCCGCCCACCGTGCCGCCCGACTTGGTCAGGAACTCGTTCGAGCCGATGAGCTGCATCAGCAGCTGGGACGGGAGCATCCCCTTCTGGATCCGCCGGGCCCAGAACTCCCGGCCGGACGGATCGACGGACCGGCCGAGGACGTCGAGGTACATGCGGTTCACGACCTTCACGCCGTACTCGTGGGACCGCGACATGCGGTGCACGAAGAACCCCCGGCTCTCGTACCCGGTCTCGAGGCGGTGGCTCCAGAACGCGAGGCCGCCCGGGTCGGGCGCCCGGCCCAGGAAGTCGCGGTAGATCGCAGCGACGAAGGCCTCCTCCTCGGAGTGCACCGCGATCGACACGATCACGGTGTCGGACAACTCGGTGCCGTCGAAGGCGCGGTAGGCGAACGAGTCGGTCCCGGTGAAGCCCG
>DATMGQ010000262.1:0-25615 GCA_035555395.1 Acidimicrobiales bacterium
GCCGGCAGCGGGTGTGCTCACCGCCGACGAGGTCTCGGTCGTCGACCCGGCCCGCGGCACCCGCCTCGCCCCCACCTCGCTGGTGGTCGAGCCCGGGCGCCTCGTCGCCGTCACCGGGCCGAGCGGGGCTGGTAAGTCCACGCTGCTCGACGTGCTGCGCGGTGCCCTGACCCCGACCGCCGGAGCCGCGACCCTGGGCGGCGTGGCGGTCGAGGACCTGTCCCTCGCCGATCGCTCGGCCGCCATCCGCTGGTGCACCCAGCACCCGCACCCGATCGGTGCCACCGTCGCCGCGTCCGCCGGCCTCGGCCACGCGGCCGGCGGAGCCACCACGGACGCAGTCGGCGCCGCCCTCGACCAGCTCGGCATCCGGGGCCTCGCCCCCGCCTCCCCCGCCGCCATCTCCGGCGGCGAGCGCCGGCGGGTCGCCATCGCCCGGGCCCTGGTCGACGTCCACCTCGGCACCGCCCGGTTCCTCCTCTTCGACGAGCCCACCGCCCAGCTCGACGACCAGGCGGCCGCCCGCGTCACCGCCGCGCTCCGCTGGGCAGCAGACCAGGGTGCGGGCGTGCTGGTCGTCACCCACGACCCGGCCCTCGCCGCGGCGGCCGACGACCAGGTCGCCCTCCGCTCCGACGCGTCGGCGGCCACCACCGCCCCGCCCGACGAGCCCGCCGTGATCGCCGCCGACCTCCTGCCCGTCGCCCGCCACGATCCCGAGGCGCCCATCCCCGAGCGGTTCATCGCCGCCCGCCCGGTGGTCGCCGACGCTGCGCCGGCGCCGGAGCCCACCGGGCGCGAGGCGGTCGGTTGGCTGCTGCGCACGGCCCGGCCCCAGCGGGCGCGACTGATCGGCGCCCAGGCGCTCGGCGTCCTCACCGAGATCTGCACCGTCGGCCTCGCCGCCGTCGCCGCCTGGCTCATCGTGCGCGCCGCCGAGGAGCCGAACTTCGCCGACCTGGCCATGGCCGCCGTCGCCGTGCGCGCCTTCGCGCTGGGCAAGGGCGTCCTGCGCTACGCCGAGCGCCTCGCCTCCCACGACGCCACCCTGCGCCTGCTGGCGGACCTGCGGGCCACGGCCGTCGAGCGCCTCACCCGCCTGTCGCCCACCGGGCTCCCCGACGGGAGCCGGGGTGAGCTCCTGACCCGGCTCATCGACGACATCGACCGCCTCCAGGACCTGTTCCTGCGGGTGCTCGGCCCGCTGGTGACCACGCTCGTGGTGGCGGTCGGGGCGGCGGCGGTCACGGCGTGGATCGACCCGCCCGGCGGCGCCGCGCTGTTCGCCGCCGTGGTCGTCGCGGGCGTGGTCCTGCCGCTGGCCAGCCACCGGGCCGCCACCACCGACGGCGCCGCCCTCGCCGCGGCGCGGGGCACCGTGGCGAACACCACCGTCGACCTCGCCGAGCACGTCGACGAGCTCGTCGCCTGCTCGGCGGAGGCCACCTGGCGGGACCGCATCGAGGCCGAGGCCGGCGCCGCCGACGACCAGGACCGCCGCCTCGCCCGGGTCACCACCGCCGTGGCCGGCCTGGGTGCGGCCCTGCCCGCGGCGGCCTGCGCCGCGGTGGTCGCCACCGCCGGGGCGGCCGGACCGGGTTCGGGCATCTCCGGCCCCGAGCTGGGCGTGCTGGTGCTGCTGCCGCTCGCCGTCCTGGAACTGCTCGTGCCGCTGAGCGCGGCAGGCACCGTCCTCGCCCGGGTCCAGGCCTCGGCGGTGCGGGTGCTGGCGCTGCTCCAGCGGCCCGACCCGGTCGTCGAACCCGCCCAGCCTGCGCCCCTCCCGGAGGGCGCCGACCTCTCGCTCGACGGCGTGGCCGTCGGCTGGCCGGGCCAGGCCCCCCAGGTGGCGGGCATCGACCTGGCGGTCCCGGTCGGCGGGCGGGCCGTCGTCGCCGGACCCAGCGGTTCGGGCAAGTCGACCCTGGCGGCCACGCTGGTGTCGTTCCTGGAGCCGGTCGCCGGCCGCTACGAGCTCGGCGGGACCGCGTCAGCCGAGCTGGGCGGCGAGTCCGTCCGCCGGGTGGTCACCTGGTGCCAGCAGGATCCGTGGTTCGCCGACACCACCGTCGCCGACAACCTGCGGGTCGCCAACCCCGCTGCCACCGGCGACGAGCTGCGGGCGGCGCTGGCCGTCGTCCACCTGGATGCCTGGCTCGCGGGCCTCCCCGACGGGCTCGACACGAGGCTCGAGCGCGACGCCTCGGCCATGAGCGGCGGCGAGCGCCAGCGCCTCGCCCTCGCCCGGGCCCTGCTCGGCGGCCACCGGGCGATCGTCCTCGATGAGCCCACCGCCCACCTCGACGGCCCCACGGCCGCGGGGGTCCTCCAGGACCTGCTGGACGCCACCACCGACAAGGCGGTGGTCCTCATCGGCCACGACGCGATGGCCCCGTCGGTGCGAGGCGGCGCCGCGGTGCCGGTGCACGTGCTGGCCCCCGCTGCGGGAGGCGGCTCGACCTGGGGGTCAGAGGGGTGAGGCCCCGCTGCCCAGTCCGAAGTACACGGCGAGGATCAAGCCGATGACGAGGCCGACGCCGATCGGCACCAGCACCCAGGCGTTGCCGCCGGTGCCGTGGTCGTCGTGGTGGTCGTCGTGGCCGTGCCCGTGGTCGTGCTCGAGGTGGCCGTCCTCGTCGCCGGCGTGCTCGTCGTCGGCGAAGCCGCCGACCGGCTCGCCCTCGCCGGGGAGCTCGTGCGCGCCCTCGACGTCGGCGGTGGGCATGTGGTGACCGTCAGCCATGCGCCCAGCTTCGCCGACCGGCCCTGGTCGCCGCCACCCGAGGAGGTCAGCGGGCCGGCGGCGTGCCCTGGCGGACGAACGTGGAGGGCGGCAGGTCGATGCCGGCTTCGGCCAGCGCCTCCGCGATGCGCACCCGGAGCAGCCGGCTGACGCGCCACTGGGCACCGGGGCGGGTCTTGCCCTGCACCCGGATCGTGGCCGCATCGGGGCCGAGGTACTCGATGCCCAGCACCTCGGGCTCGCCGAGCACGTCGGGCTTCGCCTCGGTCAGCTCCCAGACCGCGCTGGCGGCCCGGCCGATGACCTCGGCCGCCCGCTCCAGGTCGGCCGACGGCGCCACCGCGACGTCGAGGACGGCGCGGGCCCACTGCTGCGACTTGTTGCCCACCCGGCGGATCTCGCCGTTGGGCACGTGCCACACGGTGCCGTTCTGGTCGCGCAGGCGGGTGACCCGCAGCGTCACCTGCTCGACCGTGCCGGAGGCCTCGCCGAGGTCGACGACGTCGCCGACCCCGAAGTGGTCCTCGATCAGCATGAAGAAGCCCGACAGGAAGTCCCGGACGAGGCTCTGGGCCCCGAAGCCGAGGGCGACGCCGGCCACGCCCGCGCCGGCGATGAGCGGACCGAGGTTCAGGCCCAGGATCCCCAGGATGTAGATGCCGGCGAAGATCCCGATGAAGCCGGTGGCGACGCTGCGCATCACCCCGGTGATGGTCTGGGCCCGGGCCGCCGAGCGGAGGTTGACCTCGCCGGTGTCGACGAACGGCGGGTGCGTCCTCGACCGGAAGCGGTGCTTGCGGCCGGGGTCGGCCTGCATGCCGGAGATGCGGTCGCCGAAGCGCCGGATGGCCCGCTTGACGACCTGGTTCACCACCCAGGCGATGAGCAGGACCCAGAGGATCTGCAGGGGCACGTCGGTGAGCCAGTCGACGAACTCGGCGAGCCCCACGCTGCCCGTCTGCTCGTAGACGAACTTGCACGCGTTGCCCGGCTTGACCGAGCACGCTTCGGCGAGTCCTGCGGCATCGACCGGGCCCAACAGGGACGTCAGTTGTGGTGCCATGGCTGAGCAACCCTACCGAGGACGACCCGCCCGGATGGACGATCGGTCATCTGTCACGGGCGCTCCCGGCCGCTCAGGAGGCGGGCGGGGTGTCGCTGACCTCGATGATCCGGACCACGAAGGTGAGCGGGTCGTTGGGCGCGATGCCCGGGCCGCCCTGCTCGGCGTACCCCAGCTCGGAGGGGATGTCGAGCTGCACGAGCGCACCCTGCGCCTGGCCCTCGAGGCCCTGGTTCCAGCCGGGGATCACCGAGAACGCGGTCTCGGTGGGCGTGGCGCCGGGCATGGCGATCGTGATCGGCTCGCCCCGATCCCACGACGAGTCGAACTGCTCGCCGGTGGAGCACGCCAGGCCGAGGTAGTCGACGGTGACGTAGCTGGCCTCGGTGACGGCCGGGCCGTCGCCGGGCTCGAGCACCGTCACCCGGACGTCGCCCGTGGTGGGCTCGCTCGGCGCGTCGACGGTGGTGGGCTTGCCCTCGGCCGGCGGGATGTCGCCGACCGGCGCGCACTCGGTGGGCGGCGCGGTGGCCACCGTGGTGGTGGCCTCGGGGATCGGCGCCGTGGTGGTGGTCGTGGTGGGCGCCGGCGCGGCATCGTCGGAGCCGTCCGACGAGGACCCGCCGACGAACGAGATGGCGATGGCGACGACCAGCGCGACGGCCACGACGATGAGCCCGGTCAGGCGGTCGCGGCTCACGGGGCGGCCGTCGTCGTGGTGGCGTCACCCGCAGCGGTCGTGGTGGTCTCGCCGGCGACCGTGGTGGTGGTCGGGGCGGGCGGCGCCTCGTCGGACACCTCGATGATCTTCACGATGAAGACCAGCGGGTCGCTGGTGCCGATGCTGGGCGGGCTGCCGGCCGCGCCGTACCCGTCCTCGAAGGGGATGTCGATCTGGACGATCGAGCCTTGCTTCTGGCCGTCGAGGCCCTCGGTCCAGCCCGGGATCACGCTGAACGCGGTCTCGGTGGGCGTGGCGTCGGCCATGGCGATCGTGATCGGGTCCTCGCGGTCCCACGACGAGTCGAACTGCTGGCCGGTGCCGCAGGACACGCCGACGTAGTCGACCGTCAGGTAGCTCTTCTTCGTGGCCGCGGGACCGTCGCCCTCGATGAGGACGGTGGTCTTCACCTCCTCCGGTGCCTCCACCGGCATGGCCACGGAGGTGGGCTTGCCCTCACGGCTGCCCTGCGGGATCGCCGCCGCCTCGTTGCAGTAGACGGGCGAGTCGGTGACCGACACCAGGTCGACCACGAAGACCAGGTCCTGGTCGGGGCCGATGCCCTGGTCGGGCGAGCCGTCCTTGCCGTACGCCTCGGCGGCGGGGACGACGATCGTGCGCCGCTCGCCCACCTTCATGCCGGTCAGGCCGGTCTCGAGCCCGGTGATGAGCTGCTGCTGGCCCAGCTTCATGGTGAGCGGGCGGTCCTGGCCGAACGTGTCGTTGAAGACCTTGCCGTCGGCGGCGGTGGCCCCCACCAGATCGACCGTGAGGTACTGGTCCGTGCCGGCCTCGCAGGCGTCCTTGCCGGCCTTCTCGTCGGTGGTGGTCTTGGTGGCCTTCCCGACCTTCACGTCGGTGGGCACCTCCGGCCCCTCGGCCGATCGGTCGACCTCGCTGACCGTGCAGCCGACGCCGTCCTTCGCGACCTTGCCGCCGAGCTGGTCGGAGCTGCCGCACGCGGCGAGGAGGAGGGACAGCGCGACGGTGCCGGCGACGAGCGCCCGCCGCGGGGTGACCGCCGCGGCGCGCCGGGCGCGGCTGGTCGGCGAAGGTGCAGTGCAGATCATGGGCCGGAACCCTAATCAAGGGGCTGGGGCGCACCCTGGTCGGCGCTGGTCCCCGTGACCGTGCCCTCCAGTAGCCTCGCCCCTCGTGTCGGGGGTCAGCACACGCCGTCGGGCCGCCGTCGCGGTCGCCCTCGCCATCGTGGCCGCCGCCGCGCTCGGAGCCGCCCCCGCGAGCGCCCGCACGGCGCAGGACCCGCCGGCCCAGGACGCGCCGGCCGACGACGCGCTCACCGCCGAAGAGCTGGCCGCCACCAAGCCCGTCGACACCCCGGGGCTCGATCCGGTGCTCGATGACGTCGAGGTGGTGGAGACCGCCGACCTCCGCCGCGCCGACGAGGCCCTGGCCGTGGCGGCCGCTGCGCAGAACGAGCAGACCCTCCGGTGGATCGACGCCCAGCGCAAGCGGGCCGAGCTCGCCGAACGAGCCGGCCGCGCCGGGCAGCTCGCCGCCGATGCCCAGGCAGCGTTCCAGCAGGCCATCGTCGACCAGGCCGCCAAGGAGGCCGTGCTGGCCGAGCGCCAGGCCGTCGAGGACGGCTACAAGGCCACGCTCGACGAGCGCACCGAGGAGCTGCGCGGCCTCGCCGCCACGCTCTTCGCCACGGCCCCCGAGGACCGCTACGCCGTGCTCGGCAACGTCGACGACATCACCGAGGCCGACCGCCGCGCCGCGCTGCGCGAGCGCGGCTCGGACCTCCAGCTCGACCGCGTCGCCGAGGCCCGGAGGCCCTGGTCGAAGGCCCACGAGGCCCGGCTGCGGGCGAAGCGCCAAGCGGCGAAGGCCCGGTTCGTCACCAAGACCACCGGCGCCGAGGCGGAGAAGACGGCCGACGAGCGCGACCGCAGCGACGAGCTCCTGCGGAACGCCGATGCGGTGGTCGCCGACGCCGTCGCCGAGCTGCAGGTCGAACAGGGGAAGGTCCGCGAGGCCCTCGCCGCTCGGCGGACCGCCCGGCTGGGATCCGAGGTCGACGGGATCGGCGTCCCGCTCGTCGCCCTGCACGCGTACTGGCGGGCGTCGCAGCTGGCCCCGTGCCAGATCCCGTGGTGGGTGATCGCCGGGATCGGCCGGGTCGAGTCCGGCCACGGCTCGGCCCACGGCAGCTCGCTCACGCCCGAGGGCGACACCACGGTCCGCATCCTCGGCATCCCGCTCGACGGGCGCGCCGGGGTGGCGGCCATCGGCGACACCGACGGCGGCCGCCTCGACGGCGACACCCGGTGGGACCGGGCGGTCGGGCCCATGCAGTTCATCCCCGGCACGTGGAACCGGTGGGCTGCCGACGGCAACGCCGACGACGAGGGCGACCCGCACAACATCTACGACGCGGCCGGTGCCGCCGCCCGGTACCTGTGCTTCAGCCGCGGCGACCTGCTGACCGAGCCGGCCATCCGCAACGCCCTGCTCGCCTACAACCGCTCGGTCCCCTACGGCACCAAGGTGCTCGCCGAGGGCGGCCGGTACCGCGACGCCCTCGAACTGCCGGACGTCCCCGAGTCCCGCCCCGACGACATCGGCCCCGACGGCGGCAACTGAGCCCGGTCAGCCGAACGGCAGCGAGCCGGACTCGAGGTCCAGCAGGAACCGCTTCCGCTCGAGGCCGCCGCCGTAGCCGGTGAGGCTGCCGTTCGCCCCGATCACCCGGTGGCACGGGACGATGATCGAGATCGGGTTGCGCCCGTTGGCCAGGCCCACCGCCCGGAAGCCGTTGGTGGCGCCGATGCCCCGGGCGATGTCGGCGTAGCTGCAGGTGGCGCCGTACCGGATCGTCCGCAGCTGCTGCCACACCCGCAGCTGGAACTCGGTGCCGCTCGGGGCGAGCGGGAGGTCGAACTCGGTGCGCTCGCCGGCGAAGTACTCGTCGAGCTGGGCGACCGCGTCGGCGAATGCCCCGTCGTCGCGCTCGAGGCCGGCGGCGGGGTCGTCCTGGTGGCGGTGGGAGCGGAAGTAGCACCCGGTGATCGACGTGCCGTCGCCGGTGAGGACGAGGTCGTCGACCGGCGAGGCGATCCGGGTGAAGCGGTCGGTGGTGTGGAGGATGGGAGCGGAAGCGACCATGCGCTGCACGGTACGCCCCGCCCCGCACGATCACTGGCGGGAATCGGACGCACGGGACGGCCGTGGCCGGAGCGGCCGGTACGGTGGCCCGGGCCACCCCCCGGCATCCAGGAGCGGCTGATGATCGAAGCACGAGGGTTGACGAAGCGCTACGGCACGACCACAGCGGTCGATGACCTGAGCTTCCGAGTCGAGAGCGGCCGGGTCACCGGCTTCCTCGGTCCCAACGGCGCAGGGAAGTCCACGACCATGCGCATGTGCCTCGACCTCGACCGGGCCGACGCCGGTGCCGTCCGCATCGACGGCAAGCGGCTCACCGACTTCCCCAAGCCGATGCGCAGCGTCGGCGCCCTGCTCGACGCCGGCTACCTCCACCCCACCCGCAAGGCGCAGGACCACCTGTGGGCGCTCGCCGCGTCGAACGGCCTGCCCCGCAAGCGGGTCGACCACGTGCTCGGGCTCGTGGGCCTCAGCGAGGTCGCGGGCAAGCGCGTCGGGTCGTTCTCGCTCGGCATGAAGCAGCGCCTCGGCCTCGCCGGCGCCATGCTCGGCGACCCGCAGACGCTGGTGTTCGACGAGCCCGCCAACGGCCTCGACCCCGAGGGCATCTTGTGGATGCGCAACTTCCTCAAGGGCCTGGCCACCGAGGGCCGGACCGTGTTCGTCTCCAGCCACCTCCTCTCCGAGATGGCGCTCATCGCCGACGACCTCGTCGTCATCGGCAAGGGCTCGCTCATCTTCGAGGGCCCGGTCGACCAGTTCGTCGACAGCGCCGCGAAGAAGTGGGTCACGGTGCGCAGCCCGCAGCTGCAGCAGATCGGTGACGCCCTCCACCGCGGCGGCGCCCAGGTCGTCGCCGCCGGGCCGGGGGCCATCGACGTGGTCGGCCCCACCGCCGCCGAGATCGGCGAGCTGGCCGCCAGCCTCGGCGCCACCCTCCACGAGCTGAGCCCGCGCACCGCGTCGCTCGAGGACGTGTTCCTCGAGGTCACCGCCGGCGCCCAGCAGTACCGGGGCGGCGGAGCCGACATCGCCGCGGCCGCACCGCCTCCTCCCCCACCCCCTCCGCCACCCTCGGCATCCGGTCCGGCCGGGGGAGGTGCGGCGTGATCGACCTCATCCGCTCGGAGTGGATCAAGTTCCGCTCCGTCCGCTCCACGCTCATCATGGCCCTCGCCGGCGGCGCGCTCACGGTGCTGTTCGCCGTGCTCATCGCCAACGACCAGCGGGGCGACTCGTTCCGCAGCACGAACCACTTCGGCGACGTCACCGCCGGCGTCACGGTGGCGATCTTCCTGTTCGGCACGCTCGGCGTGCAGATCATCGGCCAGGAGTACCGGTTCAACACGATCCGCCCGACCCTCACCGCGGCCCCGTGGCGCATGCGGGTGCTCGTGGCCAAGCTCGTGGTGGTGTGCCTGGCCACGGCCGTGGTCGCCGCGATCATGCTCGCCATCTGCGCCCTGATCGGCACCTTGATGCTCGACCCGTTCACCATCGACGGCGTCGACCAGCGCATCATCTGGGCCACGATCCTGTTCGCCATGGGCTGGGCCATGTACGGCATGGCGCTCGGCGCCATCGTCCGCCAGCCCATCGCCGGCATCGTCATCCTGCTGATCCAGGGCCTCGTCGCCGAGCCCCTGCTCGCCCAGTTCGTGAAGGCCACCGCCGAGTGGGTCCCGTTCCAGAACGGCGTGCAGATGACCGCCCGCGGCAGCGACGACCTGTTCCGGCCGGTGCTGTCGGGCGGCATCTACTTCTTCGTGTTCACGTTCGTGCTGTGGGGCATCGGCGCGTACCTCGTGAACAAGCGGGACGCCTAGGCCGATGGCCACGGACCGGCAGGTCGAGCGGGCGCTCCGCGAGGTGCGCGCCGCCTGCCTCGCGCTGCCTGAGGTCATCGAGCGCCCGTCGCACGGCGCGCCCACGTTCTTCGTGCGGGGCAAGAAGTCGTTCGTGATGTTCCACGACGACCACCACGGCGACGGCATCCTCGGCATCTGGTGCGCAGCACCGCCCGGTGCGCAGCAGGAGCTGATCGACACCGAGCCCGAGCGGTTCTACCGCCCGGCCTACGTCGGCCACCGGGGCTGGATCGGGGTGCGGCTCGACGTGACCCCCGACTGGGACGAACTGCGGGGCATCGTCGCCGACGCCTACCGCCAGGTCGCACCGAAGACGCTAGTCGCCCAGCTCGATTCGGACGTGGCCGGCGCCGGCGAGTAGCACCGGCCCATGCGCGTCCCCTCCACCGACGGCGTCGAGCTCGAGCTGCACGATCTCGGCGGCGACGGCCCCGCTCTCCTGATCGCCCACGCCACCGGCTTCTGCGCCGGCGCCTACCGGCCGATGGTGCCGCTGCTCGCCGAGCGGTTCCACGTGTGGGGCGTCGACTTCCGGGCCCACGGCGACGCCACCGCGCCCGAGACCATCACGTGGCGGGGCATGGCCGACGACGTCCTCGCCGTGGTCGATGCCCTGGGCGGCGATCCGATCCTCGGCTTCGGCCACTCGATGGGCGGCGCCAGCCTCGTCGGCGCCGAGCTGCTGCGGCCGGGCACGCTCGAGCGGGCGTACCTGTTCGAGCCGATCATCATCCCCGCCGAGTGGAACGACAGCGGGCCCGGCCAGAACCCGATGTCGGCCGCCGCCCGCCGGCGCCGCGCCTCGTTCGGCTCGCGCGACGAGGTGCTGGGCCGCTACGCCCGCCGGCCTCCGCTGGGCGTGTTCCGGGCCGACGCGCTCGCCGCCTACGTCGACCACGGGTTCGCCGATGCGGCGGACGGCACCGTCACCCTCAAGTGCACGCCCGAGCACGAGGCGCGCACGTTCGAGGCGCCGAACAAGCCGACCATCGAGCAGGTCGGCGCCGTCACCACGCCGCTGGTGATCGCCCGCGGCGAGCGCGACGGCGAGCTCGGCCCGGCCGCGTTCTCCGGGCTCATCGCCGACGCCGCCCCGAACGCCGAGCTGCGCAGGTACGAGCGGCTCAGCCACTTCGGCCCGTTCGAGGACCCCGACCTGGTGGCCCGCGAAGCCATCGCCTTCCTCGGGACCTGACCCGAAACTGGAACACGTTCTAGTCTGAGGGGGGTCCGGCCAGCGCCCAGGGAGCGAGCCCGTGTCTGATCCCACCACCGTCGCCAACAACGCCTTCGAAGGCGCCCACGGCTACCGGCCCTTCGACGCCGACAACCACTACTACGAGGCGCTCGACGCCTTCAGCCGCCACCTCGACCCCCGCCACGCCACCCGCGTGTTCGAGTGGGCCCAGATCGGCCGGCGCACCTACCCGGTGCTCGGCGGCAAGGTCTTCCGTGGCGTCAAGAACGCCACGTTCGACCCGGTCGCCTTCCCCGGGGTGCTCGCCGACTACTTCCGCGGCAACCCGAACGACGAGGACCCGCTCGAGCTGCTCAGCCGCCACGAGCCCATCCGGCCCGAGTACCGCGACCGCGACGCCCGCCTCGCCGTCATGGACCAGCACGGCCTCGACAAGGTCTGGCTCTTCCCGACGCTCGGGATGATCTACGAGGACCCGCTCAAGCACGACCCAGGCGCGGTCCAGCTGCTCTTCACCGCGTTCAACCGGTGGCTCGAGGAGGACTGGGGCTTCGCCTACCAGGACCGCATCTTCTCGGCGCCGTACTTCACGCTCGTCGACGTCGACTGGGCGTGTGCCGAGCTGGAGTGGGCCATCGAGCGGGGCGCCCGCACCATCGTCACCCGACCCGCGGCCCCCATCACCGCCGACGGACCGCTCTCGCCCGGCAACGTCCGGTTCGACCCGTTCTGGGCCCGCGTGAACGAGGCCGGGATCACCGTCGTCGTCCACGCCGGCGACTCCGGCTACACGTCGCACGGATACGCCACCGACGGCTTCACCACCGACTTCGGCGGCGTGCCGCAGCCCATCAAGATGCTGCAGCTCGAGCGGCCCATCGAGGACTGGCTGTCGTCGCTGATCTGCGACAACCTCTTCCACCGCTTCCCGAACCTGCGGGTCGCGTCGGTGGAGAACGGGTCGAAGTTCCTGCCCGGCATGTTCGAGCGGCTCCGCGTCGTCGGCCGCAAGATGAACGGCTGGTTCCCCGAGGACCCGGTCGAGACGTTCCGCCGCCACGTCTGGGTGAACCCGTTCTGGGAGGACCAGGTCGACGACGTCATCGCCGCCTGCGGCGCCGACCGCGTCATCTTCGGCAGCGACTGGCCCCACATCGAGGCCCTCCCCAACCCCCTCGACTACGTCGCCGAGGTCGCCCACCTCGACGAGCCCACCCAGAAGCTCATCCTCGCCGACAACGTCACCCACCTCAACCAACTCCAACCCGCCTGACCCCCCTCCGATTTCAGGTCACCTGAGCCGCACAGCGCGGCACAAGCGACCCGATTCACCCCCAACCCGGCCGCCCACCCGGAATCAGGTCACCTGAGCCGCACAGCGCGGCACGAACGACCCGATTCGAGCGCCGTCGCCACGAAGCCCAGCCCCGAATCGGGTCGCTTGAGCCGTGGAGCGCGGCATGAACGACCTGATTCGCGTGCGCCAGTTCGGTCGCATCGCTGGCGCTCGAGCTCGGACGGGTCGAACCTGAGGCCGCCTTCCCGGAACCGCTGGCTCGCGCCGGCTGGAACGGAGGGTCGTGGACCACCGCAGCATCACCGAGACCGCCCGCACGCAGCACGGGCTGATCAGCCGGCAACAGGCGCTGGACGCCGGCGCCACCCGCCACACGATCCAGGCCCAGCTCCGCCGGGGCACCTGGAGCCGAGCCCGCGACGGGGTGTACATCGTCGGCGCTCCGGAACCGACCTGGCGCCAGCGCGCCATGGCCGGTTGCCTCGCAGGCGGGGACGACGTCCTGGGCAGCCATCGGACCGGACTGCGCCTCCACGGTCTCGTCGACCTCAGCGGTCGGCTCGAGGTGCTGACCGACGGCTACCGCCGCGTCCGGCTCCCCGGCGTGTTCGTCCACCGCACGATCCACCTGTCGCCGGAGGACGTCACCGTCATCGACGGCATCCCCGCCACCTCCGTGATCCGGAGCCTCATCGACGTCGGGGGACGGCAGTCGGCGCAGGCACTGGGGTCCATGATCGACCGGGCGACCTTGGCCGGCCACCTCGACCTCGCCGCGCTCGCGAAGCGGACCAACGAGCTGATCATGCCCGGGCGCGAGCGGCCCGTCGCGCTGATGCAGGCGATCGCCCAGCGCGGCGATGGCCACGATCCCGGGAGATCCGTGTTCGAGGCCCGGGTCATCGCTGCGATGGCGGAACGGGGCCTGCCCCAGCTCGTCCGCCAGCACCCCGTGATCCGATCGGACGGCCGCATGGCCTTCATCGACCTCGCTCGCCCGTCGGTGATGCTCGCCGTCGAGCTCGACGGCTGGGCGACGCACGGCGTCCGCAGCGCGTTCGACTCCGATCGGATCCGCGGCAACGAGCTGCTCCTGCTCGGTTGGCACCTCCTGCGCTTCACCTGGACGATGACCGATGACTACATCTGCGAGACGATCGAGCGCACCATCGCCAACCTCCGGCGCCGCCTCGCCTGACCCCGGGGAATCAGGTCACTTGAGCCGTGTGGAGCGGCACGAACGACCCGATTCCCGCGCCGCGGCCACGAGCCCGAGACCTGAATCAGGACACCTGAGCCGCGCATGGCGGCACGAACGACCCGATTCGCCGCCGCGTCGGGCGTTTGCCCGGAATCGGGTCGTTTGGGCCGTGTGGGGCGGCACAGGTGACCCGAAATCGTGGGGGTCAGTCGGTGGGGTCAGTCGGTGGGGGTGGGGGTGGGGTCGAGGGTGGCGGAGGCGGTGGGTTCGACCTCGGTGGGGCGCTTGCCGGCGGCGAGCCAGCAGCCGGCGAGGACGACGGGCAGGCCGAGGAGCTGACCCCACGAGAGGTGCTCGTCGAGGACGACGACGCCCAGGGCCAGGGCGACGATGGGGTTCACGAACGTGATGACCGTGGCCTGCGCGGGGCCGACCTCGCGGATCAGGGCGAAGAACACGACGAACGCGATGCCCGTGCAGATCACGGCGAGGGCCACCAAGGCGCCGATGCTGCGGCCGGTGGGGGTCTCGTCCTGGGTGAGCGCCGCCGGGACGAGGTAGGCGACCGAGACCATGCCGAGCGCCAGGGCGGCCAGGCCGATGCCGGGGACCTCGGTGAGCTTGCGGTCGGTGATGAACGGGGCGATGGCGTAGCAGACCGCCACCACCAGCACCTCGGCCACGTTCAGCAGACGGATCTCGCCGTCGCCGCCCGCCGCACCCACCACGAGGGCGACGCCGGCGACGCCGACGAACAGCCCCAGGATCCGGGTCCGGGTGAGGGCGTGGTGGTCGCCCAGCACGTAGGCGACGATGGCGCCGAACAGCGGGACGGTGGCCACCAGCAGGCCGGTCAGGCCCGACGGGAGCGTCTGCTCGGCGTGGCCCAGGAGGATGAACGGGATCCCCATCTCGATCACCGCGAAGGCCAGGATCCACGGCCAGAACCGCAGGGCGACCTTCAGCGAACCCTGGTGGATGGCGAGCGGGAGCAGGAGCAGGGCAGCGATGCCGGTGCGCCCGGCGACCACGGTGGCCGGGGCCAGCGACTCGACCGAGATCGAGATCAGCAGGTACGGCAAGCCCCAGATCAGCGACATGGCGCTGAAGAGGATCCACCCGCGTCGGCTCACCGCCGCATCATGGCCTCGCACCCGGCCGGGTGTCGTGTTCGTTTCGTCGAACCCAGGGGAACCGCAGGTCGAGGGTTGCCAGGCGGATGCACCTTTGCGCATACTGGTCCGGATGCGTCCGACCTCCGCCCTCCTTCTGCTTATGTAGGCACGTGCCAAGCCGCATCGCGGCACGTGCCTCCGCTCCTGCGCCTCCGGGCCGGGAGCTTCTTTCGTTTTCGGGCCACGGTGCGGCCCCGTTCCACGGAACGACCAGCTCGACCAGCGAGGCCCCCGGACCACGGTGTGGCCCGCTCCACCCACAAGACTGAACCCAGAACCCGAGAAGCGAGACACGAGATGCCCCCGCAGC
The DNA here is from genome assembly GCA_035555395.1 of Acidimicrobiales bacterium. Classification (GTDB taxonomy): domain Bacteria; phylum Actinomycetota; class Acidimicrobiia; order Acidimicrobiales; family Iamiaceae; genus Aquihabitans. The sequence goes on from DATMGQ010000262.1 coordinate 14,706, forward strand.
CTGCGACCCCGAAGACGATGCCGTTCGACAAGTACCAGCCGTACGTGCCGCTCGACCTGCGCGACCGCACCTGGCCCGACAACCGGCTCACCGAGGCCCCGCTGTGGTGCGCCGTCGACCTGCGCGACGGCAACCAGGCGCTCATCGACCCGATGGACCCGAGCCGCAAGCTGAAGATGTTCCAGACGCTCGTGGCCATGGGCTACAAGGAGATCGAGGTCGGGTTCCCGTCCGCGAGCCAGACCGACTTCGACTTCGTGCGCCAGCTGATCGAGGACGACCTCATCCCCGAGGACGTCACGATCCAGGTGCTGACGCAGTGCCGCGAGGACCTGATCCGGCGCACCTACGACGCCATCCGGGGCGCCCACTCGGCGATCGTCCACTTCTACAACTCGACCTCCACGCTGCAGCGCAAGGTCGTGTTCGGCTTGGACAAGGACGGCATCACCGAGATCGCGGTCAACGCCGCCAAGCTGTGCCGCAAGCTCGAGGAGGAGCACCCGGAGACGGCGATCCGGTACGAGTACTCGCCGGAGAGCTACACGGGCACCGAGGTCGAGTACGCGGTGGAGATCTGCGACGCCGTGGCCGAGGTCATCGAGCCCACGCCCGAGCGCAAGCTGATCATGAACCTGCCGGCGACGGTGGAGATGTACACGCCGAACCTGTACGCCGACACCATCGAGTGGTTCCTGCGCACGGTCAAGAACCGCGAGTCGATCGTGCTGTCGCTGCACCCGCACAACGACCGGGGCTGCGCCGTGGCCGCCGCCGAGCTGGGCGTGCTGGCCGGCGCCGACCGCGTCGAGGGCTGCCTGTTCGGCAACGGCGAGCGCACCGGCAACGTCGACCTGGTCACCCTCGGCCTGAACCTGTTCGCCCAGGGCGTCGACCCGAAGATCGACTTCTCCGACATCGACGCCATCCGCCGCGTCGCCGAGTACTGCAACCGGCTGCCGGTGCACGAGCGCCACCCGTACGCGGGCGACCTCGTCTACACGGCGTTCTCGGGCTCGCACCAAGACGCCATCAAGAAGGGCTTCGCCGCCCTCTACGCCGAGGCCGAGGCGGCCGGCGTCGCCGACCCGGCCAAGGACTACGCGGAGTGGGGCGTGCCGTACCTGCCGATCGACCCGGCGCACGTGGGCCGCACCTACGAGGCGGTCATCCGGGTCAACAGCCAGTCCGGCAAGGGCGGCGTGGCGTACATCATGGAGACGGAGCACGGCTTCGCCCTCCCCCGCCGGATGCAGATCGAGTTCTCCCGGACGATCCAGACGATCACCGAGGACACCGGCACCGAGATCACGCCCGGCGCCATGTGGGACGCCTTCTCCACCACGTACCTCGCCGAGGACGCCCCGTACGCCCTGCGCTCCACCGAGCTGCGCACCGACGCCGAGGGCGTCACGTCGATCACCGCGCAGCTCGTCGTCGACGGCGAGCCGGCCACGGTGACCGGGTCCGGCAACGGCCCGATCGCTGCGTTCGTGAACGCCATCGGCACGGCCGGCATCGAGATCGACGTGGTCGACTACCACGAGCACTCGATGGGGGCCGGCGCCGGCGCCACCGCCGTGGCCTACGTGGAGACGGTCGATCCGGCCAGCACGGTGCGCTGGGGCATCGGCACGGATCCCAACATCATCACGGCCTCGCTCAAGGCGGTGCTGGGCGCCGCGTCGCGGGCCCGCCGGGAGGCCTGAGCCTCCCGCACCTCGTCCGGCCGGCGGGGGTCCCGTCCGCCCCCGCCGACCGAAGGAGGATCAGCTGACGACGACGGTGCCGAGCTCGGTGCCGGCGACGTCGAGCGAGATCGGGTAGGTGCCGGGCTCGGTGATCACGAACCCGACGGCGACGCCGGGGACGAGGGTCTGGCCGCCGGCGCAGCCGATGATGACGCCGTCGATGCTGCCGCCGGCCTCGGCCTCGATGCCGAACATCTCGCCGGCGCCGATCTCGATGGTGCCGGGGTCCATCGACGAGCCGTCGGCGGCCACCGTGGCGATGGCGTCGTCGGTGAGGTCGGACTCCATCAGCTCGTCCTGGTCGGCGGCGAACAGCACGTTCGAGTCGCCCGACAGGTTGTCGCTGTCCTTGGTGGCGTCGCAGTCGGCTTCGTCCGCGGAGCCGCCGTCGCCCTCGTCGGTGCCGCTGTCGGCGGCGGTGGCCTCGGTGCCGGTGTCACTGCCGCTGCTGCTGTCGGCGGCGGTCGTGGCGCTGTCGTCCGACGAGCTGTCGGAGCCGCTCGAGCCGCAGGCGGCGGTGCCCACGAGGAGGAAGGCGCCGACGGCGGCGAGGGCGAGGGCACGGCGGGTGCGGTTCACGGTGACGGGCTCCTGGGGAGGGGGCGGACGAGGCGAGATCGTCCCACCCTTCATCGGCGGCGCCTACCCTCCGCCGGTCCCAAACCGGTCCCAACCTGGCCTCGATCCCGAAACTTGACCCGCGGGTCAAGACACGGGCGCCGATCGGCGGTAGGTTCCCGGGCCATGACGATCGACTTCACCCTCACCCCCGAGCTCGACGAGCTGCGCCTGCGGATCCGCACCTTCGTCGACGACGTCATCAAGCCGACCGAGGCCGAGCTGACGGACCCCGACCACATCGAGGACCGCGCCGAGTACCTCACCAAGCTGATCGGGATGCGCACCAAGGCGCAGGAGGCTGGCATCTGGCTGCCGCACATGCCCGAGGAGTGGGGCGGCATGGGGCTGGGCCACGTCGAGCTGGCCATGGTCCAAGCCGAGGCGGCCAAGGCCTACTACGGCCCCTTCGTCTTCAACTGCATGGCCCCCGACGAGGGCAACATGCACACCCTCTTGAACTGGGCCACCGACGAGCAGAAGGAGAAGTACCTCAAGCCGCTGTGCGAGGGCACGACGATGAGCTGCTTCGCCATGACCGAGCCCGAGGTCGCCGGCTCGGACCCGACGCTCATCCGCACGCACGCCGTGAAGGACGGCGACGAGTGGGTCATCAACGGCCACAAGTGGTTCATCTCGAACGCCCGCCGCGCCAGCTTCGCCATCCTCATCTGCCGCACCGAGGACAACCCCGACCTGCCCCAGGCCGCCAACACCGCGTTCATCGTCGAGACCCACTGGGAGGGCTGGAACCGGGTGCGCGAGGTCGAGACCATGCACGGCGGCACCGGCCACTCCGAGATCGTCATCGAGGACCTGCGGGTGCCCGATGCCAACATGCTCGGCGGCCGCGGCCAGGGCCACCTCCTCGGCCAGTCCCGCCTCGGGCCGGCCCGCCTCGCCCACTGCATGCGCTGGATCGCCCAAGCGGAGACGGCGCTCGACATGATGGTCGACCGGTCGCTGAACCGGTTCAGCCACGGCTCGATGCTGGCCGAGAAGCAGGGCGTCCAGTGGATGATCGCCGACTCCACGATGGAGCTGTACCAGGCGAAGCTCATGGTCCTGCACGCCGCCTACCGCATCGACAACAAGCTCGACTTCAAGTCCGAGGTGTCGATGGCGAAGCACTTCGTGGCCAACATGCTCGGCCGGGTGATCGACCGCTCGATCCAGGTGCACGGCGCGCTCGGCTACTCGACCGACACGCCGCTCGCCCACATGTACCAGCACGCCCGCTGGGCCCGGTTCGCCGACGGCGCCGATGAGATCCACCAGATGCGCATCGCCCAGCGCACGATCGCGGCCTACCGGGACACCGGCAGCACGCGCGGCGCCACGGGCGACCTGCCCATCTGACCCAGAGCACGCTCCCCCCGAGCGCACGACGATCCCCGCCCGCCGACTCGGAGTACGGCGGGCGGGGTCGATCGTCGACCCGGGGTCAGGATGCCGCGTCGACCGCGGCCAGGACGCTCGCCACGGGGAGGTCGTACTCGAACTCCTCCTCGGCGTAGTCGTCCTCGGTGTACGGGTAATCCTTCAGGACGTCGTAGCTGATGAAGACCTGCGCCCACAGCCGCTCGGGCGACACGCCGTTGCGGAGCCCGGCCTGCCAGATGTAGCGCACCAGCGAGTTCGGGGCTTCGCCGGTGGCGGCCTGGTACCGCTGCTTGATGATGACGTCGTAGCCCTCGGTGCTGCGCTGCAGCGACTGCGGGAACCGGGACCACCCGGCGGTGGTGGGCTTCGCCCCGAGGGACTGCTTCCACGAGGCGAGCTCGGCCGCGGTGGGCTGGCGGCCCAGGACGGCGAGGTAGGTCTTGCGGATGTACGTCTCGAGGTCGCCGTTGCGGAGGAACTCCCGAGACGAGAGCAGCGTGGTGTCGATCCGCTCGTACGACCAGCCGCCGGCCGCCTTGGCCGTCCAGTAAGTGAGCGCCGACGGGTCGGCGGCACGGCCCAGGATGCGCTGGTAGGACTCGCGGATCCGCAGGCGCCGGTACTCGTTGCTGTTCATGATGCCGAGCGGCACCTGCTCGGTCCTGCGGGGGTACTGGGCGTTCGCCTTCTTCCAGCGGGCCGCCCAGTAGTCGGTGGTCGCCTGGTCGGGGTTGCGCTGGAGGATGGCCGGGAAGATGCCGCGGATGTAGCGGACGGCCTGCGACGGGCCCGCCTTCACCAGCACGCTGTCGGTGGCGGCGCGGTCGGCGGTGTCGGGATCGGGCGTGTCGCTGGCGACGGCCACCGGGATGGTGAACAGCCCCGACCCGCGGGCCGTGAGCACGACCTCGACCGAGCCGGTTGCGCCGGAGGCGATGTCGCCCACGTCGCACACGAGCGACTCGTACGAGGACGAGCGGCGGCAGCCGTCGGGCACCGTCTCGAGGCCGAGCGGGTACCGGTAGCCGATGCCGACGACGACGCCCTCGGCCGCGTCGGGGCCGGCGTTGCTGGCCGTGACCGTGAAGGTGATCTGGGTGGGCGCGGTCGCCGTGTCGGGGGTGTGGGTGACCGCCACGGAGAGGTCTGCGCTCGGGTCCGCAGCACCGGCGGCCACCGGTGCGAGCGCCCCGCTGCCCGCGAGCCCCACGACCGCGCCGGCGACGACCCACCGCCGCCAGCTGCGCGCGCCTCGCGTCGACGTGCGTTCCGCCATGTCCCCTGCTCCTGTTCCGGGGTCCCCCCTGTGGCGCCCCCGCCGGAACCTACGACGTGCGAAGGGCCCCACCGGTTCCCGTCACCACATCGAAATACGAGGCGCGACGGTGCCGGAACCCGTGGACGGCCCGGGCCATCTGGGCCACGATGACCCGATGCGCACACCTCGGCTGCTCGCCGTCCTGCTCGCCGCGAGCACCACCGTGGCGGCGCTCGTCGTCGCCTCATCCGTGCCGTCGGCGGCGGAGGCCGTGGCCCCGATCTCGGCGCCGGGCAAGACGGCGCAGATCCGCAAGGTGTCGTCGACGACGGCCGGCGGCTGGCGCTTCGACCACTACGAGAACCCCGCGTTCCCGTGCTCGGTCAGCGGCGAGAACACCTTCACCATCGCCACCCGTCTCGGCGTCCCCGACGACGAGGTCCGCCCCCTCTGGGTGTTCATGCACGGCGGCGGCGTCGGCTACTTCGACTCGAACGGCAGGGCCCAGCCGAGCAACGGCCAGAAGACCGAGGAGTCGGCGGCGACCCAGCAGCGGAACGTGCTCAGCGGCGGGTTGAAGAAGAAGGTGGCCGACGCCCCGGCCGGCTTCCGGATGATGGCGGTGTCGATGTGCGACCACGACATCTACGGCGGCGGGGACACCGTCGACCCCAACAACCCGAACCGCGACGCGAACGGGAAGCTCCGCACCGTCAACGGCCTGTTCGCCACCAAGGCGGCCGTCCAGTTCGCCCTCACCACCCGCGCCACCGACGACTACTTCCTCCACGGTGGCAGCGCGGGGTCGTTCGGCTCGTGGCACGTCGGCTGGGCGCTCGAGGCCCAGGGCCTCCCGCCCACCGGCATCATCGGCGACTCGGGTGTCTTGAACCAGGCGTGGCAGCGGGCCGTGCAGCCGCTCGAGTGCGGCCGGCCCGACGAGGAGCTCACCACCGTCCAGCAGCGGCTCCACCCCGAGGTCGGCGATCCGGACAACCAGCCCGCTGACCTCGTCGAGGACGAGAAGCTCACCGTGCCGCTGATGCAGGTGTGGTCCATCGGCGACCCCGGCCAGTGCCGGGATGCCCCGATCGCTTGTCCCCTGCCCGACGGGTCGTCGCCGACGATGGGCGCCGTCGACTGCATGCACGAGCCGCTGCGCGCCGCCATCGCCGCCTCGGACGACGCCGGCTCGGTGAACGTGCGGCTCTGCGTCGACAACCCGAACGTCGCGGGGACGTGCGACCGCCACGTGCCCAGCGGCGACGATGCCAAGGCCCGCAACACGCTGGCGGGCTACCCCGCCGACTACCAGACGGCGATGCTGGCCTGGATCACCGACCGGCTCGCCGACGACGGGACCGCGCCGCCTGCCGACCGCACGCCGACCGCGTCGTTCGCCACCGCGGCCCGCACGGACTTCCTCGGGGGCGTCCCGAGCGAGCGCCAGGTCGAGGCCGACGCCTTCGCGCTCGACGCCGGTCTCGCCCGGTCGACCTACCTGACGCAGCTGTCCACGTCCGACGCCTGGCTCGCCGCCGTCGTCGACCAGATGTACGAGGACACCCTGGGCCGGGCGGGCGACCCCGCCGGCACCGCCTTCTGGATCGGCCAGCTCCGCTCGGGGCGCCGCACCGTGGCCCAGGCGGCCGCCGCCTTCTACGCCTCGGGCGAGTACTACCGGGGGTTCGGCGGCGGCACCGACGGCGGTTGGGTGAGCGACCTGTACCCGAAGCTGCTCGGCCGCTCCCCCGACCCGAACGGCCTGGACTACTGGATCCGCCAGACCGCGGCAGCGGGCCGCGACTCGGTGGCCCGCCGCTTCTTCCAGTCGCCCGAGTCCGCCCGCAACCGGGTCACCGGGCTGTACCAGGACCTGCTCGGTCGGGCGCCCGACCCGAGCGGCCTGGCCCACTGGTCGGCGAAGGTCGTCACCGACGGCGACCTCGTGCTCGCGGTCCAGCTCGCTGCGTCGAACGAGTACCGCACCCGGGCCGCCACCCGCTTCCCGTGACGGTCAGAGGTCGCGGAAGGGAGCGCCCCTCTTGGGCTTGCCGTTGCTGAGGCCGACGGCGACCTCGAGCTCGACGAGCGACTCCTCGAGGTGCACGAGGAGGCGCTGGAGGCGCGGGACCCGCCGCCGACAGCCGGTGAGGCCGATCTCGAGGTTGTCGACGTAGCTGGTGAGCGTGATGTTCAGCGCCTGGCCGTGGTACGGGATCGACACCGGGTAGACGCCCTGGAGGTGGGCGCCGTTCAGGTACAGGTCCTTCCGCGGCCCGGGGACGTTCGAGATGATGATGTTGAACGGCGGGCGCATGCCCTCGCCGCCGCCCAGCATCGAGACGAGCGGCGTGGCGAACATGTTGGCGGCGCTGAGGGCGAGGAGCTGGAGCTGCGAGCGGCCCTGCATCGTGTCCTTGGCGATCTGCATGGACTCGCGGATGCGGGCGAGGCGCCAGCTCGGGTCCACCGTGTCGGTCGCCAGCGAGGTGAGCACCGCGCCCACCGCGTTGCCGCCGGCGCTGTCGTCGCGGCGGAGCGAGACGGGGACCATCGCGGTGAGCGACTCGTCGGGGAGGGCACCGAGCTCGTCGAGGTAGCGGCGCAGCGCACCGGAGCACATGGCCAAGACGATGTCGTTGAGCGTGGCGTCGGAGGCCTTGGCCACCGCCTTCACCCGCTTGACGCTCCACGTCTGGGCGGCGATGCGGCGGGCCCCGGTGATGTGCACGTTGAGGATCGTGGGCGGCGCCTTGAACGGGAACGCCGCCAGGTCCTCCTGGAGCGCTCGGCGGGCCTGGGCGAGCAGGACCGGGCCGGTGCCGGCGATGTCGACCGCGCCCCTGGCCGCATCGACCATCAGCTCCAGCGGGTTGGCGGCGGGAGCCTCGGCGCGGGCCCGCTTCGGCTTGGCCGCCCACGCCGGCGGCACCTCGGCCGTCGGGTCGGTGGACAGCCAGCGCTCGAGCAGCCGCAGCGCCGAGACGCCGTCGACCATGGCGTGGTGCACCTTGGTGTAGGCCGCGAACCGGTTGCCCTCGAGGCCCTCGATCAGGTTGAACTCCCACAGTGGGCGCTGTCGGTCGAGCAGGGAGCCGTGGAGCCGGCCGCCGAGGGCCAGCAGCTCGCGGACCCGGCCGGGCGCGGCGAGCGCCGAGTGGCGGACGTGGTACTCGATGTCGAGCTCCTCGTCCTCCCGCCACGCCCACTGCATGCCGGTGCGCACCGAGCGGTACGGCCGCTGGCGGAACAGCGGGGCGATGTCCTCGTAGGCGAGCATCGCCTCGTACTGCTCGCGCAGCCAGTCCGGACCCGCGCCCTCGGGCAGCTCGAACACCTGCAGTCCGCCGACGTGCATCGGCGTGGCCCGCGACTCGGTGAGCAGGAACGGCAGGTCCGGTGCGGCCACCAACGCCATCGGCTTCTTCCCCTTCGCCTCCGGCCGTTCGGCCGAGGCCCGGCCGATGGTAGGTCGGCCACCCCGCCGCGTGGCACGAACCCCTCCCCCGGGGTGGCCGACCCGGGGTGGGTCAGGCGAGGGTGGCGAGGTAGGTGCGCCAGCTGCGGTGGTGGGTGATGTCGAGGGCGTCGGCGAGGCCGTGGGGCTCGCAGATGAAGCCCTTGACCCAACGGCCGTCCTCGAGCTCGATGCTGCCGATGCCGAGGGGTGGGGCGACGGCGGCGACGACGTGGCCCAAGCCGGCGGCGTCGATCGACCAGACCTCGACCTCGATGGCCGCACCGCCGTCGGTGACCCGCTCCAGGGCCGGACGGAGCGGGGGACCGCCCTCCAGGCGGTACAGCCGGTAGCGGGGCGACGTGCGGGTGGTGGCGATCAGCTCCGCGCCCTCGTCGACCAGCTGGTGGTTGAGCGGCTGGCCGCTGAGGTGGGCGCCGACGACCGCCAGGTGGATGTCCTCGGAGCCGCGTCGCACCCCGGTGAACGTAGAGGATCGCCAGGTGCGGGCCGTCCCGGAGGGGAGGTTGTCGCGCCCCCGTAGCGTGGTGGGCATGAGCGCGACCGACGAACCGACCACCAGCGATCCGGTGCTGCAGGAGGTGCCGCTCGGCACGCAGTGGCCGACCATCGACCCGTTCCTGTTCTGCGCGCACCACCTCGACCACTACCCCGAGGGCGACGGCGAGCTGGGCCCGGCTGCCACCTTCGAGGGGCGCGAGATCGGCCAGGACTTCGCGGGCAAGGACGGCTGGAACCTGTACCACGGGGACCACGTCCCCGGGTTCCCCCAGCACCCGCACCGCGGCTTCGAGACGGTGACGTTCGTGCGCCAGGGCCTCATCGACCACTCGGACTCGCTCGGGGCCACCGCCCGCTTCGGCCGGGGTGACGCCCAGTGGCTGACCGCAGGCAAGGGCGTCGTGCACTCGGAGATGTTCCCGCTGGTCGACGCCGACGGGCCCAACCCGCTGCACCTGTTCCAGATCTGGCTGAACCTGCCGGCCGCCGACAAGCTCGTCGACCCGTACTTCACCATGCTGTGGGACGAGGACATCCCCAAGGTGCGCCACACGGACGACGAGGGGCGCGCCACCACGGTCACGGTCATCGCGGGGGCGCTCGACGGCGTCCAGCCGCTCGCGCCCCCGCCGAACTCGTGGGCCGCCCGCCCCGAGGCCGACCTGGCGATCTGGCACCTCGACATCGAGCCCGGCGCCACCTGGACGCTCCCGGCCGCCGAGGGCCCCGACACGGTCCGCGTCCTGTACGTCTTCGAGGGCGACGGCATCCGCGTGGGCGACCACCAGCTGGGCAACGAGGTCGGCGCCGTGGTGCGCTGCGACGCCCCGGTCGAGCTCACCGGTGGCAGCCAGGCCGCCGAGGTCCTGGTCCTGCAGGGCCGGCCGATCGGCGAGCCCGTGGCCCGCTACGGCCCGTTCGTGATGAACACGGAGCAGGAGATCCGCCAGGCGTTCGAGGACTACCAGAGCACCCAGTTCGGCGGGTGGCCGTGGGACGAGGACGCCCCGCACCACGGCCCGGTGCAGGGCCGGTTCGCCAAGCACGCCGACGGGCGCGTCGAGGAGCGCTGAGCGCTCACCCTCGCGTCCAAGCGTCGTCCACCTGGGTTCCAAGAGGGGCCGCGGATCATCAGGGTGCCGGAGTAGCCGGCCACCCCGTCCGCACCACCTCAGGAGCCCTTCCGTGTCCCCCGACCTCCCGCTCGCCATCACCCCCGACGTCCACCTCGTCCGCTCGCTGCCCGATGCGGACGGACCGGAGCGCATCGCCCTCAACTCGCTGGTGCTGCGGGGCCCCACGGACACCGTCCTGGTCGACACGGGTGCGGTGACGGGCCGCGACGCGTGGTGGGCCCAGGTGGAGGCGGTGGTCGACCCGGCGGACGTGCGGTGGATCTACCTCAGCCACGACGACGCGGACCACGTGGGCAACCTGCCGGAGGCGCTCGAGCGGTGCCCGCAGGCGACGGTGATCACCAGCTGGCAGCTGGGCCAGCGCCTGGCGGCGGCGACGGCGATCCCGCTCGGCCGGTGCCGGTGGCTGAACGACGGGGAGCGGACCTGGCTCGGCGATCGGGAGGTCGTGGCGGTCCGACCTCCGGCGTACGACTCCCCCACGACCCGGGGCCTCTACGACCTGGGGTCGAAGGTGTACTGGTCGGCCGACTGCTTCGGCCTGCCGGTCCCGCACCCGGTGGACGACGTCGGCCAGCTCGACCGGGACGTGTGGGACGACGGCACCCTCCGGTTCGGCACGCTGCTCAGCCCGTGGGTGACCCAGGTCGACCCGCGGCGGTGGCGCCAGTCGGTCTCGCGGGTGGCGGCGCTCGACCTCCACGCCCTGGCCGGAGCCCACGGACCGCTCGTCCGGCGCCGGGATGTCGATCACGCGCTGGACCTGATCGCGGAGCTCCCGG
>DATMGQ010000263.1:0-5248 GCA_035555395.1 Acidimicrobiales bacterium
TTCGGCAACTTCGGCCAGACCAACTACGGCGCCGCCAAGGCCGGCCTCGTGGGCTTCACCCGCGTGCTCGCCGTCGAGGGTGCGAAGAACAACATCAAGGCCAACGCCATCGCCCCGGTCGCCAAGACCCGCATGACCGAAGAGCTCCTCGGCGCCATGGCCGACAAGCTCAACCCCGAGTTCATCACCCCCGTGGTCGCCTGGCTGGCCCACGAGGACGTGCCGGTCTCCGGCGAGGTGTACTCGTGCGGCGGCGGCCACGTGGCCCGCGTCTTCACCGGCGTGACCCAGGGCTGGACCGACACCGAGTCGCTCACCGTCGAGGACATCCGCGACCACTTCGACGAGATCCGCAACGAGGACGGCTACGCCGTCCCGGCGAACCTCACCGAGGAGCTCATGGGCACCCTCAAGGCCCTCGGCGGCTGACACCTCCCTGCTCTGACCTGCACCTGCGGGTAACGTGACCGCGCCTGGACGTTCGTCCGGGCGCGGTTTCGCTTTTCCGGGGGGAGAACACATGGGCACGTTCCGATCGACGCGTCTGCTGGCGGTGTCGCTGGGGGTGGTGGCGGCGTTCGCCGCTGCGGGGCTGACGGCATGCGAGCCGCCCGTTCCCGACACCTACGTCGCCCTCGGCGACAGCTACACCGCCGGTCCGCTGATCCTCGACCAGTCGCTCGAGCCGCTCGGTTGCCTGCGCTCGAACCGCAACTACCCGCGCATCGCCAAGGCCAAGGTCAAGGCCGCGAAGTTCGTCGACGTGAGCTGCTCGGGCGCCACGACCAGCGACTTCTTCAACCAGCAGGGCGTGACGCCGGGCCCCAACCCGCCGCAGTTCAACGCCCTCAACGCCAACACCAAGATCGTGACGATCGGCATCGGCGGCAACGACATCGGGTTCAGCAGCATCGTGAAGAACTGCGCCACGCTCGACCCGTTCTCGAAGGGCTGCAAGGGCGACTACGTGGTGGGCGGGCGCGACCTGCTGGCCGAGAAGATCGCCGCCACCGCCCCGAAGATCGACCAGGTCCTGGCCGAGACCAAGAAGCGGGCGCCCAACGCCAAGGTCTTCGTGGTGGGCTACCCGACGATCGTCCCCGAGACGGGCAACGGCTGCTGGCCGACGGTGCCGATCGTGGGGACGGACATCGTCTACCTGCGGGGCGTCGCCAAGGGGCTCAACACGATGCTGAAGACCCGGGCCCAGGCCAACGGCGCCACCTACATCGACACCGCGACCTCGAGCATCGGCCACGACATGTGCTCGTCGAGCAAGTGGGTCGAGGCGATCGTGCCCACCACCGACGCCGCTCCGGTCCACCCGAACGCCAAGGGCATGGCCAACACCGGCAACGTCGTCGCCGCCGTCATCAACGGCGTCGTCACCGCCTAGCCCCCGGCCGCCGTACCATCGCCGGCCATGGCCGGCACCGCGACCCCAGGCATCGTCGCGGCCGGCCACGTCCGAGCCGCCGACGCCGCCGCCACGATCCTCGAGCGGGGCGGCAACGCGTTCGACGCCATCATCGCCGCGGGCTTCGCCTCCTCGGTCTGCGAGCCCGGCTTCACCAGCCTCGCCGGCGGCGGGTTCCTGCTCGCCCGCTCCCCCGACCTGGGCGACGTGCTGTTCGACTTCTTCGTCGACACGCCCGGGCGCGGCCTCGACGCCGGAGCGGTGGCTCCGGCGTTCGAGGAGGTGTCGGTCGACTTCGGCTCGGCCACCCAGACGTTCCACTGCGGACCGGGCTCGGTCGCGGTGCCGGGCGTGCTCGCCGGCTACCTGCACGTGCACGAGCGCCTGGGCCGCCTCCCCCTCGCCGACCTCGTGGCCCCGGCGGTGGTCCTGGCGGAGGGCGGCGTGGAGGTCACGACCACGCAGAGCAGCGACTTCACCCTGCTCGCCCCGATCCTGGCCCGCACCGAGGCCAGCCGGGCCATCTTCTTCCCGGACGGCGACCTGCTCCAGGCTGGTGACACCCTGCGGAACCCGGACCTGGCCGCGTTCCTCGACGCCCTGGGCCGCGGCGACGGCGAGACGTTCTACGGCGGCGGCCTCGGGGCCCGGTTCGTCGACCAGCTCGGCGCCCACGGCGGGCTCATCACCGCAGCCGACCTGGCGTCCTACCGGGTGATCGAACGGACCCCGCTGCGCGCCCGCTACCGGGACCGGACGCTCCTGACCAACCCGCCACCCACGTTCGGCGGGGCCCTGCTCGCCCTGGCCCTCCGCCGCCTCGACGCCGCTGGGGCGCCGCTGCCGGCCGGGTCACCCGAGCGGGCCCTCCAGCTGGTCCGGCTCATGGCCGACGTCGACCGCGACCGGGCCGCCGGCCACCCCGAGGTCCGGGCCGCGCTCCAGGGCGACCTGGGTGACGACCCCGGCGCCCGGCCGGTCGTGACCCGGGGCACGACCCACGTGACCGTGGCCGATGCCGAGGGGAACGTCGCCTCGATGACGACCTCCAACGGCGAGTGCTCGGGCGACGTCATCACCGGCACCGGCATCTGCTGCAACAACATGCTGGGCGAGGACGACCTCCATCCCGACGGCTTCCACGCCGCTCCCCCGGGTGTCCGCGTGGCGTCGATGATGTCGCCGACGTTCGTCCTCGGCCCCGACGGGGCGGTCGAGCTGGCGCTCGGCAGCGGCGGCTCGAAGCGCATCCGCAGCGCCCTGCTCCAGGTCCTCGCCGCCACCATCGACGACGGCACCCCGCTGGACGAGGCCGTCCTCGCGCCCCGCATCCACTGGGACGCGGACCACCTCGAGGTCGAGCCGGGCCTGGCCCCCGACGTCCTCGCCGCCCTCGAGGCCGCCCACCCGGTCAACGCCTGGCCCGCCCCGAGCATGTACTTCGGCGGCGTCCACGCCGTCGCCCCCGGCCGAACCGGCGCCGGCGACCCCCGCCGCGGCGGCGCCGTCCGCATCGTCTGACCCCCGGCCGCGTGCGCTCGCCCGCCGTGGCGACACCCGAACGCACGCGGGCGGGGCGGCGACCCCGGGGCGCGTGCGGTCGTGGGTCGTGGCGACACCCGAGCGCACGCGGCTGAGGCGGCGATCCTGGGGCGCGTGCGGTCGTGGGTCGTGGGGACGCCCGAGCGCACGCGGGCGGCGCAACGCTCCGGGGGCCTCGTGCGTTGGGGCGTCGTGGGGACGCCCGAGCGCATGCGGTTCAGGGGTGGTCGCGGAGGGTGGCGGCGTCGAGCTCCTCGAGCTCGTCGAGGACCACCTGCCACGAGACGAGGCCGTGGCGGCAGATGCCGTGGAGCGGCGTCCAGCAGTCGTCGGGCGCACGGCAGGCCCCCTCGACCGCCCAGTCGGCGAGCGTCTCGGGGTCGGGCGGGGCCCAGCCGCTGTTGGCCTCGAACCACTCGTGGGTCCGGGCCAGGGCCGCGGCGAGCTGCTCGGCGGTGATCGCCCGCGCCGCCAGCCGCTCGGCGAGGTGCGGGGCGGCCCACCGCCGGCCCGTGGCCGGAGCCGGGTTCCGCGGCGGTCCCGGCCAGGGCTCGACCGGCTCGGTCACGCCGTGGCCGCTCCGGCGAGGAGGGCGCCGACGATGGAGGCGGCGACCTCCCGAGCCTCCTCGACCGTGCGGCCCTGTGCCCCACGGAGCAGGTCCCAGGACGACCAGGAGAGCGCCACCACCAGGCCGTCGCGCAGGACCGGACCGCCGGCTCCGGCGGCCTCGATCTCGGGCGCGAACACCTGGTCGATCTGGGCGACCAGGAACTGGTGCCCGTTCTCGAACTGGCTGCGGATCACCGTGGATGACGCAGCGTGGACGAGGGCGGCTCGCAGGACCGGCGTCAGCGACTCCATGACGACCGCACGCTGGGCGAGGAACGCCTGCGTGCGCTCGGGCAGGGGCTCGGCCGGGTCGATGGGTTGGATCAGCGCGGCGATGCGGACCACGACCCGCTCGCCCACCGCGAAGAACAGGGCGTCGAGGTCGTCGAAGTGCTGGAAGATCGAGCGGACGGACACCCCGGCCCGCTCGGCGATCCGTGGGCCGGTCGGCCGGAGGTCTCCCTCGTCGATGAGGGCGAGCGTGGCGTCGACGATGGCGTCCTTGGTGCGGACCGCGCGGGCGGTGCGACCGTCGATCGGTTCTTCGACGTGGGTGTCGGTTGGCATCAGGGCGTCACCTCGGGGCGGACCCACAGGTTAGAGGGCCGACCCCTGCCGACCGCTGGATCAGGCGCCGGCGATGCCCGATCCCACGTGCAGCACCAGCTTCCACCGGCCGTCGTGGCGCTCGAACAGGTTGACGGCCGCCACCGTCTGGGCCTGGGCCCCGGAGATCAGGTTCTCGTCGACGGTGACCCAGCCCAGGTCGCCGCGCACCGTGGCCGTCACCTTGGTGAGGATGAACTGCATCGACCCGTCGCCCTGGAACAAGGCGAACCACGAGGCGGCCACGGCCGCCCAGCCGTGGAGGGAGGCCCACCCCGGATGGGTGCAGACCACGTGGTCTTCGTGCAGCCACACCTCGGACATGGCGTCGAGGTCGCGCTCCTCGAAGGCGGCGTAGAACGCGGCGTTGGCCGCCACCAGCTCGTCATCGAGGTCGGGCACCGGGCGAGCGTACCCAGGTCGACCTCCCTGTCAGACCCCCCGGGTACGGTTCGTCCATGGCCTTCTCGCCGCCTGCCACCCTCTCCCCCTCCAAGGTGTCCTCGTTCAAGGATTGCGCGCTGGCGTTCCGCTTCTCGGCCATCGACCAGCTGCCGGAGACGCCCTCGGCCGCGGCGGTCAAGGGCACCCTCGTCCACCTCGCCCTCGAGCACCTCTTCGCCCGGGAGGCGCCGGACCGCACGCTCGACCACGCCATCGAGGACCTGGGCACCGCCACCGCCGCCATGCGGGAGGACGCCGACTTCCTGGGCCTGGCGCTCGATGCCGAGGCCGAGGCCACCTTCCTCGCCGACGCCGACCGGCTCGTCCGGCGCTACTTCGAGGTCGAGGACCCCAGTGCCGTCCACCCCGTGGGGCTGGAGCTCAAGCTCGAGGCCCAGATCGACGACATCCGCGTGCGCGGCATCATCGACCGCCTCGAGCTCGACGCCGACGGCGGGCTGGTCGTCACCGACTACAAGACCGGCCGGGCACCCAGCACGAGCCACCAGCAGGGTCGGCTCGGCGGTGTCACGTTCTACGCCCTGTTGTGCGAGGAGCTGTTCGGCGTGCTCCCCGCCCAGGTGAAGCTCATCTACCTGGGCGACGGCCTCACCATCACCACCGAGC
>DATMGQ010000264.1:0-2460 GCA_035555395.1 Acidimicrobiales bacterium
CGGTGTTCCGTGACGGCAAGCTGCTCAAGAAGTGGGACTTCACCGAGCTGATCGCGAACAGCGAGAAGGAGGTCCCCGAGTCCTACTACATCGACCACGTCGGTCAGATGCGCACCGTCTCCGACGAGACCGCCGTGACCGCCCGGCCCTGACCGAGGCCCGCTGCGGTGCGAACCACTGCAGGCCAAGGCGCCGTCGTGGCCCACCCCCCGGGCCACGACGGCGCCATCCCGGTTGGGAGACCTCGAGCCGATGGCCGACACCCGCACATCGTCGACATGGACGGAACGCTTCCCCCGGGCGCCGGCTCGGTGGAGCCGGCCAGGCACCTCGGCACGTTCGAGGCCGCCGACCGATCGAACGTGCGTGGGTTCGCGGCGAGTTCAGTGGCGTCGCCTTCTGGGAGCCGATGCTTCCGCTGTGGGCCGACGTCAGCGAGGAGGAGATCGACGCCGCGTCCGCCCGGATCGACAGCGGGCGCGAGGTGTTCGCCGGCATCGGCGACCGAGGTGAGTACGCGACCGTGTGCTTCAGCGGAGGTGCCATGCGTTTTCCCGACATGTGGCTGCCCTCGATCCGCGACACGAAGACGACATCCGCGACGCCTACGCCTGGGCCGCCAGCTTCTCGACAGCGCACCGACGTGGAGGCCGAGGACCTCGGCCTGACACCGTCCCGGTCTCCGATCGGTTCCAGCCCTGGCGTCACCACGGTGTCCAGGCGCCGAACGCGCTGCCTGGCTCGACGTACCGGGTGTGGCGGCCTCCCGCGCGGTTCCGGCTACCGTCGTGCTCATCCCGACGTTGTGTCGAGCCCTGTCGATCGTGGCGCACGCCTTCGGCACTCTCGGCGCGCTGAACCCGGGCCGAGTGATCATTGGGATCGGGTCCGGGGAGGCGATGAACGAAACTCCCGCCACCGGGACGTCCTCCCGGGCCCAAAGGGGCACCACATGCCTACGAGACGGGCCGACGGCGAACCTGCATCAGCCGGCCCTGTCGTGGCCAAGCACCAGTCATTGGTAGACAAAAGCGACACCGAAGGATCGGGACCATGGTAGCGATCAACAGCCTGTGCGTCTTCTGCGGATCGAACACCGGCAGAGATAGCGGTTATGTCCACGCCGCGCGAGAGTTGGGACGCCTCCTGGCGAAGGAGCGCGTCACGCTCGTGTACGGCGGCGCCAGCGTCGGAACCATGGGCGTGCTCGCAGATGCCGTCCTCGACGCCGGTGGATCAGCGATCGGGGTCATTCCCGAGCACCAGGTCGGTGAGGAGATGGCCCACACGGGCCTCACTGAGCTGCACGTCGTCGAGTCCATGCACGAACGCAAGGCAAAGATGGTGGAACTCGCCGACGGCTTCGTGGCGCTACCGGGCGGGTTGGGCACACTCGAGGAGTTCGCCGAGGCTCTGACCTGGTCACAACTCGGACTGCACACCAAACCGACAGGCCTGCTCAACACCGCCAGGTACTACCAGAAGTTCCTCGAATTTCTCGACCACGCCGTCGGCGAGGGATTCATCCGTCCAGCCGACCGAAGCCTCGTTCTCGACGGGGTCGAGCCCGAGACGCTACTTGACGCACTCCGTCGTTGGGAGCCACTAGATGGCCAGCGCTGGAAGCCGGTGGAATAGCAGAACCACGGGCGCCCAGCTGCAGGCCCACACCGAGCGCTGCGAGCTCGTGGAGGCCTCACCGCTGGTCGCAGGCTCGCTGCTCGCACGCTTTGCCTCCCACCAGGGCGTCTCCCCCGCCGTGAAGGCGATCGCGGCGCTGCGCAACCAGTTCGACGGGCACGCGGTGAAGAAGGCCACCGATGTCCCCAGCCCGCACTCCTGACGGCCACGACCGGTCGGCCACCGCCGACCCTCTCCCTGATCACGAGTTGGGCGGCCACCCTCGAGAGCGAACACCCGGCAGGTCGTAGGCCACGTCGTTGTGCGAGATACGAAGCATCTCGACCCCGACCGACGACGCCGCTTCCTGCCGGGGTTCGCACGTGGAAGGAAGGCTCGCGGAGCCGCTCGATCGTCCGCCAGGTGTTCGACCGGGCTGCGAACAGCCGAACGCCGGCGCCGGGCTCGATCACGCTTGTGTCGGCGGTGCTGTGGTTGGCGATTTCCGTCTCACCCTCGATCACCACGAATCCTTCGGCGCCACTCGAGTTCGGCCAGGAGGGCGTCCCCCAGGAGCTGGTTCAGGGTCCTCCCCTTGGAAACGCAGGTCGTTCGGGGAGGTCGTCGACGCCGACGACGCCATGTCCCCCGGATGCGCGGCCCGGCCTCGCGAATGTGCTCCATCACCGCGATCGCACTCAGATCATTTGTGCCGATCACGGGACCCGGGCGACGTCCTTCATGGTGGGCCGCTTGCGCCTGCGGTCGGACTGCGTCACGTCACGTCACCTCGGGGCTCTCAGGGGCTCTCAGGGGCTCTCAGGGGCTCTCACTGACCTC
>DATMGQ010000265.1:0-27786 GCA_035555395.1 Acidimicrobiales bacterium
GGCGCTGAGCGACGAGTACCACGCCCCGTTCGTCGAGGGCGGCCACGTGCGCATCTTCACCGAGGCCGAGCTCAAGACCCGGTTCATCGCCGCCGGCCTCGTGCCCGAGGGCACGCACCACGCCCACGCGCTGCACACGCCGTACTGGTGGCTCAAGTGCGCCGTCGGCCCCACCAACGACGACAACCCGCTGGTCCAGGCCTACCTGAAGCTCCTGACCTGGGACATCATGAAGGCGCCCAAGCTCACCCGCTGGACCGAGAAGGCGCTCAACCCGGTGCTCGGCAAGAGCCTCGTGCTCTACGCCCGCAAGCCGGCCGACACCCGGGAGCCGGTCGGTGCCTGAGATCACCGTCCCCGAGGTCGCCGGCGTGATCACCGCGTCGGAGGTGCAGGCCACCGTCGACGCCATCGCCGCGTGGCAGCTGCCCAACGGCATGATCCCGTGGTTCCCCGGCGGTCACGCCGACCCCTGGAACCACGTCGAGGCCGCCATGGCCCTCGCCCTCGGCGGCCGCGTCGCCGAAGCCGAGCGGGCCTACGACTGGCTCGTCGGCCTCCAGCGCGACGACGGCTCCTGGCACCAGTACTACGTCGAGGACGGCATCGAGGACGACAAGTTCGACCTGAACGTCGTCGCCTACGTCGCCGCCGGCGTGTGGCACCACTGGCTCCTCACCGAGGACCGGGGCTACGCCGAGACGATGTGGCCCGTGGTCGAGAAGGCCATGGACTTCGTGCTCGAGCTCCAGCAGCCCCGCGGCGAGATCCTCTGGGCCCGCCACGCCGACGGCACGCCGTGGCCGTTCGCCCTGCTCACCGGCTCGTCGTCGATCTGCCACTCGCTGCGGTGCGCCATCGCCCTCGCCGAGCTGCTCGGCCACGAGCGCCCCGACTGGGAGCTCTCCGCCGCCCGCCTGGCCCACGTCATCCGCCACCAGGAGGCCGACGCCTTCGCCCCCAAGCACCGCTGGGCCATGGACTGGTACTACCCGGTCCTCGGCGGCGTCGTGCTGGGCGACGCCGGCCGCGCCCGACTCGCCGACCGCTTCGACACCTTCATCGACGAGGGCCGCGGCGTCCGCTGCGTGAAGGACCGGCCGTGGATCACCGTGGCCGAGACCTGCGAGTGCGTCCTCGCCCACCTCGCCGTCGGGGAGCGCGAGACCGCCGAGCAGCTGTACTCGTGGATCCAGCAGTACCGGGTCGACGACGGCCGCTACTGGACCGGCACCGTCTATCCGGACCTGTCGCACTTCCCCGCCGACGAGCAGTCCACCTACACCGCCGCCGCGGTGGTGCTGGGCGCCGACGGCCTGTGGGGCGAAGGCCCCACCAGCGCGCTGTTCACCGATCACGACGCGGTCCTCCCGCCCCTGATCGACATCAGCGACGAAGACGCCGCCCTCAACGACTGAGCCGGCCGGCCACCGGCCGCGCCGGGACCGAGGAGCCGTGGCGGGCGGTCAGCCCTCCGGGGCGGTGAGGACGCGCAGGGAGCCCACGGCGCGGCGCTCGGTGAAGCCGTCGTCGATCGCTCGGAGGTAGATCTCGTAGGGCGGGCGGCCGCCGTCGTCGGGGTTCGGGAACACGTCGTGGATGCAGAGCGTCCCGCCGGGCGCCACGTGCGGGGTCCAGAGCTCGTAGTCGCGGTGGGCCGGTTCGTGGCCGTGGCCACCATCGATGAACAGGAACGAGAGCGGCATCGACCAGAACCGGCCCAGCGTCGGCGAGTCGCCCACCAGCGCCACCACCGACGGCTCGAGGCCGGCGTCGAAGATCGTGCGGCGGAACGTGGGGAGCGTGTCCATGCGCCCGATCGCCGGGTCGACGAGGTCCGCGTCGTGGTGCTCCCACCCGGCCTGGTTCTCCTCGGACCCCCGGTGGTGGTCGAGGGCGAACAGGATCGTGCCCGCGGCCTGGGCGGCCGCGCCCAGCCACACGGTGGACTTGCCGCAGTACGAGCCGACCTCGAGCAGCGGCAGGCCCGGCACCGATGCGACCGCTTCGGTGGCCGCGACCCACAGGGCGTCGCCCTCGTCGGTGGGCATGAACCCCCGGGCGGCGACGGCCGCCTCGTGCAGCGCGGCGGGCATGGCGGGGACGGTTCCGGTCACGCCGCCGACACTACGGGAGCGTCGAGCGGGCCCCGAAAGTCAGACGTGCTTGAGGTCGGGCTCGATGCCCGCTTCCTCCAGCTCGATGTCCTCGTCGTAGGGCGTGTGGTGATCGGCCCCGAACATGATCTTGTCGAGGAACAGGTACTTCAGGACCCAGAGGGTGCCGAAGCCCATGATGTTCGCCGCCATGACGAGGATCGTCTTCTCGGTCTCGTTGTCACCGGCGATGTTGGTGACGAGGGCGACCATGCCGGTGGACAAGATCCAGCCGGCCACGGTGAAGGCCCAGAAGGGCAGGACCTCGCGCCGCATGTGGGCACGGCCCCGCTTGCCCCAGACCCAGTACTTGTTCAGCGCGAACGCCGGGATCGAGGTGAGCATCGTGGCGGCCAGGTTCGACTGGATCTCCCGCGAGACGCTGTCGAACACCCGGATGTCGATCACGTTCATGAAGAGGATGATCAGGACCTGGGTGATGCCGACGCAGATGAGCGAGGTGGCCGAATAGCGGATCGCCCGCTGGCCGCCTTCGGTCTTCGAGTGCGCCCACAGCGCCTTGGGGTGGAACTTGCTCACGGAGAGTCGATGGTAGGGGGCGACACTGGTCACGGTGTAGTCAATCGGCTCGAAGCACCGCCGCATGAGGTCTCGGCCAGCGGATCCGAACCGCCTCCGGGGCGGTCACCGGGCGAACGGATGGCGCGGCGGCGCGCGGCCCGTGCCACGATGCGACGATGGAACAGCGGGCGGTCGACGAGCTGGTCGAGCTCCTCGACCTCGAGGACATCGAGGTCAACGTGTTCCGGGGCGTGAGCCCGGAGATCGACGTCCAGCGGGTGTTCGGGGGCCAGGTGGCCGGCCAGGCGCTCGTCGCCGCGTCACGGACGGTCGACGACGACCGCAGCATCCACTCGCTGCACGCCTACTTCCTGCGCCCGGGCGACCCCCGGGTGCCGATCCTCTACGAGGTCGACCGCCAGCGCGATGGCCGCAGCTTCACCACCCGCCGCGTCGTGGCCATCCAGCACGGGCGGCCGATCTTCAACCTGTCGGCGTCGTTCCACATCTCCGAGCAGGGCTTCACCCACCAGTTCCCGATGCCCGACGACGTGCCGCCGCCCGAGCAGTTCGACGACTTCGCCACCCGCTGGGCGCCGTACAAGGAGCAGCTGGGCGAGTGGTACACCCGCCCGAGGGCCATCGACACCCGCTACGTCGACTGGACGCCGCCCGACCGCGCCGAGCCGCTCCCGCCCCGGCACCGGGTCTGGGTGCGAGCCAACGGCACGCTCCCCGACGACCCGGTGCTGCACGCCTGCGTCCTCACCTACCTCTCGGACATGACGCTCCTGGACACCACCCTGCTGCCCCACGGCGGCACGTTCATGAACCAGCGGGTCCAGATGGCGAGCCTGGACCACGCCATGTGGTTCCACCGGCCGTTCCGCGCCGACGAGTGGCTGCTCTACGACCAGGACACACCGGCCGCGGCCGACGGGCGCGGGCTGGCGCGCGGGTTCTTCTTCACCCCGTCCGGCGACCTGGCGGTCTCGGTCGTCCAGGAGGGGCTCATCCGGCAGGCGGCACCGTGAGGCCGCAGCCGCGAGCCGTCCTCGCCCTCGTGCTGGCCGCTGCGGTCCTGGCCGGCTGCGGCAGCGACGGCTCCGACGCCGACGGCCCGAAGACCACGCCGTCGGTCACGCAGGTGGGCAACGGCGCCACCACCACGTCCGACGGGTCGGGCCGAGACCCCGGCGGCCCCCTGGTCGAGACGGTCGTGGCCGCCTCGGTCCACGAGCCCATCCAGCTCGTCGAACGGCCGGGTGACGACGGCCACCTGTGGCTGGCCGAACGAGCAGGGCGCGTCCGCCGCCTCGCCGTCTCCGACGACGGGAACACGCTCACGCCCGTGGGCGACTACGCCCTCGACATCTCGGACCAGACCACCACCGAGGCCGAGCGGGGCCTGCTGGGCATGGCGTTCTCCCCCGACGGCGGGCTGCTGTACCTGAGCTCCACGGACCTCGACGGGAACACCGAGGTCGTCTCCTACGAGATGGCCGGGGCCGAGGTCGAGACCTCCACCCGCACCGAGGTCTTCACGCAGGAGCAGCCGTTCCCCAACCACAACGGCGGCCACATCCTGTTCGGGCCCGACGCGCAGCTCTGGCTCGGCCTGGGCGACGGCGGCTCGGCCGACGATCCCGACAACAACGCCCAGGACCCCGGCACCTACCTGGGCAAGCTGGTCCGGATCGACCCGCAGACCAACGACGTCACGATCGTGGCGTCGGGCCTCCGCAACCCCTGGCGGTACTCGTTCGACACGGACGGCAGCCTCTGGATCGGCGACGTCGGCCAGAACGCCGTGGAGGAGATCGACCGCGTCCCCGAAGCCGACATCGACGGCGCCAACCTCGGGTGGAGCGGCTACGAGGGGACCGAGCCCTACCTCGACGGCGACGGCCGCCGGCCCGCCGACGCCATCCCCCCGGTGTTCGAGTACCAGCACCAGGACGGCAACTGCTCCATCACCGGCGGGTTCGTCTACCGCGGCGAGGCGATCCCCGCGCTCGACGGGGCGTACCTGTTCGCCGACTACTGCGCGGGCCGGCTGCGGGCGGTGCGCCTCGCCGAGGACGGCACGCTCGACCAGGAGCTGGACCTCGGCGTCGACGTCGACCACCCGGTCTCGTTCGCCGCCGACGCCCAGGGCGAGCCGTACGTGCTGTCCCAGGACGGCAACATCGTCCGCCTGCTGCCGCCCTCCTGACCGGACGGGGCGCCCGCCTCAGTCGAGGGTGATGACGACCGCGACGACCGGGTCGCCCTTGCGCACGAACCGCTTGATCTTGCCGCCGAGCTCGATCAGGTGGAACTGGAGGCCGTACTTCCTCGCCACCGCGGCGTGGACGAGGTCGTGGTCGGCCCCCTCGTCCTCCACCGCGGCCGTCCCGGTCGCCACCTCGGCGCCGTCGGCGACTCGGCCCCGCACGTCGCAGGGCCGCAGCTCGATCGCCGGGTTCCGCCGGACGCGCTTGACCTTGAAGGACCCGGCATCGGTGGTGAACCCGGCCCGTCCGTCGGCGAGCGGCGCGATCCAGACCGGCACGTGGACCGGCTGCCCGTCGCGCTTGAAGCTGGTGAGCGAGACGTAGCGGGCGTCGCGGATGTCGATCATCGTCCGAGGCTACCGACGGCTCAGAACGAGCTGCCCGGAGGCGCCGGCGGCGGCCCGGCGGGCGGTGCCGGTGGCGGGCCCTGTGGCGCGGGCGGCGCACCGTCCGGTGCCGGCGGCTCGGGTGCCCCGGCGGCCGCGACCGGCGCGGCGGCGGCCGGATCCAGGGCCGGCGCCGCGGCGGGCGCCACCGCGGCCGACGGGACGAACGCCGCGGCCTCCTCGGCCTCGAAGAGCTTCCACGACGGCACGTCGACGAACCGGGCGAAGAGGCTGCCGGGGAACTGCGAGCGGCGCGTCCGGAGCACCTCGATGGCATCGTTGTAGAACTGGCGGGACGACGCCACGGACTCCTCGGCGTCGGCGATGCGCAGCTGGAGGTCGAGGAACACGCCGCTGGCCTTGAGGTCCGGGTAGGCCTCGGCGAGGGCGATGGTGGTCTTCGCCGCCGACTTGAGGCCCCGGTCGGTGGTCTGGGCGCCTTCGATCGTGGCGTCGCTCGGCAGCTCCTCGGTGGGCGGCTTCTCCGGGACCGCCCGGAGCTCAGCCGCCGCCTGCTGCACGCCCTGCTCGTGGGCGCCGTACTCCTTCGCCACCGCGACGAGGTTCGGGATCAGCTCGGAGCGGCGCTGCAGGCTGACGTCGATGAGCGACCAGGCCTTGGCGGCCTGCTCCTTCACCTCGACCTGGCGGTTGTAGTTCCGCTGGAGGGTCAGCAGGAACAGGATCCCGACCTCGATGCCCAGCGTCCAGAAGATGAGGAACCACTTGATCTCGTCGAACAGCGCGTCGGTGGCGCCGCCGACGAACACGGCGGACAGCAGGAGGCAGCCGAGGCCGCACAGGCGGGCCGACCACCCGCTGGACGAGGCGACCTGCTCCTCGGACTTGGTGGACACGAGGAGGTCGCCGGTGCTGCCGGCGAACTCGAGGCCGGGGCCGTCGGTGCGGGGGTTGGCGGTCCCCAGCAGGTAGATGGGGGCACCGGCAGCGATCACCTTCTCGGTGATGCGCCACTTGCCCGACAGGGAGGAGATGGGGCTGGCCGTGTCCGGCGTGCTGTCGAACCAGCCGCCGTCGACGGTGGGCGGCGCGGAGAAGCTGGCGTCGGCCATGCTCTGCGTCCGCTCGACGGTGTCCTCGCCCACGAGCACCCACTGGCGCAGCTGCCAGCGGCTGTAGGGCGGGGCGAAGTCGCGGTCGAGCTTCTCGCACAGGGCCTGCACCGGTTCGAGGTTCGCGTTGCGGGGCCGCACCAGCACCCGGCCGGTGTCGTCCTGGAGCCAGAACGGCGCCGCGGTCTGGCGCTTCTCCTTGGTCACCCAGGAGTGGTCGTCACCGGACTTCTCCCACCGCTCGAGGTCCCAGCTGAACCACACGGCCGGCGTCTGCGAGAACGGGGTGACGATCGGGTCGTACAGCGGCACGGCCTGCCCGACGACCTCGTTGCGCCCGACGAACACGCCTCGGCACGTCGACGTCGGGGTGTCGTCGATGACCCACTTCTTCCGCCAACTCGACAGGCAGGCCACGCCCAAGCCGATCGCCAGCGCGCCCGTGATGAGGATCCACACGTCGGACGGTCTACCAGCACCGCGGGAAGCACCCCTGCCAATCCGGTGCAGGGTCGGCCCCGTACCCTGGGATCCGACTCCCCTCCGGACCCTCGACACCTGGAGCCCTCCTCCCCCATGGCCAAGCAGCTACGCCACCAGAAGCCCGACGACGTGGTCGAAGCGGAGGAGACCGCGGCGCACGGGCACGGCACCAAGGCGGTGATCGCCGCCCTCGCAGCGAACCTGTCGATCGCCGTGGCCAAGTTCGTGGGCTTCGCGGTCACCGGCTCGTCGTCGATGCTCGCCGAGGGCGTCCACTCGGTCGCCGACTCCGGCAACCAGGGGCTCCTCCTGCTCGGCGGGAGGCGGGCCAAGAAGGCCGCCACCGAGGAGCACCCGTTCGGCTACGGCCGCGAGCGCTACTTCTGGAGCTTCGTGGTCGCCCTGGTGCTGTTCTCGCTGGGCGGCCTCTTCGCCATCTACGAGGGCCTGCACAAGCTGGAGCACCCGGAGCCGATCGACAGCCCGCAGTGGGCGTTCGGCATCCTCGGGTTCGCCATCATCGCCGAGGGGCTGTCGTTCCGGACCGCCGCGAAGGAGGCCGGCAAGATCAAGGGCCAGGCCAGCTACTGGCAGTACATCCGGCGGGCCAAGGCCCCCGAGCTGCCGGTCGTGCTGCTCGAGGACTTCGGCGCCCTCGTCGGCCTCGTGCTCGCCATGGCCGGCATCTCCGCCTCGGTCCTCACCGACGACGGCCGCTGGGATGGGTACGGCTCGATCGCCATCGGCGTGCTCCTGGTGATCATCGCCATGGTGCTCGTGGTCGAGATGAAGAGCCTGCTGATCGGCGAGGGGGCATCGCGCAAGGACGTGGAGGCCATCCGCGCGGCCATCGAGATCGACCCGGACGTGATCCGGGTCATCCACCTCCGCACCGAGCACCTCGGCCCGGAGGAGCTGCTCGTCGGCACCAAGGTCGAGTTCCTCCACGAGCTGACGATGCCGGAGGTGGCGTCGGCGATCGACCGGGTGGAGCGCAGCATCCGCACCGGCGTGCCCTCGGCCCGGCTGATCTTCGTCGAGCCCGACGTCCACGACGACCACCGCGCCGACCGCTTCGTCGAGGAGCACACCGGCTACATCGACCCGGAAGACCCGCACTACCGCGACATCACCGGGACGGTCCCGGTCATCGACGTCGACGACGACATCTGGACCGACTAGCGCCCTGACCTGCGCCTCCCTCCGTTCGGCGCGGCTCGTAGGCGTCGAATCGACGTCGATTCGACGCGTACGCACGCCGGTTCGGCGCCCGCAGCCGGCGTGCCCTTGACACGCCGGCCGAATACCTGATGGGGTTGGTCGGGAATTGCGGCGGGGACGACTAGGTTGACCTCTCCACACCGACGACACCGAAGAAGGAAGATCCAATGGCACAGCTGCGCCTGGGCGACGACGCCCCCGATTTCACCGCTGAGACCACCGAAGGCACCGTCAACTTCCACGAGTGGAAGGGCGACAGCTGGGCGATCCTGTTCTCGCACCCCAAGGACTTCACGCCGGTGTGCACCACGGAGCTGGGCCGGGTGGCCGCGCTCAAGGACGAGTGGGACAAGCGCAACGTCAAGGTGATCGGCATCTCCGTCGACACCTCCGAGAGCCACGAGGGCTGGGCCCAGGACATCAAGGACGTGACCGGCTCCGAGCTGAACTTCCCGCTCATCGCCGACAACGAGAAGAAGGTCGCCGACCTCTACGGCCTCATCCACCCGAACGCCTCCGACACCACCACCGTCCGCTCGGTGTTCGTGATCGGCCCGGACAACAAGCTCAAGCTCGAGCTCACCTACCCGGCCTCCACCGGCCGCAACTTCGACGAGATCCTCCGCGTGGTCGACTCGCTGCAGCTCACCGCCGGCTACAAGGTCGCCACCCCGGTGGACTGGAAGCAGGGCGAGGACGTCATCATCGTCCCGGCCGTGTCCGACGAGGACGCCAAGGACCTCTTCCCCGCCGGCTGGGAGGCCAAGAAGCCGTACCTGCGGGTCACGCCCCAGCCCAACAAGTAGTCACGCCGCCCGACCCGCGCTCCCCCTCGCCGGTCGGATCGAGCGAAGACGCCACGAAGGGCGGTCTCCGAGCGGAGGCCGCCCTTCGTCGCGTCCCGGGTCAGGTCGCCGCCCTCCGGTCAGTCGGTGGTGGCCTTGCGGAGGAGGTGGCTGGCGAGGGGGACGCAGATGGCGAGGATCACCAGGCTCGACCCCACGGCCATGAGCACCGGGTGCTGGGCGGGCCAGACGTCGCTCAGGGCTGCGGGGTTCGGGTTGCCGAAGAGCTCGCGGCACGAGCCGGCGACGGCGGACACCGGGTTCCACTCGGCGATGACCTTGGGGAAGGCGGGGAGGCCGGCGGCGGGGACGAAGCAGGTCGACAGGAACGCCAGCGGGAACAGGATCACCATGCCGACGCCCTGGGCGGCCTCGGGGTCGCCCACCAGCAGGCCGACGCAGGCGGTGAACCAGCTCAGGGCGTAGGCGAAGAGCAGGGCGACCGCCATGCCCTCGACGACGCCGACGATCCCGTGGTCGGGCCGCCAGCCGATGGCCAGCCCGGTGAGCAAGACGATGGTGCCGCACAGGGCGGCGGCGAACAGGTCCGAGATGGTGCGGCCGGCGAGGATCGCCGAGCGCGACATCGGCAGGGTCCGGAACCGGTTCATCATCCCGGTGGCGACGTCGGAGCTCATCCCGACGGCGGTGCCCATCGAGGCGGTGGTGAGGTTCATCGTGACCAGGCCGCCGATGGCGAACATCTTGTACGAGCCCCCACCGGCGATGGCCATGGCCGAGCCGAAGATGTACACGAAGAGCAGCGTGAACAGGACGGGCTGGATGGTGGCATCGGACAGCTGGGCGGGCTCCCGGCGGACGTGCACCAGGTTCCGGTAGGTCAGCACGGCGACGTCGGACACCCATTCCTTGGCGCGTGCGAGGCCGGTGGCGGGCGGGTCCACGGTGGCCGCGGGCGGCACCGGAACGTCGGCGGGACGGGACGGCGGGGCGGTGAGCGTGGTCATCGGGGAACCTCGAGGAGCTCGGGATCGGTCGGGGCCGCTGCCTCGGCCGGCGAGCCGGTGAGGGCGAAGAAGACGTCGTCGAGCGACGGGTGGTGGAACTGGACGTCGTCGACGGCGATGCCGGCGTCGTCGAGCGCCCGGATGATGGCGGTGGCCTTCCCGGCACCCGGGGTGACGGCGGCCCGGAGCGTGCGGCCGTCGTCGCTGGTGGTGATGGCGCTGGTCACCAGGGCGGACAGCGCGCCGACGGCGACGCCGCTGGGCTCGCTGAGGGTGAGCTCGAGCTGCTCGCCCCCCACCATCGCCTTCAGCTCCCGGGCGGTCCCGTGGGCGATGACCCTGCCGTGGTCGATGACCGAGATGGCGTCGGCCAGCTCGTCGGCCTCATCGAGGTACTGGGTGGTGAGCAGCAGCGTCGTGCCCTCGGCGACGAGGGAGCGGATGACGTCCCACATCCGCAGGCGGCTGGTGGGGTCGAGCCCGGTCGTCGGCTCGTCGAGGAACAGGACCTCGGGCCGGCTCACCATGCTGGCGGCCAGGTCGAGCCGCCGGCGCATGCCGCCGGAGTAGCCCTTGGCCTGGCGGTCGGCGGCGTAGGTGAGGTCGAACTCGTCGAGGAGCTGCTCGGCCCGGGCGGCGGCGGCCGGCTTCGACAGGCGGGACAGCCGCCCGATCATCTGGAGGTTCTGGCGGCCGGTGAGCAGCTCGTCGAGCGTGGCGTCCTGGCCGGTGACGCCGATGCGGCGGCGGGCGGCCCGGGGATCGGCCACGACGTCGATGCCGGCCACGTGGACGGTCCCGGCGTCGGGCGTGGTCATCGTGGTGAGCATCCGCACGGTCGTGGTCTTGCCGGCGCCGTTCGGTCCGAGGACCCCGAGGATCGATCCCCGGGGCACGCTCAGGCTGACGCCGTCGACCGCTCGGGTCTCGCCGTAGGTCTTGTGGAGGCCCTCGGCCTCGATCATCGGTCGGTCCGTCATCGGAGACCTCCTCGCCTTGCTTGCCGGTCGGTAAGGGCTGACTTGCCGTACGGTAAGTAGGGAACTTACCGGTCGTCAAGTAACTTGGGTCACATGGAGACCGCCAGCGCCGCCCCCACCACCACGCGCCAGCGCATCCTCGACGTGGCCATGGAGCGGTTCACCGAGCAGGGCTACGAGGCCACGTCGCTGCGGGAGATCGCCGAGCCGCTGGGCTTCACCAAGGCCGCGCTCTACTACCACTTCCGCTCGAAGGAGGAGATCCTGCGGGCCCTGATGGAGCCGGCCATCGGGCTGCAGCGGCGGTTGATCGAAGGGATCGAGGGCGCCCAGTCGCTCGAGGACTGGGCCGAGCTGTTGACCTGGATGGTCGACGAGATGTTCGCCAACTACCTGGTCTTCAAGCTGGCCGACCGCAACCGCTCGGCGGTGGAGACCCTGGCGGAGTCCTCCGAGTTCTTCGAGGACCACATCCGCCTGCACGCCGAGGTCGAGGCCGCCGCCACCCGGCCCGACATCAGCCTCACCGACCGGGTGCGCATCGTGTGCGCCCTCGGGAGCGTGGTCAGCTTCGACGACTTCGGCGGCAAGCTCCTCGACGGCGAGCCGCGCGACCGCCTCCGCGCCGAGCTGCTGGGCGTCGTCCGGTCCATCCTCGGCCTCCCACCGGAGGCGCCCACGGGCTGAGCCCGCCACCGGAGCGCGATCCGGTCGGAAGATTTCTCCAGGGCGGATGCATGGATCGGGGCCGCTCGTGACTCGTAGGACCTGATGAGCAGTGCGACGGGGAGGGAGACGGTGACGGACCACACCGCGCTGCCCGGGTTCCCCGCGTTCTACGACGCCCGGCTGGAGCGGACCGTCCGCCAGGTGTCCCTCATGGTGGGGTCGGTGGCGGTGGCGGAGGACATCGCCCACGACGCCATGGTCCAGATCTACGAGCGCTGGGATGCCATCGACGATCCCGGCGCCTACCTGTACCGCTGCGCGGCCAACGGGGCGCTGCGGTGGCTCCGCTCCCGCGACCGCAGCAGCACCCTCGACGACGAGGCCGGCTCGCCGAGGCTCACGGTCGTGCCCGCGGTCGAGTTCGTGGAGATGGCCGATGCCCTCGGCCGGCTCACCGACCGGCAGCGGATCGCGGTGGTCCTCCGCTACTACGAGGACCTGTCCGAGACCGAGATCGCGGCGGCGCTCGACTGCCGCACCGGCACGGTCGGCCCGCTCCTCACCCGCGCCCGGGCGGTCCTGCGCAAGGAGCTGGCGCCGTGATCGAGCAGCTCCTCCGAGACCGCATGGAGGCCGCGGTCACCGACATCCGGCCGGCGAGCCGGCTCGACGAGATCCTGGCGGGGCCGCCGGGCGGCACGGTCCCCCCGCCGTCGCCGTCCCGGCAGCCGCCCCGCCGGATCACCCTGCTCGCGGTCGCCGCCGCGCTGGTCGCGGTCGCCGCGTTCACGGCCGGCTGGCTCGTCCGCAGCGCGGATCGCGACACGACCCGCATCGAGAACCAGCCGGCCACCACCACCGCGGCGGGCTCCACGAGCACCGCCGAGCGCGCCCGGGTCGGGACGCAGCTCACCGTGCTCACCTCGACGCTCCCCAAGGGCGTGCGCCTCATCGACGAGACCCCCACGAGCGGTGGCGACGGGTTCTCCACCACGCTCCGCTTCGCCGCGGAGCCCGGGACGTTCACCGGCTCCGGGCCGTACCTCCGCATCAGCGTCACCCACGCCGACGGCTTCGCCACGCAGTGGGCCGAACGGTCGACCGGCGATCCGGTCGCCCAGGTCCAGGGCCACGACGCCTGGCGGAGCGACGACGGGCCGGGCATCCAACCCGGCTGGACCTCGCTCTCGTGGGCGACGGGTCCCGACGAGCTCGTCGAGATCCAGTCGAAGGGGGTCGCGGACGACACGGTGCTGGCCATCGCCAGGAGCGTCCAGATCCACCCCTGATCCAGGCGGCGGATCCGTCCCGGGTGGGTGCGCCCCCATGCGCCTGCCCGGGACCGGCTGCCCGGCCCGGCTGCCCTGCCTCGGCGCCGTCAGGTGGGGACGGCGCGCGTGGCGAGGGCGAACACGCGGTTCCATCCGGCGGGGTCGATGCCCAGCTTGGCGGCGAGGTGCTCGGCACGAGCGGCGTCCTCCTCGGCCTCGGGCAGCGCGAGCCGGTTGGCCATGGCGGCCGCCCCCAGCTCGACGATCGTCTTGGCGACGCGGTCCTCGGTGGCCTGCACGGCGGAGCGGGCGATCGACAGGCGCCGCTGGGCCTCGGCCGGCCCGGTGTCACCGGTGGCGGCCTCCAGCGAGGCCGCCAGGTTGGCGACGGCCCGATCGAGGTAGGTGGCGCCGGTGGCCTGCTCGATGCGGTCGGCGAGCTCACCGGCCTGCCCCGAGCCGGAGGCGGCCGCGGTGAGGGCGTGGACCGCCATCACGTTGGGATCGAGGTCCCGGGTGCGGGCGCCGGCGACGTAGCGCTCGGCCGCGGTGACGTCGCCGTCCATCAGGGCAGCGGCGGCCAGCACGGCGGCGGCATCGTCGCCCCCGAGGCCGGCGCCGGCGATCACCTCGATGTCGTGGAGGACCGACGCGCCGCGGTGGGGCTCGCCGATCTGCAGCGCGGCGGCCAGCCGGGCGTAGCGCGCCGGGAAGCCGTCGCCCTCGGCCGGGCCCGACGAGTCGGAGCTGCCGACCTTCACCAGGAGGGCGAACCCCTCCTCGATCCGGCCGGCCATCACGAGCGCGCGCCCCAGCACGGCGCTGGCCTGGACGCCGCCGTAGCGGTCCCCCAGCGCGGTGAACGTGCGCAGCGCCTGCTCGGCCATCGAGACCGCTTCGTCGGTGCGCCCGGCCCACAGCCGGACCGACGCGACGAGCATCAGCATCATCGCCGTGGCCCAGGGATCGCTGCGGGCCCGGGCCTCGTCGAGCACCTGCTCGCCCAGCGCCTGCGCCTCGACCACCCGGCCCTGCTGGAACCGCACCCAGGCGAGCAGCCCGAGGCTCCAGGCCAGCCCCTGGGTGTCGACGAGGTCGCCGAACATCTCGATCGCCACCTGGAGGCGACGGTCGGCTTCGTCGGGCCGGCCGCTCACGAACGCCGTCCACGCCAGGTTCTGCGACGCCCAGGCCTGCCCGGCCCGGTCGCCGACCTCCTCGAACGCGGCGAGCGCGGCCTCGGCCGATGCCTCGGCATCGGGGATGCGGTTGCCGAAGATCTCGACCATGCCCCGGCGGCGCAGCGCCTCGCCGAGGCCGCCGAGGTCGCCGAGGTCGCGGAAGCGGTCCGCCGCGATCGACATGGTGGCGACGGCGGCGTCGACGTCGCCCTCCTTCTGCTCGATGGCTCCTCGGGCGATGAGGGCCCGGGCGGCGGCGGCGTCGTCGCCGGCGGCATCGGCCAGGGCGTAGGCGCGCTCGGCATCGCTGCGGCCGAGCGCGAGCTCCCAGCCCTCGGCGGCGGCGCCCGATCGGGCGAGGTGGATGCGCACCGCCTCGGCCACCACGGCGGCGGATGCACCCGGGGCGTCGACGTCGCCCAAGAGGTCGAGCGCCTGCGTGTACAGCCGGATGGAGGCGGGCAGCGCCTGGTCGCGCCGGGCGCGGTCGGCGGCCTCGGTGACCCACCGGCGGGCCCGGCTGGCGAGGTCGGCGGGGAAGGCGTCGGTGCGGGCGTTCGGGCCCAGCTCCGAGGCCAGGGCGACGGCGGCGCCGTAGTGGTGGGCCAGCTGGTCGACGACCCACGGCGGGCGGGGATCGACGTCGGCCGCCTTCTGCTCGATGAACGAGGCGATGCCGAGGTGGCACTTGGCCCGCTCCGCCTTCGTGATGGTCTGGTAGGCGACCTCGCGGACCAGGTCGGAGCGGAACGACCAGAGCTCGCCGTCGACCTCCATGATCTCGTCGGCCACCAGGTCGGCGACAGCGGAGTCGATGTCGACGCCGTGGCGCAGCTGCCGGCCCATCTCCCGGAGGCCCATCATCGGACCGCGCTGGCCGATCACGCTCGCATCCTGGAGCACGCCGCGCTGGGCGGGCGTGAGGTCGTCGAGCCGGGCGGCGACGAGGCCGCGGAGCGTGTCGGGCAGGGTGGCGACGCGGCCGGGCTCGGCCATGGCCTCGCCGTCGAGCAGGCTCACCAGCTCCTCGACGAAGAACGGGTTGCCGCCGCTGCGCTCGAACAGCGCCGCTGCCACCGGGTCGGGCACCGGGGCGCCCACGAGGTGCTCGAGCAGCTCGCCCGTGGCCTCGCGGCCGAGCGGATCGAGGTGCAGCGTCAGCGCGTTGTGGCGGCCGTGGC
Organism: Acidimicrobiales bacterium; assembly: GCA_035555395.1. Classification (GTDB taxonomy): domain Bacteria; phylum Actinomycetota; class Acidimicrobiia; order Acidimicrobiales; family Iamiaceae; genus Aquihabitans. The sequence goes on from DATMGQ010000265.1 coordinate 15,213, forward strand.
GCGGCGTCCACTGGTCGAGGAGCGCCGGGCGGGCCGTGGCCAGCACGACCACCGGGCAGTGGTGGATGGCGCTGAAGACGTCGTCGATCAGCGAGAGCACGGCGGTGTCGGCCCAGTGCAGGTCCGAGATCTGGAGCACGAGCGGGCGGTGGCGGGCCGAGGCGGCGGCGTAGGCGCCGAGCGCCCGCCCGGCCTCCTGGCGGATCGTGACCGGATCGGCGTCGGCCGGCGGCTCGTAGCCGAGCAGGGTCAGCAGGCCCTCGGCGGTGCGCTGGACCTCGGGGTCGGTGGTGCGGCGCTCCATCACGTCGGCGACGGCGGAGCGCACCGCGGTCCGGGCGTCGCTGGTGGAGGCGCCGTCGGCGACCTCCAGCGCCGGGCGGAGCGCGTCGGCGACCGGCCACCACACGTTGGCCTCGCCGTAGGGCACGCAGCGCCCCTCGCGCACGATCGCGCCGTGGGCGTTGGCGGCGGCGCCGGCCACCTCGTCGGCGAGGCGGCTCTTGCCCATGCCGACGTCGGCCACGAGCAGCGCCAGCATCGCCCGGTCGTTGCGGATCGAGCTGTCGATCACCGTCGTGAGCAGGCCGAGCTCGGAGCTGCGGCCGATGAGCGGCACGTCGACGCGGCGGGCCCGGTAGCCCGGCGGCAGCGTCGGCGCCACGGCCGCCCAGGTCTCGACCAGCTCGTCGCGGCCCTTGGCGTCGAGCAGGCCACGGGACTCGTAGGCGATGGTGTGGTGCGTGGCGCCGTAGGTGGCCGGCCCCACCAGCACCTCGCCCGGCTTGGCGTTGGTCTGGAGCCGGCTGGCGGTGTTGACGACGTCGCCCATGGCGGTGACCGAGCCGGCGGCGCGCATGGCCCCCACCAGCACCTCGCCGGTGTTGATGCCCACCCGCATCTGGAGCTCCTGGCCGATGGCCTCGGCCTCCTCGCAGAGGGTGGCCTGCATCCGCAGCGCCGCCCGCACGGCCCGCTCCGGGTCGTCCTCGTGGGCGGTGGTGGCCCCGAACAGGGCGACCAGGGCGTCGCCCACGATCTTGTCGACCTGGCCGCCGAAGCTGGTGATGTCGTCGGCCATGCGGTCGAAGCACCGGTCCACCAGGTTCTTCACCCGCTCGGGATCGAGCCGCTCGGACAACGAGGTGAAGCCCACCAGGTCGGCGAACACCACCGTGACCACCCGGCGCTCGTCCTCGACGCTGCGCAGCGGGCGCCCGCACGACGCGCAGAAGCGAGCGTCGTCCGCTGCCGGGGCCCCGCATGCCGAACAGGTCATCGTCGGCATCCTACGGCTGCTTGCCACAGTTAGCGCGGCTCGTTTGCGCGCCGGAGGGCCCGAGCCGCGAGCATGGCGTGATGCCGCACCGGTGGACCGTCCCCGCCCTGGTCACCGGCCTCCTGGCCCTGCTGGCGTCCACCGGGCTGACCAGCTGCGTGCCCACGCCGAAGGCGGGCACGATCGACATCGTCGGGGACTCCCTGGCGTTCCAGGCGAACTGGGCCCGGCCCGAGGCGTTCCTGGTCGGGTCGCCCAAGGGCGCCGACGTGGTGCGGGACTTCAAGCCGGGCATCGGGTTCCCCGACGTGCAGGCCGCCCAGGAGAAGCGGGCCGCGGCCGCCCGCCCGGCGATCCTGGTGATCGCCCTCGGCACCAACGACGCCGGGCCGAAGGACGGCGGCTGGACCAGCGCCGACGACCGCGAGCTGCGCGCCCTCATGGCCTCGGTCTCGACGACCTCGTGCGTGGTCCTGGTCCTCCCCGGCCACGCGGACAAGCCGGCCGTGACCGCCACGTACCGGGCCGACCTGGCCTCCGCCCGCGCTGCCATGCGCAAGGCGGCGACGGACCGCAAGGCCAAGGGCCAGCCCACCGTCACCGCCGACTGGGGCGCGGTCGCCCTCGCCCGCCCCGAGCTCACCGTCGACGACGGGATCCACCTCGCCGACGGCGCGCCGGCCACCCCGGCGCGGATCGTGGACGAGGCCGCCGCCAACGCCTGGACCAAGGTCCTCTGGACCGGCGTCGCCGCCTGCCCCAAGCGCTGACCCCGCGGCGCCGGATCGACCTCGATCCGGTGCTTTTCCTGTCCACGGACCGGGGTGGGCAGGATGGCGGCATGTCGCTCGATCCTGCGGACCTGCCCGACGAGGCGATCGCCTTCCTGGGCGAGTACCACCTCGCCTCGCTGACGACCTTCCGGCCCGACGGTTCGCCCCACGTCGTCGCGGTGGGGTTCAGCTACTCCCCCGTCGACCGCACGGCCCGCATCATCACCTGGGCGGCCAGCAAGAAGGCGCGCAACGTCGCCGCGTCGCCCGGCGCCCGGGCCGTCGTGTGCCAGGTCGACGGCGGCCGCTGGCTGTCGCTCGAGGGCACCGCCACCGTCACCGACGACCCCGCCCGGGTGGCCGCTGCGGTCGACGGCTACGCCGCCCGCTACCGCCAGCCGGGCGAGCGGGACGACCGCGTCGCCATCGAGATCCAGGTCGACCGCATCCTCGGACGCGCCTGACCCCCTGGGGTCGCGTGCACGGACCGGCGCCAGCGACCTCTCCCCGCACGCGCCTCGCGCCAGGCCGATGGGGCGCCGGCCGGGTCAGAGGGCGACGGCGATGGCCTCGGCCATCGTCGTGGTGTGGGTCAGGGTGAGGAGCCAGCGGGTGACGCCGGCTTCGTCGGCGAGCGCCTGGGCGCGGCCGGTGATGACGAGGGCCGGCGCGCCCTGGTCGTTGCGGACGACCTCGATGTCGTGCCAGTCGACGGCGCCCAGCCCCACCCGGAGCGCCTTCATGACCGCCTCCTTCGCCGCGAACCGGGCGGCGAAGCGCTCGGCGGGGTCGTTGGCGGTGGTGGCGTAGGCCCGCTCGCCCTCGGTGAAGAGCTTCTCGGCCATCGTCGGCGTGCGCGCCAGCACCGTGCGCATGCGGTCGACCTCCACGAGATCCACCCCGATGCCGATCACGAGCGGATCACCGGAGCGTCGGATCGACGGGGCTCACTGGCCCCGGCGGTTGTTCACGAAGGCGATGACGATCATCACCAGCGCGGCGGCGAACACGAGGGCGACGATGATCATGCGCCGGCTTCGCCGTCGAGGGAGCGCCACCGGTCGGCCAGCACGTTGACCGGCGTCGTGAGCAGCTCGATGGGCGGGAGCGACCCCAGGAGGTCGTCGCGGAAGGTGGGCTCGGTCTCGGTGACCGCGTCCTTGAGGGCGGCGTAGCGGCCCCGGTAGGCCTCGAGCACCGACCGCATCCGCCCGGCGGGCAGCTCCTCGGCGAAGCGGCAGTGGAGCAGCGTGATGCCGGTGCACTGCGTGCCCTTGACCTCGGGGATGAGGACCAGCGTGCGCCCGTCGCTGCGGCCCACGGCCACGGTGACCTCGCGCTCGGTGGCCACCCGGTGCTTGGTGCCGCGCAGCTGCGGGTTGCGCTCGGTGCGCTGCGGGAGGTCCCGGGCGATGCCGCCCCGGTCGACCACCACGATCGTGGCCTCGCCCTCCTCGACATCGCCTTCGATCCGGTAGCGGGTGTACCCGACGACGTCGTCGACCGATGCGTCGAGCCCGGCGAGGGTGCGCATCGCCTTGTAGCTGAGGCGGTCGCGGGCGGCGCCGGCGGACAGCGCCGCCTGCACGAGGGCGATGTCGAGCAGGCCCTCGTCGGACCGCGAGATGCCCACCGTGACCGTCTTGGCCTGGTGCTTGATGGCGTCGACGGGCCGGGTGAGCTCCTCGATGGCCGCGGTGAGCGCCGCGGTGAGGTCCTCGATGACCACGCTCGGCGTGCCGACCCGCCCGTGCTCGACCTGGTAGGCGTCGAGCGGGGCGATGCCGGTGGCGTAGCGGAACATCGACGCCAGGCGCACGGCGGTGCCGGCCTCGAGGCTGCCGTTGTACGCACCGGTGCGCAGGCCGTCGTGGAAGCGGGCGGAGACCGGCTCGAGCTGCGGGCGGAGCTCGGCGAGGAGGCGGTCGACGTCGGCGAACGAGGGGCTGGAGATCCCGTCCTCGATGGCGCCGCGGGCCTCGCGCAGGCCCCGGGCCTGGGCGTCGATGGCGAGGGCGGCCTCGTAGCCGAACAGGTGCCCGACGACCGTGGTCAGGACGAACGCCAGCCCGGGGTGCACGCTCGGCACGGTGAGGACCCGCAGGGCGGCGTTGAAGCGGTCCTCGTCCTCGGTGGCGACGACGATCGGCGTGGCCTTGTGGGCCCGGTAGATCGCCACCTCCTTGGCGACGTCGTCGGCGTTGGAGCCGACCAGGCCGGCCGCGCAGACGAGGATCAGCGGCTCCGACGACAGGTCGATGTGCTTCTTGTCCTCGATGGCGTCCGACGCGATGGCCTTGTAGCAGAGCTCGGAGAGCTTGATCCGGATCTCCTCGGCGGCCACCCGGTTCGCGCCCGAGCCGACGATGGCCCAGTAGCGGCGGGACGGTGCCAGCTCCTGGGCGGCCTCGGCGATGGCGGGCCGACGGGCGAGCGTCTCCTCCATCGCCGCGGGCAGCTCCCGCAGCCCGGTCAGGATCTCGCTGCGGGCACCCGCCCGGTCGTCGGTTCCCGGGACCTCCTGGGCGATGGCCATGGCCAGCAGGAACCCGGCGGCGATCTGGGCGTAGAACGCCTTGGTCGAGGCGACGCTCATCTCCACGTCGCGCCCGTCGGAGGTGTAGAGCACGCCGTCGCTCTTGTCGGTGAGGTCGCTCGAGCGCCGGTTGACGATGGCGATGACCTTGGCGCCACGGGCCCGCACGAGGTCGACGGTGCGGTTGGTGTCGGTGGTGGTGCCGGACTGGCTGATGGCGATGATCAGCGTGTCGCTCATGTCGGGCAGCAGCGAGAAGCCCGAGAGCTCGGTGGCCGGCAGGGCCTCCACGCGGACCTCGGTGCCGGCCAGCTCGGTGGCGAGCGCCCGGCCCAGGCTCTGGCCGGCGACCGCCGCCGTGCCCTGGCCGATGACCTTCACGCGGGTGATCCGCCCCGAGCGCAGGTCCTCGCGGACCGACTCGGGCAGCGTGTCGTCGCCGAGCAGGGCCCGCAGGCCGCCGTCGTCGCCGCCGATCTTGCCGCGGAGCGTCTTGCGGAACGACCCCGGCGCCTCCTCGATCTCCTTGAGGAGGAAGTGCTGGTAGGTGCCCCGGTCGATGTCGCGGGTGGTGACCTCGGGGCTGATGAGCTCCTCGGAGGCGAGCGGCAGCTCGGTGCCGTCGTAGGAGAAGCGGCGGATGCCCTCGATCGTGCCGGCGGCCGAGGCATCGAGCTCCACGACCTGGCCCCGCGAGGCGGACGGGTCGGTGGGATCGGACGGCGTCTCGCCGTCGAGGCGGAGGTAGCTGGTGGCGTCCTCGACCACGCCGTAGGGCTCGGAGGCCACCACGTAGAGGTCCTCGTCGAGGCCGACGTAGAGGGCCTGGCCGCTGCCCCGGAGGGCGAGCTGGAGCCGGCCCGGGGCGCCGGCGACGTTCGCGGCGATGGCGACGGAGCCGTCGAACCGGCGAACCGACTGGCGGAAGGCGTCGACCGCCTCGTCGCCGGCCGCGAGGCGCCGCGAGACGAGCGTCGGGATGACCTTGGCATCGCTGGTGATCTCGGCCGCGATGCGGAGCTCGTCGCTGACCTTGAGGTCGGCGAAGTTGTCGACGTCGCCGTTGAGGGCGGCGGTGACGTAGGGCCCGCCCTGCTGGCCCAGCTCGTCGGAGTTCATGGGGTGGGCGTTGGGCTGCGAGATGATCCCGATCGAGGCCCACCGGGTGTGGCCGAGCACGGTGGTCTCGGACCCGTCGCCGGCCACGGCCAGGTGGAGCAGCGCGTCGTCGCGGATGGCCCGGCGCAGCACGGCCGTGTTGTCGCCGAGCTCGCCGATCTCGGCCGCGGCCTTGTAGACGAAGCTCAGGTGCCCCTCGGGCGTGACCCGGACGGCGCCCGCGGTGAAGAGCGGGTCGTCGGCCCGTCCCGCCAGCAGGGCGGTGATGGCCTGGTCGTCGAGGTCGAGGCCGTGGCCGTGGACCAGCAGCATGAGCCCGGCGGAGTCGCGGCCGCGCACCTCGAGCCGGTCGATGGCGCTGAGCGCGGCCTGCACCGAGGCGAAGGCGTCGATGGCCGAGGGCGACGGCAGCGGGCCGGCGAGGTCGGCCACGGCCCGGGCGGTGCGGAGGCGGTCGCGCTGGACCGCCCACAGGGCGTCCTTCAGGCGGATGACCGCGGCGTTGACCGCTTCGAGGGCGGCACCGGCGGCGGGATCGTCGTCGAGCCCGCCCTCCCGGTGGGCGAGCGCCGCACCGATGTCGGCGCAGGCGCCGTCGACGGCCGGGGCGAGGCCGCGGTCGTTCACCAGTGCAGCGATCCCGGGCGTGCCCCGGAGCAGCCGGTCGACCGCCTCGACGCGCTCGGCGATGTCGGCCACGGCCCCGGCGAGGCCCTCGGCGGGCGCGGCGCGCAGCGCCTCGGCTGCGCCGTCCAGGAGCGCGAGCAGCTCAGCAGACGTGGGGGTCGACCGAACGCTCCTGCGGCGGACGACGGCGATGATGCCGCACATCTGGGTTCCTCCGGGACTCGGGCAGCGTGGCCCCGGGACCCCGGGACCGGACCATGGTACCGGTCCCCGCGAGGCGCTCCCCCGTCTGGCTCGCCGGCGCTCCCGATCAGGGGGTCCGGTCCCCAGGCCCAGGGGGCCAGGGGATCGACCACGAGCTGACGGTGCCGTCACCGAGCAGGCCCGGCAGGCGGCCGCCTCCCACCGGAGCTGACCGGCCGCGGTCCCCCGGGCTAGCCGCCCAGGGAGGTGACGACGGCGGCGAGGTGGCCGGCCACCTCGGCGGCCTCTTCGTGCGTGGGCGCCTCGACCATGACCCGGATCACCGGCTCGGTGCCGCTGGCCCGCAGGAGGACCCGGCCCCGGTCGCCGAGGCGCTCCTCGGCCGCGGCGACGTCGCCGGCGAGCTTGCCGATCAGCCCGGGATCGCGGCGGGCCGTGCGGACGTTCACCAGCACCTGCGGGAGCCGGGTCATGGCCGCCGACGCCAGCTCGGCCAGGGGCTGGCCGCGGCGGGCGAGCACCGACAGGAGGGCGATGCCGGTGAGCATGCCGTCGCCGGTGGACGCCAGGTCCCGGAAGATCACGTGGCCGGACTGCTCACCGCCGAGGCAGTGCTTGCCCTCGTCGAGGGCCTCCAGCACGTAGCGGTCGCCGACGTCGGTGGTGATGACGTCGATGCCGTGGGCGGCCATGCCCTGGCGGAACCCGAGGTTGCTCATGACGGTCACGACCACGGTGTCGTGGGTGAGCTTGCCCCGCTCGTGGCGGTCGATGGCGCAGATGGCGATGATCTGGTCCCCGTCGACCAGCTCGCCGGCGGCGTCGACGGCCAGGACCCGGTCGGCGTCACCGTCGAACGCCAGGCCGACGTCGGCGCCGTGGGCGATGACCGCCGCCTGGAGCGACTCCGGGTGGGTCGAGCCGGATGCCTCGTTGATGTTGATGCCGTCGGGGTCGGTGTGGATGGCGACCACCGACGCACCCAGCGACCCGTACACGCCGGCCGCCAGCTCGTAGGCCGCCCCGTTGGCGCCGTCGAGCACCACCTTCAGGCCGTCGAGCGAGCCCGCCGGCACCACGTCCTCGGCGAGGAAGCGGCGGTAGCGGTCGATGGCACCGTGGTCGGTGGTGATGGTGCCGACCTCGGCACCGAGGGGCCGTGGCCGCGGATCGCCCTGGCCGCTCAAGGCGGTGAGCTCCAGCTCCAGCCGCTCCTCGAGCTCGTCGGACAGCTTGAGGCCGCCGGCCGAGAACAGCTTGATGCCGTTGTCGCCGAACGGGTTGTGCGAGGCCGAGATCATCGCCGCCGGCACGTGGTCGGCCGCCGACAGGAAGGCCACGCCGGGCGTGGGCACGACGCCCAGGTCGATCACCTCGACGCCCTCGGTGGCCAGGCCGGCGGACAGGGCGGCGGCCAGCAGCGGCCCCGACCGCCGGGTGTCGCGCCCGATCAGCCAGCGCGCGCCGCCGAGCACCCGGGCGGCAGCCCGTCCCAGGTTCAGCGCCAGCTCCGGCGTCAGCTCCCGGTTGGCGACCCCGCGGACCCCATCCGTCCCGAACTTCAAGCTCATGTGGCCACCGTACCGGTGCGCCGACACCTGGTCGCCGATCGGCCAGCCCGTGCTCCGCCGTTTCCCATCGGAGCACCGGGTCGCGTCGGCCACGCTGCGTGAACGCAGACGTGGATGGTCGCTCCGAAGCGAAACGAGCGACTCCCCACGTCGTCGACGATCCCCGACCTCGGGCACGACCTCCCGAGCAGACGACGACCCCGAACCTCACGACCGCACCCGACGCACCCGGCCCCGGGCGCGTGGTTTCCCAACGGCGAGCCCCGACCAGCCCGACGGGCCTCGGCGACCAGGAGAACGACGAAGGCCGCAACCCCCGAGGGAGCTGCGGCCTTCGACCGAACGATGAGACGGCGAGCGCCTCGGAGGAGCGACTAGCGCTTCGAGTACTGGGGAGCCTTGCGGGCCTTCTTGAGGCCGTACTTCTTGGACTCCTTCTTGCGATCGTCACGGGTCAGGAACCCGGCGCGCTTGAGGGTGGGACGCAGCTCGGGGTCGAGCTCGATCAGGGCCCGGGCGATGCCGAGGCGCACGGCGCCGGCCTGGCCGGTGACGCCGCCACCGTGGATGGTGACGTCGACGTCGTAGGACTCCTCGAGCTGGGTCAGCTTGAGGGGCTCCTGGAGGATCATGCGGTGCGTCGGGTTCGGGAAGAAGTCGACCCAGTCGCGGCCGTTGATGGTGATCGTGGCTTCCGCATCGCCCTCGGAGGGGCGGAGGCGGACGCGAGCGACGGCTTCCTTGCGGCGACCGGTGGACTGCACGAGGGGCTTGGACACGTCAGGGACTCCTACGCGCTGCGGCGGGCGTGGTCGAGCTCGAGCACCTGAGGCTGCTGAGCGGCATGCGGGTGGTTGGGACCGGCGTAGACCTTGAGCTTCTTGAGCTGGGCCCGGCCGAGTCGGTTCTTCGGGAGCATGCCGCGCACGGTGTTGCGCACCGCGTCTTCCGGCTTCTTCTCCAGGAGGTCGGCGAAGGTCTGCTCCTTGATGCCGCCCGGGAACCCGGAGTGGCGGAACACCTTCTTCTTCTCGGCCTTGCCGGCCGTGAGGACGATCTTCTCGCAGTTGATGATGACCACGTGGTCCCCCGTGTCGATGTGGGGGGCGAACGTGGGCTTGTGCTTGCCACGGAGGATGGCGGCGACCTCGGTGGCGAGGCGGCCGAGCACCAGGCCATCGGCGTCGATGATCAGCCAGTTGCGCTCGATCTCTGAAGCTTTGGGCGTGTACGTGGGCACGGTGAATCCTTGGATCTGCTGGTCGTGAGCCGGAAGCGCCCCCAGGGCGGCTTCGGGCCGAAGGGATACGTTACGGCCCGCTGGTCGGACAGGGCAAATAGCAGAGCCCACCCGGCGGATGGTGGACCCGTTCGGGCTACTTCCGCTCGGGGACGACGCCGAAGCTGACGCCGCCCGAGGCGATCGTGCCGGTGCGCATGCCCTCGGCAGCGCCGACGGGCCGGGTCCACGAGCCGCGCTCCTCGAGCACGGGCAGGACGCCCTCGCCGAACCAGTAGATCTCCTCGAGGTGCGGGTAGCCCGAGAGGATGAACTCGTCGATGCCGAGCGCGGCGTACTCCTCGATGCGGTCGGCGACCTCGGCGTGGCTGCCCACGAGCGCCGTGCCGGCGCCGCCACGGGCGAGGCCGATCCCCGCCCAGAGGTTGGGCGAGACCTCGAGGTTGTCTCGGCTGCCGCCGTGCAGCTCGAGCATGCGGCGCTGGCCCTCGGACTCGGTGGTCTTCATGCGGGCGTGGACCTTGGCGATCTCCTCCTCGGAGATGCCGTCGAGCAGGGCGTTGGCCGCAGCCCAGGCTTCCTCGGAGGTGTCGCGGTTGACGACGTGGAGCCGGATGCCGAAGCGGGGCGTGCGCCCCTGGGCGGCGGCGAGCTCGCGGACCCGGTCGAGCTTCTCGGCCACCTGCGCGGGCGGCTCGCCCCAGGTCAGGTAGACGTCGGCGTGGCGGGCGGCCACGTCGAGCGCGGCGGGTGACGAGCCGGCGAAGTAGACGTCCGGGACGGGGTCGGGCTGGCGGCCGAGGGCGCCGCCCTCGACGTGGATGTGCTCGCCCTCGTAGTCGACGACCTCGCCGGACCAGAGGCCCCGCACGACGTCGAGGAACTCGCCACAGCGCACGTAGCGGCCGTCCTTGTCGAGCCAGTCGCCGTACGAGTGCTGCTCGGAGGAGTCGCCGCCGGTGACGACGTTGAGGAGCAGCCGCCCGTTGGTGTGGAACTGGTAGCTGGCGGCCATCTGGGCGGCGAGCGTGGGCGACGTCACGCCCGGGCGGAAGGCGACGAGGAACTTGAGCCGTTCGGTCCGCTGGGCGAGGGCGGCGGTGGTGACCCATGCGTCGTCGCACCAGGGCCCCGCCGGGGTGAGCGCGGCCTCGAAGCCGAGCGCCTCGGCGGCCAGGCTGATCTGCGTCAGGTAGTTGAACGTCGCCGGGCGCTGGCCACCCGCCGTGCCGGGCACCGGCTGCTCGGGCTCCACCAGACGACGACCGTCGCCGTTCGTGGGCAGGAACCAGTGGAAGGCGATCGACATGGGGTCCACCCTGGGGCGATGCGGCGAGGTCTGCGGCCGGCTGGTCAGACCGATGGAGTATGGGGGCCGCGTTCGCGCAGCGTCAACGTGGGGTCACCCGGGGTCGGCAGCCCCGGGCCACCCGCCCCGGCCCTCGTCGGAGGACCAGCCGGGATAGCGCACCGTCCAGAGGGTCAGGCCGTGGGGTGGTGCGAGGTCGCCGGCCCGGTCGCGGTCGCCGGAGCGGATGATGCCGAGGACGTCGCCGGGCCGCTTGCGCCCCCGTCCGACGTCGACGAGCGTCCCGACGACCGACCGCACCATCTGGTGGCAGAACGACGACGCCTCGATCTCGAAGCGGAGCTGCCCGTCGCCGTCGTCGAACCACTCGGCCTCGGTGACCCGCCGGACCAGGCTCGCCTCCTCGCCGTCGCGGCGCTTGGGCCGGCGGCAGAAGCAGGCGAAGTCGTGCTCGCCGATGACGGCGTCGCAGGCGAGCACCATCGCCGGGAGCTGGAGCGGGGTGTCGACGTGCCAGGCGGCGTTCGCCGAGAACGGGTCGGGCGTGGGGCTGTTGTGGACGCGGTAGCGGTACCGGCGGGCGACCGCGGAGAAGCGGGCGTCGAAGTCCGGCTCCACCGCCTCCACGCCCCAGACCGCGATCGCCGGGCCGCACAGCTTGTTGAGCGACTTGGTCAGGCGGGCGGCGTCGACCGAGCCCACCGGCGCATCGAAGGTGACGACCTGGGCCCGGGCGTGCACGCCCTTGTCGGTGCGGCCCGCGCACGTGAGCTCGACGGGCTCGCCGAGCACGGTGGTGATGGCCTGGGTGAGGTCGCCCGCCACCGTCCGCACGCCCTCGTTGCGGGCGAAGCCCGAGAAGGGGGCGCCGTCGTAGGCGACGACCATGCGGATCCGCTCGGTGGGCCCCGGCGCCGCGGCCTCGGGGGTGGGCTCCGGGTCGAAGAGGGTCATCGGCTGCGGACGCTAACGCGACCGCAGCCGGCCTGACCTCGGAGCACCGGCCCCGTCAGCGGATGGCCCAGGTGCGGAACGTCTCGGTCCCCATGAGCGAGGCCACGAGGGCCTGCTCGCCGCCCGGGGTCGCCAGCTTGTTGACCCAGTACGCCCGGCCGGCCGGGTCGGCGGCTCGGCCCAGGACCTGCTGGTAGCGCTCGTCGACGATGCGGCCGCGCGCCGTGGCGGTGCGCACCAGGTTGGCGGCGAGGGTCCGGGCGCCGCCGCTGGAGCGGACCCTGGGAGCCCAGTACGCCAACCCGCCCGGGTCGGCGGCTCGCCCGGTGATCGACTCGTAGGCGGCCCGAACGACGTCTTCGGGGGTCGACAGGGTGGCCGTCGTGCCCGAGAAGGCGGCGACCAGCTCGACCGTGGCCGTCTCCCAGTACTTCTTGCCGGTGGGGGTCAGCGAGGAGCTGACCCACGCGGGGTCGACCTCGCCCTGGGTGAAGGCCTGGAGGAACTGGGCGTGCCGGAGGCCGTGGGCGGTGGGCCCGCCGAGCGCCCGGGCGATCATCTGCTTGCGGCCGGCGGCGGTCGGGTAGCCGGCGCCGAGCCAGGCGATCTCGGCGGTGGTGGGGTCACGGCCCCACGCCAGCTGGCCGACCGCGCACGCCCACCGGCTGGCGGCGGTGCGACGGCACGGCGAGGCCGGCGGTGCGATCGGGCCGACGCCGGTGGTGTTGGCGGCGGCCGATCCCGTGCCCTCGAGGGTGAAGGCGAGGTCGGCGATGGCCAGGCGGCCGGCACCGATCCGGTCGAACCGCAGCTCGACCGCCCGCACCCGCGAGAGGTCGATGCCGGTGAACGACGACAGCGGCAGCCGCACGCCGTTCAGCACCGCGTGCTGGACGATGCCGGCGTTGGTCCGCTGGAGGCCGTTGGTGCCGGCGAGCGCGGCGACCGACGCCCGGTGGCCG